>DASUVY010000161.1:0-37666 GCA_036378695.1 Candidatus Dormiibacterota bacterium
GACCTGGACCGGGCGGTAGCTGTCGCTGTTGGTCACGATCAGCGGCCAGAGGAAGGCGTTCCAGCTGGCCACGAAGTGGAAGAGGGCGATCGTCACCATCGGCGGCCGCGCCAGGGGGGCCGCGATCGACCACAGGAAGCGTAGGTGCCCGGTCCCGTCCAGCTGCGCCGCCTCCCAAAGGTCGTTGGGCAGGCCCAGGAAGAACTGGCGCATCAGGAAGATCCCGAAGACCGAGGCTCCGAAGGGCGCGATCTGGGCCTGGTAGCTGTCGATCCAGTGCAGGTCGGCCAGGATGATGAAGTTGGGCACCAGCGTGACCTCGGCCGGGACCATGTAGATCGCCAGAACCAGTGCGAAGATCACGCGTTTGCCGGGAAACGGCATCGAGGCAAAGGCGTAGCCGGCCAGCACCGAGGTCACGATCACCAGCGCCGTGGTGCTGGCGGCCACGATGATCGTGTTCAGGAAGTAGCGCGCCCAGGGGATCTGGAGAAACTGCCCGGTCGAGGGATCCGGGTACAGGCCGACGGCCGACAGGTAGTTCTCGAAGTGGCCCAGCGGGTAGAGGATGGGCGGGAACACGAACACCGACTGCAGCGTCCCCAGTGAGATGACCAGCATCCAGTAGAAAGGAAAGACGAAGAGCGCTGCCGCCGGCACCAGCACCAGGTAGCGCGGCAGCAGGCCGAGCACGCGGCGGCGCATTCTCATCGATAGAAGACCCGTCGTGAGAGCACGCCCATCTGCAGGCCGGTGATGGCCAGGATGATCACGAAGAGCACCACCGAGATCGCCGCCGCGTAGCCCGCATGGAAGAACGAGAAGGCTTGCACGTAGAGGTAATAGCCAATCGTTTCCGCCGCTTTGTCGGGCCCGCCCGCGCCGGCCACGGCTCCGCCCACGCCGCCGGCGAAGATCAGGATCGGCTGCACTACTTTGAAGGACGCGATCATGTTCACGAGCAGCACGAAGTAGGTGGTGGGCGAGAGCAGCGGCCAGGTGATGTGCCAGAAGCGCGTCCAGGCGCGCGCGCCGTCGACGCGTGCGGCTTCGTCCAGCTCTGGTCCCAGGTTGGCGAGCCCGGCCAGAAAGATCACCGTGTTGTAGCCGGTGTGCTGCCAGACGCTGTAGATGATGATCGCGGGCATCACCGCGCGCGGCGAGTTGAGCCAGTTGATCTTGGGCAATCCGAACACGTTGAGGAGCGCGTTGAGCACGCCCACGTCGGGGTGGTAGATGAAGCTGAAGATGAGCGCCGTGGACACGATCGGCATCACGTACGGCGTGAAGATCAGCGTGCGCAGCAGGTCGCGCAGCGGCATCGCGCGATTCAGCAGCACGGCCAGAAACAGGCCCAGCGCCATGCTCGTTGGAACCGTGCCCACCACGAAGTACACGGTCTGGTAGACGCTCTTCCGAAAGACGTCGTCGCGCAGCAGCAGCCGTTCGTAGTTGGCCGTCGCGATGTAGTCCGAGGTGCCGCTGATCAGGTCCCAGCGCTGGAAGGAGAGCCAGAAGATCCAGAGCGCGGGGATGGCCACGAAGACGATCAGGAAGAGCATGGCGGGCGAGATCAGGAGGTAGCCGGAGAGCTCGCGGTCCTGCCGCCGCGGCCGACGCCTGGTGGTCGCCATGCCCCGCATATGATGGGCGGTTTTCGATGACTGACGAGAGCCGCCTCACCTTTCTGAACCTGGGCAATCCGACGGGCCTCAAGTTCACCGTCGAATACGGCGGGAGGCGGCTGCTCTTCGACTTCGGGCTCGAGCACGCGCCCGGCCAGGCGCCCTTCTCGCTGGGCCTGGCGCCCCGCGCGGGCCGCGAGCTGGAGGACCTGCTGGCGGTAGGCTCGGCGCCCCGCCTGGAAGGCCTTTACGACAGCTGGGACGGCCGCACGGCCGTGTTCATAAGTCACCTCCATCTCGACCACACCGCGTTGGTGCGCTTCCTGCACCCGGACGTGCCGCTGCACTACCCGGCGGCCATGGAGTCCCTGCGTGCCGCCGTGGCTGCCGCCGGCTACCTGCCCTGGCGCAGCCCGCGGGGGGTCGCGCTGGAGGATCGGCGCCCCGTCGCCTGGGGCGAGATCGAGGTCACGCCGGTGGCCGTGGACCACGACCTGCCGGGCGCCACCGGCTACCTGGTGCGCACGCCCGACCTGCGCCTCGCCTACACCGGCGACCACCGCTGGCACGGGCTGCACCCCGAGCTGACCGCGGCGTTCGCCGAGGCGGCCCGCGGGGTCGACGTGCTCGTCCAGGAGGGCGTGGCGCTGGAGCCGGCCGTGCCGGCTCCGGCGGACGCTCCGCTGCGGCCGCCGCGCTTGAGCGAGCGGGAGGTGCTCGCGGGCTACGAAGCGCTGCTGGCCTCAGAACCGGGCCTGGTGGTCTCCAACCTCTATCCCATGAACCGCGAGCGGGTCGCGCGCCTGGCGGCCGCGGCGGCGGTCCACGGGCGGCGGCTGGTCATGGAGCCGCAGGCCGCCATCATCGCCGGGCACCCCGACGTGCTCGAAGTCGCCGAGGTGCGCGCCGACCCGCGGCGCTTCGTGGTCCAGCTCGGCTACGAGAGCCTGCCCTTGCTGATCGACCTGCGGCCGCCGCCGGGCTCGGTCTACGTCCACAGCAACGGGCCGCCGTTGGGGGTGTACGACCCCACCTACAGAGTCATGGAAGCCTGGGTGCGCCAGCTCTCGTTGCGCTTCCTGCCGATCGGGAGCAGCGGCCACTCCTGGCCGGAGGACGTGGTGCGCATGGTCGAGGCCGTGCGCCCGGGCGTGGCGCTACCGGTGCACAGCCGGGCGCCGGAGGCGCTGGTGGTGCCGGGCGTGCGCGTGCTGCCGCCCGAAGCCAACCGGTCCTACACCGCCCGAGACCTGCTGCACGAATAGTGATAGCCAATCTGTCAGGAAATCTGCCACCATATGGAACGTGAAGGCGCGCAAGGGCAAACCCGCGAGGTCCACCCGCACCGGTAGGCCGGCGCGCCGCGCGGCGGCCGCGCTGACGCCGCGCCAGACACGGACCACCCCCGCCACCGACTTCTACCTGATGGACGAGCTGCTCACGTCCCGCGAGCGCGAGGTGCGCGACCGCGTCCGGGAGTTCAGTGATCGCGAAGTCATTCCGATGATCAACGACTACTGGGAGGAGGCCGAGTTTCCCTTCGAGATCGTCCCCAAGCTGGCTCGGCTGGAGGTTGCCGGCGGCACCACCAAGGGCTACGGCTGCCCCGGCCTGTCGCCGATGGCGAGCGGGCTGGTGGGCATGGAGCTGGCGCGCGGCGACGGCAGCATCTGCACCTTCTACGGTGTGCACTCCGGCCTGGCGATGGGCTCGATCTCCATCCTCGGGTCGCCGGCCCAGAAGAAGCGCTGGCTCGCGCCGATGGCCGCCTTCGAGAAGATCGGCGCCTTCGCCCTCACCGAGCCCGACCACGGCTCCGACTCACTGCTGCTGGAGACGACCGCCCGCCAGGAGCGCGACCGCTGGGTCTTGAACGGTCGCAAGAAGTGGATCGGCAACGGCTCGTTCGCCGACGTGCTGGTGGTCTGGGCGCGTGACGAGAAGGGCGAGGTGGGCGGCTTTGTCGTGGAACGGCCGGCGCCGGGCCTCAGCTCAGAGGTGATGAAGGGCAAGATCTCCAAGCGCGCCGTCTGGCAGGCGGAGCTCGAGTTCAAAAACGTCGAGATCCCGCTGGAGAACCGGCTGGAGGGCTCGGATTCCTTCGCTGACACCGCCCGCGTGCTCACCGCGACCCGCTACGGGGTGGCCTGGGAGGCGCTCGGCCACTCGGTTGCCTGCTACGAGGCGGCGCTCGAGTACGCGCAGTCGCGGACCCAATTCGGGAAGCCGCTGGCGGGCTTCCAGCTGGTGCAGAACAAGCTGGCCCGGATGCTTTCGGAGATCACCGCCATGCAGCTGCTGTGCTGGCGGCTGTCGGGCCTGGCGGCCGCGCGGAGGCTGACGCCCGGAATGGCCTCGCTGGCCAAGATGAACAACGCCCGCAAGGCGCGCTGGGTGGCGGCCACGGCGCGCGACATCCTGGGCGGCAACGGGATCCTCCTGGACAATCACGTGGCCCGCCACCAGGCCGATATGGAGGCGGTCTTCACCTACGAGGGGACGGACTCCATCCAGGCCCTGATCATCGGCAAGGAAATCACGGGGACGCAGGCCTTCGCCTAGGGGTAGGGGTCACTCCTCGAGCCACTCGGTCACGAACCGTGGGCTGGAGTGGATGTCGATCTGCCGCAGGCGCCCCTCCCCTGAGTTGACGAACTTGTGCGCCACCCCGGCCTGCACCACCACGACCTGACCCGCCACCACCTCGAGCGTCTCGGACCCCACGGTAAAGGTGGCGCGCCCCTCCAGCGTGATGAACGTCTCCTCGTACGTGTGCCGGTGCAGGCGCGGGCCCTGGCCGGGCTCCATGTCGACAAAGATCAGGCAGATGTTGGTGCCGAACTGGAATCCCTGGAGCTCGGAATCCGCCAGCTGGGTGCGCTCCACGATCTGGTAGCCGCTCATGCCTTCAGGCCCCAGTCGTTGAGCGTCGGCAGCACCTGGTAGGCCGTGAGGTCGTAGGTGATCGGGCTCACGCTCACGTAGCCCGCGTCCAGCGCCCAGGCGTCCGTGTCCTGGTCGGTGTCGTTCATCTTGTAGGACCCCGCCAGCCAGTAGTAAGGCTGGCGGCGGGGATCCTCCCGCTTCTCGAAGTCTTCGACAAAAGCGGATTCGCCCTGGCGCGTGAAGCGCACGCCCTTGATCTTCTCCGGCGGCAAGTTGGGCACGTTGACGTTGAGCAGCACGCGCGGCGGCAGCCCGCGCTTGAGCACCTCGCGCGCGACCTGGCGCGCAAAGCGCGCGGCGTAGTCCCAGTACGGATTGAGGAAGGTGTTGAGGGAGACCGCGATCGAGGGGATGCCCAGGATGCGCCCTTCGGTGGCCGCCGAAACGGTGCCCGAATAGATGATGTTGGTGGCGGTGTTGCCGCCCAGGTTGATGCCGGAGACCACCAGGTCGGGCGGCGTCTTGAAGAGCGCTCCCACACCCAGCTTCACGCAGTCGGCGGGCGTGCCGTTGACCGAGTAGCCCGCCAGCTCGCGGCCCAGCCGGAACTGCTTCACGCGCAGCGGCGTGAGCGTGGTGATGGCGTGCCCGACGGCCGAGCGCTCGGCGTCCGGCGCCACGATGGTGGTCTCGCCCAACTTCTTCAACTCGGCGTACAGCGCGTGCAGGCCGGGCGAGTTGACGCCGTCGTCGTTGGCGAGCAGGATGCGCGGCCGGTCGCCCTCGCTCCGGCGGCCCCGAGCGCGGACGCGGGTGGCCGCTACGCCGGTCAGTCGGACACCTTGAGGACGACCTTCCCGAACTGCTCGGCTCGCTCGAGGTGCTCGAGTGCCTCCTGCACGCGGTCCAGCGGGCACACCGAATCCACCACGGGTCGCATGCCCTCGTCGATCGCCTTCAGCACCGCGTCGAACTCGGACGCGTTGCCCATGGTCGAGCCCAGCAGGCTGGCCTGGCCGAAGAACATGCCGGGCATGAAGACCTCGGCCTTGGTCCCCGAGGTCGATCCGCAGAAGACCACGCGTCCACCCTTTCGGATCGAGCGCAGAGAGTCGGTCAGCGTGGCCGGACCGACGTGCTCGAAGACCACGTCGACGCCGCCGCCCGAGGCTTCCTTCACCGGCTTGGCGAAGCCGTTGGAATCGAACGTCGCCTCTGCACCCAGCTGTTCCGCTCGCGCCCGCTTCTCTTCCGAGCGCGAGGTCGCGAACACCCGCGCGCCCAGGTGCTTGCCGATGGCGATGGCGGCCGCCGCCACGCCGGCGCCCGCGCCCACCACCAGCAGGGTCTCGCCGCGCTGCAGGCAGGCACGAGTTGTGAGCATCCGCCAGGCCGTGAGGAAGGTGAGCGGGAAGGCGGCGGCCTCCTCCCAGGAGAGGCCGGCGGGCTTGCGCCGTAAGTTCTCGGCGGGCACCAGGAAGCGCTGGCAGGCGGCGCCATCCGTGTGCTCGCCGAAGATGCCGAAGTGCGGGCAGAGCACCTGCTCGCCCGCCCGGCACTGCGGGCACGACCAATCGCACACGACCGGGTAGAAGACCACTTCGTCTCCGGTCTTCCAGCCCTCGGCGGCGGACGCGGCGACCACGCCCGCACCGTCTGCGCAGAGCACGCGCGGCGGCTCGATGCGCTGGGCGCCCGAGACCATCCAGAGGTCGAGGTGGTTGAGCCCGGCGGCCCGGATGTCGACCGCCACCATGCCTTCGGCGGGCTCGGTCAGAGGCCGCTCCTCGAGCTTCACGCCGGAGGGTCCGGAGGGCTCGCGGAACACCGCGCAGCGACCCTCGCTGAGCACCCTCACGGTTGCTATAGTAGCCGCGCCCTCGGCCCTCACCGCGACCACTGGAGAGCTGTCGTGAACCTGCAAAAGCACCGATTTCCAGCGCTTCTGGCAGCCTGTCTGAGCCTCGCCGCCGTGGCCTGCGGCGGCGCCTCCAACACGCCCTCGGGGTCCTCCGAGGAGGCCGCCAAGGCGGCGCTGGTGATGGCCTTCGTGCCCTCGCAGCAGGCGCAGACCGTGCTGGTTTCGGCCAAGCCGATCGCCGATTACGTGGCCAAGGAGGTGGGCGTCCCTATCACCGCGCAGGTGCCCACCAGCTACGCGGCCGTGACGGAGGGCATGACCTCAGGCAACGTCGACATCGCCTGGGTAGGCCCGCTCGACTACGTGATCGGGCACGACAAGAACGGCGCCGAGCCGATGACCAAGTCGGTGCGCAAGGGCGTCGCCGGCTACAACGCCTTCATCATCGCCCGCAAGGGATCGGGCATCAACAGCATCAAGGACCTGAAGGGCCACAGCTTCGCCTTCGGCGACCCCGTCTCGGCGTCCAGCAACCTGTACCCGAAGTACTGGATGAAGCAGAACGGCGTCGACCCCGACAAGGACATCACGCGCGCGGTCAACATCTCCAACCAGACCGCCATCGCGACCGCAGTGTGCAATGGCACCGTCGACGCCGGCGCCATCTACGACGATGCGCGCACCAACGCGGGCGCAGACACCGCCTGCCCCGGGATCATGGACAAGACGCAGATCATCTTCACCACGCCGCACCTGATCCCCGGTGACCCGCAGATCGTGCGCCACCAGATGAATTCGGCGCAGAAGAAGAAGGTCTACGACGCCATGATCAAGCTGGGCACCGACCCCTCCATGGCGCAGTACCTGAAGGCGCTCTTCACGATCGAGAAGACGGTGCCCGCCAGCGACGCCGACTACAACGAGATCCGCTCGATCGTGAAGGCCGTCAACCCCGGCCTGCTCACCGCGACGCCGACGCCGGCGCCGACTCCCTCCGCCTCCACTTAGGGGAGGGGCTTGCCCCTCCCTCTCATCCGCGTCGAGGGCCTGAGCAAGGTCTTCCGGGGCGGAACTCGCGCGCTCGACCAGGTCACGCTGGACGTGCCCAAGGGTGAGTTCCTCTGCGTGATCGGCCCCTCGGGCTCGGGGAAGTCGACGCTCCTGCGCTGCGTCAACCGGCTGCTGGACCCCACCTCGGGCCGCGTCCTGCTGGACGGGGTCGACCTCACGCGCCTGCGCGGTGCCGACCTGCGCCGGGCCCGGCGGCGGATGGGCATGATCTTCCAGCAGTTCAACCTGGTGCGCCGTTCCACGGTGCTCAAGAACGTGCTCACCGGCCGGCTCGGATACCAGGAGGGCTGGCGCACCCTGGTGCCCTCCTTCTCGGCCGCGGACCGGCGCCTGGCCTGGAACAGCCTGAACCGGCTGGAGATCGCCGAGAAGGCGGGTGTGCGGGCCGACAACCTGTCTGGCGGCCAGCAGCAGCGCGTGGCCATCGCCCGCGCCCTGGCGCAGGAGCCCGAGATCATGCTGGCCGACGAGCCCATCGCCAGCCTCGACCCCGAGACCGCGGTGGTGGTTCTCGACTACCTGCGCGACATCAACCGCTCGGACGGCATCACGCTGCTCTGCTCGATCCACCACTTCGAGCTGGCCAAGCGCTACGCCGACCGGATCGTGGCCATGCGCCGCGGCCAGGTCGTCTACGACGGGTCGCCGCAAAACCTCGACGAGGGCGCCTACCGCGCCATCTACGGACGCCTGGGCCGTGAGTAGCGGTGAGTAGCGATCTGGACCGGCTGATGGCCGAGACGGCGCGCCAGGCCTGGGTCGAGAGAGCCCGCAACCTGCTCATTGGGCTGCTCTTCCTGGCCCTGGCGGCGGCCACCTATCGGAGCACCGAGTTCAGCTTCGGCGACCTGATCACCAAGTCGCCCAACATGCTCCGGATCCTGTCGGGCTTCACACATCCCGACTTCTCACTGGTGCAGCCGACGCCGGCCTCGCCGTTCTACGAGTTCGGTCCGCTGAACTTGCACGTGGGACTGATCCCTCACTTCGTACTCGAAACCCTGGCCGAAGCCGTGCTGGGCACGACGCTGGGTGCCGTGGTGGCCATCCCCCTTAGCTTCGTCGCGGCCGGCAACCTGATGCGTCGCAATCCGCTGGGCACGGTCATCTACTTCTTGGTCCGGACCCTGATGAGCGTGATTCGCGCCGTGCCCACGCTCTTCTGGGGCATCCTCTTCGTCACCTCGATCGGGCTGGGTGCGTTTCCCGGCGTCCTGGCGATCAGTCTTTTCAGCCTCGGCCTGATGTCCAAGCTCTTCAGCGAGGCGATCGAAGCCATCGACTGGGGCCAGGTCGAGGCGCTGACGGCGACCGGCGCCAACCCCGTGCAGGTGCTCGTGCACGGCGTAGGGCCGCAGGTGTTGCCCTACATGATCGCCCACCTGCTCTACACGTTCGAGGTGAACGTCCACTCCGCGACCATCGTCGGCATCGTCGGTGGTGGTGGTGTGGGATTTCTCTTCCTGCAGTACATCGAGCAGTTCCAGTACCCGCAGGAGGCGATGGTGATCATCGTGGTCGTTCTGATGACCATGGCCATCGACTATTCGTCAGCCACGATCCGGCGGCGGATAATCTGAGCATGCGGCGCCGGGGAGGCGTGCTGTGGCTGGGGGTGCTTCTGGTGGTGGCCTGCGGGGGAGCCGGCAGCAACCCGCCGGCGGCGACACCGGAGCCGGCCAAGAGCAGCCTGGTGATGGCGCTGGTGCCCTCCAACCAGGCCCAGGCGATCCTCACCACCGCCCAGCCCATCGCCGACTACATTGGGCGCGAGGTCGGCGTGCCCGTGACCGCCCAGGTGCCCACCAGCTACGCGGCGGTGGTCGAGGGGATCACCTCCAACAACATCGACATCGCCTGGGTGGGCGCGTTGGCCTACGTGGCCGCCCACCAGAAGAGCGGCGCCGACGTCGTCACCGCCTCGGCGCGCTGCTCGCCGACCTACACCGCCTCGCCGCCGCCCGCGGGCTGCACGCCGAAGCCCACCTATCCCTCGATCATTGTCTGCAACACCAACTCGGGCGTCGGCGAGCTCAAGGACGGTGGCGACTGGTCGGCGCTGAAGGGCAAGAAGTTCGCCTTCGGCGACAGCATCTCGACCTCCTCCAACCTCTGGCCGCGCTACTACATGAAGCAGAACCACGTCGATCCCGACAAGGACCTCGCCAAGTCGGTGTCGATCTCCAGCCAGAGCGCGATCGCGCTGGCCGTCTACAACGGCACCGCCGACTGCGGGGCCATGTTCGGGGATGCGCGCACGGGCGCGCTCAAGACGGCGCCCGACATCCTCAGCAAGACCAAGGTGGTCTTCATCGCGCCCCAGGAGATCCCCGGGGATCCCCAGATCGTGCGCCACGGCCTGAACCCGACCCAGAAGAACAAGGTCAAGCAGGCGCTGATCAAGCTGGGCGCCGACCCCAGCATGAAAAAGGCCATCAACGACCTCTACTCGATCGCTTCCATGGAGCCGACCAAGGACTCCGACTACGACTCCGTGCGCCGGGTGGTGGCCGCCGTCAACCCCAACATCACCGGCGAGGTGATCGCCGCCCCCTCGCCCTCGCCGTCGAAATAGCCCCCCTTTATCCTCCCCCCGCGCTCGGGGGGAGGCGAAGGAGGGGGGATCTTTTTCATTTCCTAACAGCGGCAGAGGAACTCCATCTCGGTTAGCCGCGTTCAATCATCCGCGCGATGGCTGCGCGGTACCGGCTGCTGCTCGTGCTGGCGATCTCCGCCGTGGGCGCGCTGGCCTCGGTCCTGCCGGCTTCTGCGGCCGAGCCCAAGATGCCCGGCGGCCCTCCCGAGAAGCCCTACCAGCGCTGGGAGTACCCCTCTCAGATCCCCAGCGGCCCCCTCGAGGAAGCCACCAGCCCCGCCCGCCAGGCCGCCAGCGACGCCTTCCTCACGCTCCCCTTCCTGGGCCCCCACTACGTGACTTCGATCTTCGACCACTGCTCGCCCAACTACGTGCCCGACGGCCTGGTCTGCCGCTATGACGGCCTGGTCAAGCTGGCCGGCGGCTTCGACGAGACCGGCCCGCCCACGCAGGCGTGGCTCTTCTACGACGGCCACGACGGCCTCGACTACGGCCTGTACTACGAGAACGTGCTCGCCGCGGCGGACGGCCGTGTGGTCTACGCCGACTGGAACCGGCCCGGCTGCGCCACCTGCGGCTACGGCCAGGAGGTGCGCATCGACCACGGCAACGGCATCACCACCCGCTACGCCCACCTGAGCAAGATCCTGGTCGGCGACGGCCAGCAGGTGCGCCGGGGCCAGGTCATCGGCATCTCGGGCAACACCGGCGCCAGCACCGGCGAGCACCTGCACTTCGGCGCTTACCTGACCAACGGCTTCATCCCCGTCGACCCGTATGGCTGGTCGGGCGATCGCACCGATCCCTGGCCGCACGACGTGGGCAACCTCTGGCTGGGCGGAGCGCCGCGCTACGCCGAGGTGGCGCTGCCGGTCGCCCGGGTCAGCGTCAACGCGATGGACGGCGGCCAGTTCGCGGTGGCCTGGAACGGCGTGAGCGGCGGCGTTTACGACGTCCAGGTCGTCGAAGACCAGCGCATGGGCCGGGCCTGGCAGGCGGGAGTGGGGGAGGGCGGCGCCGTCTTCAGCGCCCAGCCGGGACATTCGTACTGGTTCCTGGTCAGCGTGCGCAACGACCTCGGCTGGACGGCCTCGGCGGCCTCGGCCGCAGTCGCGGTGGGAGCAGGCCTGAATTCGTAGGTAGCCGAAAGGGCCCTATTTTGATAAGGTAACTGTCACCTTATCCCCAACCGATGAGTGAGCATTCTGCGGAAAAATCTCGGCAGGTAGCCGAGAGCGCCCGGCAGCGCGAGTGGACCCAGCCCAGCTTCGGCAAGGAGCTCTTCATGGGCAGGCTCCGCCTCGACCTGATCCATCCCTACCCGCGGCCGCGCCCGGACGAGGTGGAGAAGGGCGAGGCGTTCCTGGGCCGGCTGGCGGACTTCCTGGACTCGGTCGACCCGCTCCAGATCGAGCGCGACTCCAAGATCCCCGACCAGGTGATCGAGGGCCTGGCCAAGCTCGGCGCCTTCGGCATGAACATCGCCGAGGAGTACGGAGGCGTCGGCCTCAGCCAGGTCTACTACAACCGGGCCCTGCAGCTGGCCAACTCCGCCCACGCCTCGTTGGGCGCCCTGCTGAGCGCGCACCAGTCGATCGGTGTCCCCAAGCCGATCAAGCTCTTCGGGACCGACGAGCAGAAGCACCGCTTCCTGCCCCGCCTGGCGGCCGGCGAGGTTTCGGCGTTCGCCCTCACCGAGCCCGACGTCGGTTCGGACCCCGCCCGCATGCACGCCACCGCCGTGCCCACCGAGGACGGCAGTGCTTACATCCTGAACGGCACCAAGCTCTGGACCACCAACGGCACCATCGCCCGCCTGCTGATCGTGATGGCGGTGGTCCCGGAGAGCGAGGGCCATAAGGGCGGCATCAGCGCCTTCGTGGTGGAGAGCCACATGAAGGGCTACAAGGTCCTTCGCCGCAACTCCTTCATGGGCCTGAGGGGCATCGAGAACGCGGTCCTCGAGTTCAAGGACGTCCGGGTGCCGAAGGATAACCTGATCGGCAAGGAGGGCGACGGCCTCAAGATCGCCCTGGTCACGCTCAACACCGGCCGGCTGAGCCTGCCCGCCACCAACCTCACCGCGGCCAAGGCCTGCCTGCGCATCGTTCGCAACTGGGCCAACGAGCGCGAGCAGTGGGGCCGCCCCATCGGCAAGCACGACGCCATCGCTCAGCTGCTCGCCGACATCACGGCCTCGACGTTCGGCATGGAGGCGGTGGTCGAGCTGTCGGGCGCGCTGGCCGACCAGGAGCGCAACGACATCCGGCTGGAGGCCGCCCTGGCCAAGCTCTGGGTGACCGAGACGGTGTGGCGCACGGCCGACCAGACCATGCAGGTCCGGGGCGGCCGCGGCTACGAGACCGCCGAGTCGCTCAAAGCGCGCGGCGAGCAGCCGATTCCGACCGAGCAGATCATGCGCGACCTCCGGGTCAGCCGCATCTTCGAGGGATCGACCGAGATCATGCGGCTGTTCATCGCGCGTGAGGCCGTCGACCGCCACCTCGAGGTCGGGGCGGATCTCATCGATCCCAAGAGCGATCTCAAGAAGAAGACGCGCGCCGCCGCCGGCGCCGCCGGCTTCTACGCCCGCTGGCTGCCCAGCCTGGCCGTGGGCAAGGGGCGGGTACCCACCACCTATCGCGGGTTCGGAAAGCTGTCGCCGCACCTGCGCTATGCCGAGCGCAACGCGCGCAAGCTGGCGCGCTCGATCTTCTACGGCATGTCGCGGTATGGCCCCAAGCTGGAGTTCAAGCAGGCGTTCCTGGGCCGCTTGGTCGACATCGGCGCCGAGCTCTACGCGATCAGCGCTACCTGCGTCTACGCGCGGATGCTGGTCGAGGACGACCGCTCCGACAACGCCTACGAGCTGGCGGACCTCTTCTGCCGGCAGTCCCGGCGGCGGATCGAAACCCTCTTCGACGCGCTCTGGCACAACGAGGATGACCGCAACTACAGGACCGCACAGCGGATGCTGGAAGGCGAGTACCGGTGGCTGGAGGACGGGATCGTGGAGTCCTGGGGCGAGATGCCCCCGATCGCCGAGCCGCCGAGCCAGCCGCCGCCTCTCCGCCGAGCCGGTTAGCTAGCGACCCCCTCTCGGCGGGGAGGGTTAGGGGTGGGGGACAATCTTTCGGTTGATCCGCGAGGCCTTCGCCGGCAAAACCGTCCTGATCACGGGCACCACCGGCTACCTGGGCAAGTCGCTGGTCGAGAAGCTGCTCCGCTCGCTGCCCGAGGTCGGCCGCATCAACGTGGCCATCCGCTCCAGCGCGCGACGCCCGGCGCGCGAGCGCCTGGAGCGCGAGGTGCTGGCCAGCCCCTGCTTCAAGACGCTCAAGTCAGAGATCGGTGAGGAGGCCTTCCAGAAGCTCGCGGCCGAGAAGCTCCACGTGGTCGAGATCGACCTCGGGCGCGAGGGGCTGGGGCTGACCGAGGAGGGTCGCGCCCAGCTCAAGGGGTCCGACATCGTGATCGCGTCGGCGGCTGCGGTCGAGTTCGACAACCCCGCCGATCTCTCCGCCCAGACCAACCTCCTGGGCGCGGCCCGCCTGGTGGAGACGCTGCGCGCCACCGGCGCCCGGCCGCACCTGGTCCACGTCAGCACCGCCTACGTGGGCGGCATGCTGCGAGGGCTCGTCAAGGAGACGCTCCCACTCGATCCCGGCCTCAACTGGCGACACGAGGCGGAGGTGCTGGCCAACCTGCGGCCGGTCGTCGAGGAGGAGTCCCGGCGCCCTGAGGTCCTCAACAAGCTGCGCGGCGAGGCGCGCTCCCGCGTCGGCACCGCGGGCGTGCCCACCATGGCGCGCACGGTCGAGCGACTGCGCGACCGCTGGGTGAAGGACCGCCTGGTGGAGCGCGGCCGGGCCCACGCACGGGCCATGGGCTTCAGCGACATCTACGGCTTCACCAAGGCCATGGCCGAGTACGCGGTGGTCGAGCTGCACGGCGAGATACCGCTCTCCATCGCGCGGCCGGCGATCGTGGAATCGGCGGTCAAGGAGCCGTTCCGGGGCTGGCTGGAGGGCTTCCGGATGGCCGAGCCGATCATCCTGGCCTACGGCCGCGGCGTCCTCCAGGACTTCTCAGGACTGCCCGACGGGCTGCTCGACATCATCCCGCTCGACTACGTCGTCAACGCGGTGCTGGCGATCGCGGCGTCGCCGCCGCCGGCCGGCGAGCACCGCGTCTACCAGGTGGCGTCCGGGAGCCGCAACCCGCTCCGCGTGCGCCGCATCTACGACGAGGCGCGTGAGTTCTTCGGCCGGCATCCGCTGCGCGACCGCTACGGCCAGGCCATCGGCTCGCCGACCTGGACCTTCCCGACCCGGGGCGAGCTGATGACGCGCGTCAAGGTGGGCATGAAGGCCGTCGAGGCCGCGCAATGGCTGGTCGAGCGGGCGCCCGTGGGAGCGGCGGTGTCCAAGCTGTCGGACGATCTCAACGAGGAGCGCGCGCGCCTGGAGCGCGGCTTGAACCTGCTCGAGCTGTACGGGATCTACACCTCGGTCGACGCCGTCTTCGACACCCGCAACACGTACGCGCTCTGGCAGCAGACTCCGGCGGCCGAGCAGAAGGTGTTTCCATTCGACCCCGCACTCTTCGACTGGACCAGGTACTTCCAGGACGTGCACATGCCCACCGTCGTGCGCATGGCGCGCGCGGACACCGGGCCACGCAAGGGCGCCGGCCCCAGTGGAAGCACGGCGCCCAAGACCGAGGGCAACAGCGTCCTCAACGCGCTGCGCCGGCGCACCGGCCGGAGCGACGTGCTGGCCGTCTTCGACGTGGACGGCACGCTGGTGGAGACCAACGTCGTCGAGTACTACTTCTGGATGCGCCTCAAGGCGCAGCCGCTGGAGGACTGGCCGGGCTTCCTGGCCGCCATGGCCGGCAAGGCGCCGCTCTGGCTCTACCTGGAGCGGCGCTCGCGGGCGGACTTTCAGCGCAGCTTCTACCGGGAATACGACGGGCTGGATCCCGAGGAGATGCGCCGGCTGGGCCGGGAAGCGCTCAACGAGGTGACGCTCCGCCGCATCTATCCGGAGGGCATGCGCCGGATTCGGGAGCACAAGCGCGCGGGCCACCGGGTTCTTCTCCTGACCGGCGCGCTCGACCTGGTGGTGGAGCCGCTGGCCGAGCTGCTGGAGGTCGAGGTCGACAGCGCCCACCTGCTGGTGCGCGATGGGCGGCTGACCGGCGACCTGGAGCAGCCACCGCCCGCCGGCGAGGCGCGCGGGACCCTGCTCGAGGAGTACGCGCTCGAGCACGGCGTCGACCTGGCCGAGAGCTTCGCCTACGCCGACTCGCTCTCCGACCTGCCCATGCTGGAGATGGTGGGCACCCCCGTCGCCGTCAACCCCGACCCCAGGCTCTCGCAGCTGGCCGGGCAGAGGGGCTGGCGCATCGAGCGCTGGCTGATGGCGCCCGGGAACTGGCACCTGCCCATGCCCGACCCGCGCTCGGCCGAGTACCGCGAGTACAGCGGGAGCCGCTGATGTTGGCCTTGCAGTTCGCGCGCTCGGTTCCGCGCTACGCGCTGGTCAAGGCCGCCGGCGGCCGCCCAGAGGTGGCTACCAGCCCCTTCGCGCCGCTCTTCCTGGACGACGTCGAGGAGCCGGCACTGCCGGGCCCGGAATGGGTGCGGGTGTTTCCGCGTGTCTCCGGCATCTGCGGCTCCGACCTGAGCGCGATCGGCGGCCACGCCTCCTACTACCTGGACGCGCTGACCAGCTACCCGTTCATCCCGGGCCACGAGATGGTGGCGGACGCCGATGGGTCCCGCGTCGTGGTCGAGCCGGCCCTGGGCTGCCGAGTGCGCGGCGTCGAGCCGCTTTGCCCGCGCTGCGCCGAGGGCCGGCCCGGCCTCTGCCAGAACCTCACCGAGGGACCGATCGAGGTCGGACTGCAGACCGGCTACTGCCAGAGCACCGGCGGCGGCTGGGGGGAGGTCGTCGTCGCGCACTCTTCGCAGCTGCACGAGGTGCCCGAATCACTGCCAGACGAAGCAGCGGTGCTCGTCGAGCCCTTCGCCTGCTGCGTGCACGCCGCGCTGCGGGCAGCCGCCGCGCCGGAGGACGTGGTGCTGGTGTTCGGCGCCGGCACCATCGGCCTGCTCACGATCGCCGCCATCCGCCAGTTCACGCCGCCGCGGCGGCTGATCGTGGTCGCCAAGCACGGCCACCAGCGCGAGCTCGCGCGCGCGCTGGGCGCCGACCAGGTGGTGCCGCCCGACGAGGTGTACCAGCGCGTGCGCTTCGCGACCGGCGCGCGCCGTCTCGACAGCCTCGACCGGCCGCTGCTGCTGGGGGGCGCCGACGTCACCTTCGAGTGCGTGGGCCGCGCCGATTCGCTGAACGACGCGGTCCGGGTCACGCGCGCCGGCGGCAAGCTGGTGGCGGTCGGCATGCCGGGCGCCGAGCGCGTCGACTGGGCGCCCATCTGGCAGCGCGAGCTGACGGTGATGGGCGCCTATGCGTACGGGATGGAGGCGAGCGGCCGGAGCACCTTCGAGCTGGCGCTGGAGGCCGCTCCGGAGGCCCGCCTGGACCGCCTGACCGGCCCCTTGTTCGCGCTCGGCGAATACCGTGAGGCCATCGAGTACGCGATGCGCGCCGGCGCTTTGAATGCCGTGAAGGTGGCCTTCGATTTGCGAGGATTGCGGCTGTGAGGGCGTCGAGGATTACTGATTTTTCGAAAAACCCGAGGTCCGGAAATCTCCGGGCGGGCGCGTTTTTCGAAAAATCCGGCATTGAGGGCCGCTCCTTGTGAGCCGCCCCGGGGCCGTCGTCGAGGTCGATCGCAACACGCCGCCGACGCTCTTCCACTACGGCGAGGGCTTCCGCGTCGAGTCACTGCCGCTGGGCGCGCGCATCCTCTACCCGCCCGATCCCATCGACCCCATCGCGCATCCCGAGCGCGCCATCCGGCGCGCGCTGACCAAGCCGCTCGAGGACGACCCCCTGAAGGCGCTGCTGCGGCCCAACATGAAGCTGACCATCGCCTTCGACGATCTCTCGCTGCCGCTGCCGCCGATGGCGGCGCCGGACGTGCGCCAGCTGGTCATCGAAGAGGTCCTCGAGATGTGCGCCGACGCGGGCGTGGAGGACGTGCACATCATCGCGGCCAACTCGCTGCACCGGCGCATGACCGCGGACGAGATCCGCCACATCGTGGGCGACCGGGTCTTCAGCACGTTCTGGCCCGACCGCCTGTACAACCACGACGGCGAGGACGCCGAAGGCAACGTGCTCATAGGCAAGACCAACCAGGGCGAGGAGGTCACGCTCAGCCGGCGCGCGGCCGAATCGGATCTCGTGATCTACGTCAACCTCACGCTGGTGCCCATGGACGGCGGGCACAAGTCGATGGCCACGGGCCTCGGCAGCTACCGCAGCGTGCGCCCGCACCACAACGTGAAGACGCTGCTCGCCTCACGGTCATACATGCATCCGCCCGACTCCGCGCTGCACCATTCCTGCATCCGCCAGGGACAGCTGATCGAGGACGCCGTGCGCGTCTTCCACATCGAGACCAGCGTCAACAACCACGCCTTTCCGGCCATCGCCAACTTCCTGCAGAAGCGCGAGACGGATTGGACGACCTCGGACCAAATGCAGTTCCTGGCCATGAAGCAGTTCACCGACTACGCGCCGCCGTCGTTCAAGCGCACGATCTTCCACTCCATGCGCGCGCCTTACGGGTTGACCGGCGTGAACGCGGGGCAGGTCGACGCCGTGCACGAGAAGACGCTGGACGCGGTGCGCAGGCAGATGACGGTCGAGGTCGACGGCCAGACCGATGTGGTGACCATGGGCCTGCCCTACCTCGGGCCTTACAACGTGAACGCCGCCTTGAACCCGGTCCTGGTCGTCTGCCTCGGCCTCGGGTACCTGTTCAACCTCTATCGCGGGAAGCCGGTGGTGCGCGAAGGCGGCGTCGTGATCATGACCCACCCCTGCCGCTACGAGTTCGACGCCGTGCAGCACCCGAGCTATATCGACTTCTACGACGAGGTGCTGGCCGACACCACCGATCCGGCCCAGATCGAGGAGCGCTACGAGTCGCGCTTTGCCGAGGATCCTTGGTACCGGCAGCTGTATCGCAAGAGCCATGCCTACCACGGCGTGCACCCCTTCTATGCCTGGTACTGGGCGGCCTACGCGCTGGAGTACGTGGGCGAGGTGATAGTGGTCGGCGGCGAGCGCGAGGTCGTGCACCGCCTGGGATTCAAAGCAGCCTCGACCCTGGAGGATGCCTTCGAGATCGCGGAGCAGACCGTCGGCAAGTGGCCGTCGGTCACGCATCTGCGCACGCCGCCGCTGATGCTTGCGGACGTCCGATGAGCGCCTGGTACTCGGGCCGCTACGGACTTTCCCAACTGCTGGACGCGGCTGCGTCATTGAACGACGACGTCCGCGTCATGCGGCGCGGCTTCCGCTGGTCGCGGCCGCGGCCGCGCAGCTGGCCAGAAGCCTCGCCGGCGATCCCCGACCGGCCTTCCAACCTGGGTTGGGCCCGCATGGAGCCCGTGCGCTCGCTGCGCTTCCTGGTCCAGCGCGGGCTGATGATGCCGTTCACCGAAGCCATGACACATCCGGAGGTCGAGGGCTCGGAGTGGGTCGAGGAGCTCGACCGTCCGGCCATCCTGGCGGCCAACCACAACAGCCACGCCGACACCCCGCTGCTGCTGCACGCGCTGTCCCAGCGCACGCGCGAGAAGACGGTTGTCGCCGCCGCCGCCGACTACTGGTACCGGCGGCCGCTGCTGGGCCGGGTGGTGGCGCTCTTCCTCAACACCTTCCCGTTCTCGCGCACCGGCGGGCCACAGGCCGTGCTCAGCAGCTCGCACCAGCTCCTGAAATCCGGATGGAACCTGCTGCTGTACCCAGAAGGAACTCGCTCCACCGACGGCCGCATCGGCGAGTTCAAGCCCGGCGTGGGATTTCTCGCCACGGAAACGCGCGCGCCAGTGATCCCGATGCACGTGCGAGGGTCGCACCGGGTGATGCCCAAAGGTCAGCGCTATCCGCTGCCGGGGCCGGTCAAGATCCGCATCGGCCGCCCGCTGGAGGCACGCCGCGGCGAGAGCTCGCGCGCTTTCACCACCCGGGTGGAGAACGCGGTCCGCGAGCTGGGCGCGGGTTCTGAGGACTCGGCGGTCACCGGCAGCTGGATCGACAAGTGGAGGGCGACCTCGCCGCGGCGGTGATCCCGCTCTTCCCGCTGCACACGGTGCTCTTCCCGGGCGCGGCCCTGCCGCTGCACATCTTCGAGGAGCGGTACCGGCAGCTGGTCAGGGAGCGGCGGGACTTCGGTGTGGTGCTGATCCGCGAGGGCCGCGAGGTCGGCTCGGTGCCGCAGGTGCACGACGTGGGCACGCTGGCGGCGATCGAGGAGGTGGAGGAGCTGCCCGACGGCCGCTACAACATCATGACGCGGGGCCAGCATCGTTTCCGGCTCCGCTCGACCGCCGAGCCGGCACCCTATCTCAGGGGCGAGCTCGAGGACCTGCCGGACCCCCCGCCGGACGCGAGCCCGCGCTTGCTGGCGCTCCTGGACGAGTACCTGCAGCTGCACGGCCTGACGGTGGCGCCCCAGCTCTCGACGGCATTGGCCGTCCCCATCGCAAGCGATGCGGCCCCCCGTCGCGCGGTCTGGCTGGCGGGCGCCGTCCTCCAGGCCGAGCCGGCCAAGCGGCAGGCGCTGCTGGAGAGCGGCGACCCGGCGCTGGCGGAAGCATTGCTGGAAGCGGAGATCGAGCGCATCCAGCGGCTCGGCCACCTCCAGGCCGTGCCGCCCGCGGGCTTCTCTCCCAACTGACCGCGTGACCTATTCGATCGTCGCTCGTGATCCCGAGACCGGTGAGCTCGGCGTGGCCGTGCAGTCGATGTATTTCCACGTCGGGCCGGTGGTGCCCTGGCCGCAGGCCGGCGTGGGCGCGGTGGCGACCCAGTCGGTGGTCAACATCGCCTTCGGGCCGCTGGGCCTGGACCTGATGCGCGGGGGACTGAGCGCCGAGCAGGCGCTGGCGGCGGTGCTGGCCGGCGATACGGAGCCCGAGGGCCGGCAGTGCGCGATGGTTGACGCGGCCGGCCGGGTGGCCGCCTACACCGGTCCCCGCGCCACGGCCGCCGCCGGCCACCACACCGGCGACGGCTACAGCTGCCAGGCCAACCTGATGGAGCGGGAGACGGTGTGGGACGCCATGGCGGCGGCCTATGAGAACGCCGCCGGCCGCCCGCTGGCGGAGCGCCTGATCGAAGCTCTCAGGGCGGCCGAGGGCGAGGGCGGCGACGTCCGCGGGCGGCAGTCGGCCGCGCTGGTCCTGGTCACCGGCCGCCCGACCGGCCGCTTCTGGGAAGACCGCCTCATGGACCTGCGGGTCGAGGACCACGACGACCCCGTCGAGGAGCTGGCGCGCCTGGTCCGGCTGAAGCGGGCCTACCTGGCCCTGCGGGTCCTCCCCCAGGATCCCGCCTTCCGGGAGCGCACGCTGGAGGCTCTGCGGCTGGCGCCCGAGGAGGCGCAGGTGCGGATCTCGGCCGGCATGATGCACGCCCGCGCGGGGGAGTGGGAGGAGGCGCTGCCCCTGCTGCGCAGCGCGGTCGAGGAGGAGCCTCGCTGGGTGGAGGCGCTGCGCCGCTTCGCCGCCGCGGGTCGCATGCCGCCCGAGCTGGTCGCGGAGGCCGAACGAAGGCTCGGCTAGACTGGGGGCGGTTTGGCACGATCGAGCACGCCCCGGCGCGGCCCCCGGCAGCCGCGTCAGCGCAAGAACCCGGCGCCCGAGCAGCAGAAGGAGCAGGCCGTCGTCATGGACGCGGTCGTCTCCCAGGCGCTGCCCAACGCCATGTTCGAGGTCGAGCTGGAGAACAACCACAAGCTGATCGCCTACGCGGCGGGACGCATGCGGCGCTACTTCATCCGGATCACGCCCGGCGACCGCATCCGCGTCGAGCTGTCGCCCTACGACCTGAGCCGGGGCCGGATCGTCTACCGCTATCGCGACTGAGAGCCTCACCCACACCCGCCTGACGCTCCGCTCGGTGCGGGCGACGCCGGTCTCGGTTCCGCTCTCGACTCCCCTCACCACCGCCTCCGGCGTGATGCCGGTGGCGCCCCTGCTGCTCATCGACGTCATGACCGAGGAGGGCGTCACCGGACGCTCCTACGTCTTCGCCTACCAGACCCTGGTCCTGCGCCCGCTCGCCGACCTGGTGGCCGGCCTGGCCGAGCCGCTGATCGGGCAGCCGCTGGTCCCCAGCGAGCTGCAGAGATCCCTGCGGGCGCGCTTCGTGCTCCTTGGCGGAGCGGTGGGGCTGGCCGGAATGGCCGTCTCGGCGCTGGACATCGCGGCCTGGGACGCGCTCGCCGCAGCCGCCGGTCGTCCGCTGGCTTCGCTGCTGGGCTCCCGACCCCAGCTGCTGCCCGCCTACGACTCCCTGGGCATGCTGACGGCCGAGCAGGTCGCCGAAAGGCTGCCCCGTTCCATGGAAAAGGGCTTCCGAGCGGTCAAGATCAAAGTCGGCTGGCCTTCGCTCGGCCAAGACGTGGCCGTGGTCCGGGCCGCTCGAGACGTGCTCCCCGACGGCGTCGAGCTGATGGTCGACTACAACCAGTCGCTGGACGTCGCCGAAGCCCTCCGCCGGTGCCGGGCGCTGGACGGCGAGGGGGTGGCCTGGATCGAGGAGCCGGTTCGCTGTGACGATTTCGAGGGCGCGGCCGCGATCACCTCGGCCGTGAACACGCCGATCCAGATCGGGGAGAACTTCAGATCGGTACAGGAGATGGAGGTCGCCCTGCGGCTGCGGGCGTGCGACCTGGTGATGCCCGACCCCCAGGTGATCGGCGGGGTGAGCGGCTGGGTTGCCGCCGCGGCCCTCGCGGGCGCGGCGGGCGTGCGCTGCTCCGGCCACATCCATGTGGAAACGACCGCGCACCTCCTGAGCGCATCGCCCACGGTCCACTACCTGGAGTGGCTGGACCTGGCCTCGGCGGTGATGGCCGAGCCGCTGCAGGTGATCGACGGCTTCGTGACCGCGCCCGAGCGGCCGGGGATCGGTTTGGAGTGGGACCCGGCGGCTGTGGAGCGCTACCGCCTCAGCTGACCCTTATCGGGCCTGATCGTGAGCTCGGTCACGCCGCCCCCAAAGTCGACCTCGTAGCGGTCGGCCGCTTGGTCGTATCCGGGAGACTCGATCGGCGCCTGGCGCCAGCCGTGTCGCCGACCGTCAAACTGCACCCGGGCAGCGCCGTCACGGAAGTTCGCTCGCAGAGGCACGCTCGCCGGACGCCGGATCGAGACCTTCACGGAGCCGTCGCGAAGTTGTACGGGCACCGTGCCCGAGGGGTGGGGTAAGCGGAGGTCAAGGCGGTAGCTGCCGCCCGCGAGGCTCACCGCGCTCAACCGGAGGCCGCGCAGGTCAGCGGTGAAATTGGCGACCCCGGAGCGGACCTCCAACCGCCAGGGAATCGAGGTGTTGAGCGCGACATCGGCTGAATGTGGGCGCCACTTGCGCCAGCCCACGCTGGCGTCCTCGATGCTGACGCGGTTGCCGGCCACCGTGACCATCGGCTCCGGTCCCACAAAGCGCGCCCTGAACAGCTCGGACGAACCGGCGTCGGCGTGCAGTGTCATCCGCCCGGCGATGCGGTCGAAACGCAGGAGTCCTGTGCCGGCGCCCGCGCGCGGGGCGGAGCGCACGGCCTGGGGAACTGCCGTATAGACGCTTACGGCGGCCATCAAGGTGGCGCCCAGGACATAGGCAATGGTCAGGCGTAGGGGCGCCAGCACCATTACGAGGCCGACCACGACCAGCGGCCAGAGGAAGCCCCGGCTGAAGAGTTCCCGGATGGTTCCCGCCGGATGGCGTACCAGCCGCCCGCGGCTGACGTAGATGTTGAGCGTCGCGAATGACAGCGCGATCGCGGCCAGGTTGACGGCGTACATCTCGGCGGCGACGACGGTCGAGAAATAGCGGCCTACGACGCCCGCGGAAAAGGGAAGCAGGCAGACGAAGAAGAGGACCACCAGGTTCAGCCACAGGAGCCAGACGTCGGCCTCCAGCAGCTCCTTGAAGAGTTCGTGGTGGCGGATCCAGTAGAAGCCCACCAGGAAGAAGCTGAGTGCGAACGTCACCAAGCGCGGGCCGGTGTCGCCCAACGCGGCCGGCAGCCGCGAGGCGGTCTCGGGCCGCGCGATGTCAGGCACCGGCACGTTCAAGACCAAGAGTGTGATGGCGATCGCGAACACCCCGTCGCTGAACGCCATGAGGCGTCCGATTCCGTAGGCGCGCTCTCGGTCCGCTTCGACCGCGGGGTGCTCCTCGTCCCCCACGGTCGGCTGGCTCACACGAGGGATGCTATTCCCGGGCTGTCTATCCGGAGGCGCGGCGGCTGTATGGTTGGAAATTCCAAGGTCTTATCTGTCTTTCGCAGGAAATTGGCGCTTTCTGCGTCGAAATCCCAAGGAGAGAGGAGACTTGGAGCACTTGCACGCCTGGGAGGAACTCATGGAGGCCGCGCGGGCCGCTCGGCGCGCGGCAGCGCCCCCGCCGGCATCGGATTCGATCTGTCGAGATCGTTTACGCCACGCTTCGGTGCCGCGTGAGCTCAATGCCGCCGGCTCTCGGTGCCCGCTCTGCGATCCCCGCCGGGGCGGTTTCGTCGAGCGAGCGCTCACCGATCGCCTGCTGGGCGACGCTTCGAAACTGACGCCGCGGGCGGCGCGAGCCGCGCAGAACTAGGGCCTCAGCGCTCCAGTCGCAGCGCCTTGCCGGCGTGTTCGGAGATCCGGGCGATGGCCTCGATGACGGGCCGGGTCTGAATGAGCAGGTCCCGAGCCAGGGCCGGGCGGTCGATGGCCAGCCCTTCCACGTAACCCAGCAGCCGGGCGGTCAGCATCGAAGCGTCAAAGATGATGTCGTCGGTCTTGGTCCAATCCTCTGCGGTTTGAACATCCCCGAGCCGCTCGATGGCGGCAGCTTTCAGAGCCTGGAAACGGTCGATTGCAGGGTCCGCCTCCTCCATCTCGAGCCCAACGAGGGCATGGATCGCATCTTGCGGCCGTGGCTCGCGAGCTGATCGGCGGCGCTTGGCTTAACGCCGGAACTGCCCGACCGCCTCCAGGGGTTCCGGATCCGGGTCGTATGGCTTGCGTGGCATCCGGGCGCCGGCAGCCGGGTCGTCGGGCTTCCAGGGCCGGCCGCCTCGGCGCCGCCGGCGTGGCGAGGCGATCACCGCGGTGAGGATGACGGCCCACGCAAGCGGGCCTACAAGGCGGCCCCAAGGGATCATGGCGACCGGTGCCAGCACATTCAGAAAAAGTAGATCGAACGCCAAGCCCAAGCCGAGCGCGACCGGGAGCGGCCATCGACGGCGAGCGGGTACCGCGAACACAACCGCCCACACCACGGCGCCGACCACGATGAAGACCGCCGGCAAAACAGAACCGAGAGGCCGGAAGCCGGGCTTGATCAGCATCGCGAGGCCCGGATAGAAAGCCAGCTGGAGCAAGGTCAGCAGAGCGATCAGGGCCAGCGGAGCCGCCACGTTCGGCGCGCGTGGCCGCCACTGGGGATGAAGGTGCGCGTCGAGCGCGCCCGCAACAAGATCCAAGGCGTCTCGAACCGGCAGGTGCTGGCCCTGGTAGTGGGCGAGGACCTCCAGGCCATATCGCTGCCGCCACTCTCGAGGGTAGAGGGCAATCAGGAGGTAGATCACGTGCCGGCCACCCGGGCCAGCCCGGTCCGCGCCACCGCCTCCATGCGCTCAAGGCGATCGCGTAGCACCGCCTGACCGGCAGACGTGATTCTGTAGGGTCGCCGGCGGTCCTCGGCGGGGAGGCCCTCGATCAGTCCCCGCGCCTCCAGGCGCGCGAGCGTTGCGTAGAGCGTGCCCGGGCCCAGCCTGACCCCAGCCACCGCCTGCACGTCCTGGACGATGGCGTAGCCGTGGCGGGGGCGCTCGGCGAGGCTGGTCAGGACCAGGATCGCCGGCTCCTCGAAGCGGCCTAGCTCGGGCATTAGGTCGTTCGATGATATATCGCGTCACGATCCAATGTTAGGCGAACAAGCGTTCGGCGAATCGGCTATACTACGAACATGCTTTCGGCCCTGTCAAGCTCGCCGCTGGAGGACATGGAGGATGGAATTCGGGCTCTGGCGGCGGAGCCGCTGGTTCACGTCAGCGGCGAAGAGCTCGTCGAGCTGCAGCGCCTGCAGGACAAGCTGGCGGCCGAGGCGGCGCGCAGGCTGGCGGTCTTCGACCGCGAGCGGGGCTTCGCCGCCGACGGCCACGGCAGCACCAAAGCCTGGCTGCGCGCGCACTGCCGGCTGTCGCACTCGGCGGCCACCGTCCGCGTCTCGGTCGCGCGGCAGCTCGTCGACCTGCCTGATACGCGCAGAGCGTTCGCCGAAGGCGAGATCACCTTCGCCCATGCGGCCAGCATCTGCCGGACCGCCGACGCTCTAAGGCACGGAGCTGGTCGCCGGGGCAGAGCACATCTTGGTGCCGGCGGCCCGCGAGCTGAACGCCGGCAAGTTCGGCTATGTGACCCGCTGCCTGCGCCACACTGTCGACCCGGACGGCGCCTTGCGCCAGGCGGTGGAGGAGCGTGACGGCTCCTATCTACACCTCAGCGAGAGCTGGAAAGGCTGCTGGCATCTCGACGGCCGTCTGGACGCCGAGCTGGGCGGGATCCTCAACATCGCACTCGATGCAACATGAGCCAGCCCGTGCGCGACGACAACCGGTGCTACTCGCAGCGGCGGGCCGAAGCCCTGGCCGAGCTGGCACGCCGCCAGCTGGACGGCGGGCGGCTGCCGCAGGTCGCGGGCGTCAAGCCGCACCTGTCGGTGGTGGTCACGGAGGAAACGCTCAAGGCGGTGCCTGGGGCGCCCACGGCGGACCTGGAGTGGGGTCCGCCCATCCACTCCGAGACCGCCCGCCGCATCGCCTGCGACTGCGCCGTGAACGTGGTCGCGGTGGACCGCGGCGGGGAGCTGCTCGACTACGGGCGCACGCGGCGCACGGTGCCGCCGGCTCTGCGGCGAGTGCTGGTGATTCGCGATGGCGGCTGCGCCTGGCCGGGCTGTGACCGGCCGCCGGCGTGGACCAGCGGCCACCACCTGAAGCACTGGGCGGACGGCGGTCCGACCAACAAGGAGAACACGGCCCTGCTCTGCGGCCATCACCATTGGCGCGCCCACGAAGGCGGTTGGCGGCTCCGGCGCAACTCGGACGGCCGGCTGCTGGCGGTTCCGCCCTGAAGATCAGAGGGGCGGCCGGAGCCGCCCCTCCTTACCGGCTAGCAGACCTGGAAGACCTCTGTGCCCGTGCCGGGGTGACCGGGATCCGGCGCATAACCGGGATTGGTCTTGACGATGACTATGTGCTTCACGTCCCCGGAGATCTGGCGGCCCGACTTGGTGACGTTGCTGGAGACGATCACCGCCATGAAGTCCGGCACCGCGGCCGGCGGGTTGGAGCTGTCGCCTGGATCGGTCGTCCAGGTGTCACCGCACTTGGGCGCCGCGTTGCCGTCCTCGAAGCCTTTGAAGCTCGGCGGTGCCGCGCCGGCGCTCAGCGAGTTGTTCTTCGACCATTGAGCTCCCCAGAAGTACACGTTGGCGCCGACTCCGGTAGCGCTCTGGTCGCCGACGGCGAATGCGCCACCGGACGGGAAGACCACAGGGAACGTGATCGTCAGGTCAACCTTGAAGTTGAAACCCGTGAACGTGGTGAGAGGGACAAACTTCCGCTCGCAAAAACCGCCGGCGTCCGCAAACCTCAACTCCCACGCGTTCGCGCCCGTAGGCGTGACTATCACGTGGTCGGTTGGCGGCGGCGGGTTCGACGTCCCGTCTGAGTAGTAGGTGATCGAGCACGTGTTGTCCGTCAGGTAGACGCGAAGCGTCCTGGGAGCTGCCGACGCGCCGATCGTGACATCCGGCGCGGTCGTGCTGAAGCAGCCGGCCGGTTTCGTGAACTGGTCCTGCTGGGCGCCGACAGGCGGATCCAGCTGAAACCCCCAGGTCAGGCTGTTGCACGCACCGAATGTCGCGCCTGTGAAGGCTGCGGTTGCGCCGGCCGGGATCACGAACACGCCTGGCCCCACGGCACTTGCGGATGAGGCCGTCAGTACGCCGGCGAGCGCCGCGATCGACATCGCCACCGCCCCGAGGGCAAGGCTTCTCTTCAGACGCATCATGAATTTCACCTCACACAATCAAGCAGCCGATGACTTCACGCGGCGGCTGGGACCGGAGGTGCCCTGCCGCCTCTACTTCGAGCCCAACGAGGGTCCGCGGAGCATCTTGCGGCGGGGGGAGGTCCTAGACGCCGATCGGATGCCAGACGGTCTTGAACTCCATCAGCGCGGTCACGGCGTAGGGCGACATGGCGTCGCGCGAGGGCAGCCGTACCACCCGCTTCACGTTGTCGGCCGCGGCCTTCTCCACCGCGGTCAGCTCGTCGTCGGTGCATCCCGCCGCGTCGACCGCGTTCACATCCATGTGCCCGGCCAGCCAGGGCAGCAGCTCGGAGCGCCGGCCCGAGAGCAGGTTCACCACTCCCGCGGGGACATCCGATGTCGCCAGCACCTCGGCCAGCGTCAGTCCGGCCAGCGGCTCCGATTCGGACAGGAGTCCCACAACGGTATTGCCGCCGCAGAGCGCCGGCGCCAGCCGCTGGACCAGCCCCAGCAGGGCGGGATGCGAAGGCGCCACCACCCCCACCACCCCGGTCGGCTCGGGCAGCGTGAAGTTGAAGTAGGGACCGGCGACCGGGTTCACCGTGCCCGCCACCTGGGCCAGCTTGTCCGTCCAGCCCGCGTACCAGACCAGCACCTCGACGGCACGTTCGACCTCGCGCCGCGCAGCCCGGCCGCCGCCCAGCAGCTCCACGAACTGCGCCCGGCGGCCGTCGAGCATTTCCGCAGCCCGGTAGAGCACCTGCCCCCGGTTCATCGCCGTGCGCCGCGACCAGCCGGAAAACGCGCCCCGCGCCGCTTTCACCGCGTCGCGCAGGTCCTTGCGCGAGCCGCGCGGAACGTTCACGCCGTCGACGCCATAGGAGCGTCCGGACTCAGAGCGCACGAACTCGCCGCCCGCGTACATCTTGTAGGTCTTGCGGACGTCCATCAGTTGAGCTCCACGTAGGGCAGCAGCCCGTGCAGGCCGCCCTCGCGGCCGAAACCCGACTCCTTGTAGCCGCCGAAGGGCGAGGTGGGGTCGAAGCGGTTGTAGGTGTTAGCCCAGACCACACCCGCGCGCATGCGCTCGGTCATCCACAAGATTCGCGAACCCTTGTCGGTCCACACCCCGGCGGACAGGCCGTAGGGCGTGTTGTTGGCCTTCTCGACGGCCTCCTCGGGCGTGCGGAAAGTCAGGACCGAGAGCACCGGCCCGAAGATCTCCTCGCGCGCAATGCGGTGCGACTGCGACACACCGGTGAAGAGCGTGGGCGGGAACCAGTAGCCGCGCTCGGGCAGCCGGCACTCGGGCTGGAACATCTCGGCGCCTTCGCGCAGCCCGGACTCGACCAGGCCCGCGATCTTGTCCAGCTGCTGCCGGGAGTTGATGGCACCCACGTCGGTGTTCTTGTCCAGCGGATCGCCCAACCGCAAAGTGCCCAGGCGCAGCTTGAGCTTCTCCAGCAGCGGCTCCTGGATCGACTCCTGCACCAGCAGCCGCGAGCCCGCGCAGCAGACGTGCCCCTGGTTGAAGTAGATGCCGTTGACGATGCCCTCCACGGCCTGGTCGAGCGGCGCGTCCTCGAAAACGATGTTGGCCGCCTTGCCGCCCAGCTCCAGGGTCAGGCGCTTGCCGCTGCCTGCCAGCGCCCGCTGGATCAGCTTGCCGACCTCGGTCGACCCCGTGAAGGCGACCTTGCGCACGTCCGGATGCGCGACCACGAAGGAGCCCGTGGCGCCGGCGCCGGTGACGATGTTGACGACCCCAGGCGGCAGCTCGGCCTGCTGGCAGATCTCTGCGAAGAGCAGCGCCGAGAGGGGCGTGGTCTCCGCCGGCTTCAGCACCACCGTGTTGCCCGCGGCCAGGGCGGGCGCGATCTTCCAGGCCAGCATCAGCAGCGGAAAATTCCAGGGGATTACCTGGCCGGCGACGCCCAGTGGGCGCGGTGTGCGATTGGGGAACGCCCACTCCAGCTTGTCGGCCCAGCCCGCGTAGTAGAAGAAGTGCGCGGCGGCCAGCGGCAGGTCGACGTCGCGCGATTCCCTGATCGGCTTGCCGCCGTCCAGCGTCTCCAGCACGGCCAGCTCGCGGGCGCGCTCCTGCAGGATGCGCGAGATGCGGAAGATGTACCGCGCACGGCGCGCCGGGTCCAGGCGAGACCAGCTTCGAAAGGCCTCGGACGCCGCGCGCACTGCACGCCCGACGTCGACCTGGTCGGCCTCGGCGACCTCGGCGAGCACCTCTTCGGTGGCCGGGTTGACGGTCTTGAAGTAGCGGCGCGAATGCGGCGCCACGAACTTGCCGCCGATGTACAGCCGGTTGCGCGGCGCGATGGTGACGATGTCGCGCGCCTCGGGCGCCGGCACGTACTCCCACTCGAAGCCGGCGAGCTCGGACGGCGGCCGCGCGGTGAGCGCCATCAGGACCTCAGTCGATGGTGAAGTAGTCGCCCGACTGGTACACGCCGTCGCGCTCCTTCGCGATCTGCATGAGCACGTCGTTGAGCAGGCTGGAGGCGCCGATCCGGAAGAGGTCGGGCGTCATCCAGGTCGGGCCGAGGGTTTCGTGCAGCAACACCAGGTACTGGATCGCGGTCTTGGAAGCGCGGATGCCGCCCGCGGGCTTGAAACCGACGATGCGGCCGGTCTCGCGGTGGAAGTCGCGGATCGCTTCCATCATGACCAGGCTCACGGGCAGCGTCGCCGCGGGCGTGACCTTTCCCGTCGAGGTCTTGATGAAGTCGGCGCCCGCCGCCATGGCCAGGATCGAGGCCCGGCGCACGTTGTCGTAGGTGCCCAGCTCGCCGGTTTCCAGGATCACCTTCAGATGGGCGCGCCCGGCCGCCTCCTTGACCTCCTGGATCTCGTCGTAAACCTTCTGGTAGTCGCCGGAGAGGAAGGCGCCGCGGTCGATCACCATGTCGATCTCGTCGGCGCCCGCGATCACCGCCTCGCGGGTTTCGGCGACCTTGATGGCGGCGAAAGTCTGGCCGCTGGGAAAGGCGGTGGCCACCGACGCCACCTTGACGCCCGTGCCGCGCAGGTGCGCCACCGCCGGCGGCACCATCGCCGGGTACACGCAGAGCGCCGCCACGCTGGGAATCGAGGGATCGCCCGGCTGAGGATGGATCGCCTTGGCGCAGAGCGCGGTCACTTTGCCGGGCGTGTCGGCGCCTTCCAGGGTGGTCAGGTCCATGCAGCGGATGGCGAGGTCTAGCGCCGCCAGCTTCGACGACTTCTTGATCGAGCGCTTGGCCAGCTCCGCCGCGCGCTCCTCTACCCCCACCTGGTCGACGCTGCGCACGCCGCGCATGAGCGAGCCGAGGTGGCTCAGGGAAACGGCGACCGCCATGGAACCGAGGTTAGCGGCTTCTGGCGGCCTGGAAGCAGTCCTGGCAGTAGACGGGGCGGCTGCCGGTGGGCAGGAAGGGCACCTGCGTCGGCTTGCCGCAGTTGGCGCAGATCACGTCGTGCATCTCGCGCGCCGGCCGCGAGCTGGCGCCGGGACCATCCGAACGCCGGGCGGCGCGGCAGCTGGGGCAGCGGCGCGGCTCGTGCATGAGCCCTCGCGATTGATAGAACTCCTGCTCTCCGGAAGTGAAAACGAACTCGCGCCCACAGTCGCGACAGGTCAGAACCTTGTCCTCGAAGCTCACCGTCTTGGGTCCTCCAATGGATATCGCGAACAGGACCGGACGGACGAGTACCCCGACACCCCCTGCGCGCCTTGCGCGGATATTAACGCCGAATCTGCGAATTTCAAGATTCGCGCAAACTGGAGGAATGCTGCAGGAGTACGCCCCCGGCGCACGTAACGCGGTCGGGACCTGCCTGAACGTGGGCGCCCAGGACCGCGTCATCGTCATCAAGACGCGCGCCCGGGAGGACATCGCGCAGGCCCTCGAGGAGGAGGCGCGCGCCGCGGGCGCGGAGGTCAGAGGCGTGGTCATGGAGGACGTGGTGGCGCGGCCGGCGCGCGAGTTCCCGCGCACTCTGGCCGACGACATCCTGGCCTACAGGCCGACCGTCTCCTACTACGTCGGCGAGGGGTTACCCGGCGAGCTGGCCTTCCGGCAGCCGATGCTCGAGCTTCTGGCGGTGCGCCTGCGCTGCCGCCACGGCCACATGATCGGCATCACACCCGAGGTCATGCTGCAGGGCATGGCGGCCGACTACGAACAGGTCTACCGCGTCACCCGCAAGGTCTACGACATCGTGCGCCAGGCCGAGCGCATCGAGGTCACGACCAGCCTCGGCACCGAGCTGGTGGCGACCTTTCGCAAGGACTGGAAGTGGATTCCCTGCGACGGCCGATATTGGGAGCAGGGACGCTGGGGCAACCTCCCGGAAGGCGAGACTTTCACAACGCCGGCGCGCGTCGACGGGACGCTGGCGGGCGAGGAGCTGGGCGACCACTTCGACGCTCGCTATGGGCTGCTGGAGCCTCCGCTGCGCCTGCGCATCCAGGATTCCCGCGTGGCTTCCGTGGAGCGCGCGGGCGCGCCGGAGATGGTGCGAGAGGTTGAGGCCTACCTGGCCCAGCACCCGGAGTCGAACCGGGTCGGGGAGTTCGCGGTGGGGACCAACCTCGGGCTCACGCGGATCATCGGCAACTTCCTGCAGGACGAGAAGTTCCCGGGCGTGCACATCGCATTCGGCGATCCGGGCGCCGAGACGGGCGCCGACTGGAGAGCCCCGAGCCACGTCGACGTGCTGGCTTCTCACGCGGACGTCGTGGTCGACGGCCGCAAGATCATGGAAGCCGGCCGCTTCCTGGTGTAGGGGAGGGGCTTGCCCCTCCCTTACGCGACTTCCTCTTCGGTCTCCACGGCGACCGGCGGGCCCTCCCCCAATCCGGCGCCCGCGCCGCGCGCGGCCTTGCGCAGAGGCACCTCTTTCAGGAAGACGGTGGCGACCAGCGCCAGCACCAGGACCAGCGCCGAGTACAGGAAGAGGTCGTGCAGGGCCTGCGACAGGCCCACGCGCACCGCGTGCATGACCTGGTCGAACAGGGGTTGGAACTGCGGCGGCAGCGCCGCCCGCTTGGCGGCCAGGGCGGCAGGGTCGAAGATCTGCTGGGGGCTGCCGCCGGCGGTCACGCCCTGGAGGCGGCCCGCCGCCTGAGCAGGCAGGTGCAGCGCAGCGATCTGCGAGGTGATCTTGTCCGGCAGCAGCCGGGCCAGGATCGAGCCCATCACCGCCGTGCTGACGGTGCCGCCCACGTTGCGCCAGAACTGGATCTGGCTGGAAGCCACGCCCAGGTAGCGCCGCGGCAGGGCGCTCTGGAGCACGGTCAGGTAAAGCGGGAAGGTGGCGCCCAAGCCGAGGCCGACCACGATCAGGTCGCGCGTCACCTCGAACTGCTGGGAGCTCACGGTGACGGTCGTGAGCAGGTACATGCCGGCGATCATCAGGGCCACCCCGGCGGTGCCGATGAACCGGTAGTACTTGAGGCGCGTCATCAGCTGGCCGGTGATGATGCTGGCCGTGATCAGGCCGACCATCATCGGGGTGATCAGCAGGCCCGAGTTGGTGACGCTCACTCCCAGGACGCCCTGGAAGATCAACGGCACGAAGATGATCGTGCCGAACATCCCGAAGGCGGTCAGGAAGCCAACCAGCATCGAGATCGCGAAGGTCGCGTTCTTGAACAGGTGCAGGGGCACGATCGGCTCCTTGGCCCGGGCCTCCTCCCAGATGAAGGCGGCCAGCATGACCACCGCCAGGACCAGCAGGCTGACCACCTGCCATGAGCCCCAGGAGTGGTCGCGCGTGATCGAGAGCGCGATCAGCAGCGGCACCAGGCCGGCCGACAGGAAGAAGGAGCCCACGAAGTCGATGTCCCGCCAGGAGGCCTGCGAGCGGACGAAGGGCAGGGTGGCGATGACCACCAGCACGGCCACCAGGCCGATGGGGACGTTCACCTCGAAGACCCAGCGCCAGCTCAGGTTGTCGGTGATGTAGCCGCCGACGGCGGGACCGATAACCGAGGAGAGGCCGAAGACGCCCCCGAACACACCCTGGATGCGGCCGCGGCGCTCGGGCGGGTAGAGATCGCCGATGACCGTGAAGACGCTGGCGAAGAGCATGCCGCCGAAGAGGCCCTGGATGCCCCGGAAGAGGACGAGCATCAGCATGTCCTGCGCCGCGCCGCAGAGCGCAGAGGCGAGGACGAAGCCGATCATCCCGGCCAGCAGGAACGGTTTGCGCCCGAAGAGGTCGCCCAGCTTCCCTGAGATCGGGATCATGACCGTGGAGGTCACCAGGTAGGCGGTGGTGACCCACGCGTAGTAGTCGAGGCCCTGCAGCTGGGCCACGATGCGGGGCATGGCGGTGCCCACGATGGTCTGGTCGAGAGCGGCCAGCAGCAGCGCCAGCATCACGCCGACGGTGGCGAAGACGAGCTTGCGTCCGTGCAGAAGTTCGGTGGTCATCTGGACATCTCCTCCTTCATGAGCTGCACGAGCTTCAGGCAGAGATGTCGGAGTTGTTTGAGCTCGTCCTTCGTGAAGCGTTTGGTGACCGCGGTCTGGGCCTCGACCGAGGACCGCCAGAGGGCATCGATCTTCTCGGTGCCCGCTGGGGTGAGCTGGGCCTGGACCGAACGGCGGTCCTCGGGATCGGGGACCCTGCGCACGAGCCCGTCGCGCTCCAGGTTGTCGACCAGGCCGGTGACGTTGCGCGGCGTGGTGCTGAGGCCGAGCGCCAGCTCGTTCATGGCCAGCCGCTGCTCCGGCGCCTTCCGCAGGCGGAAGAGCACGCTCATCCGGCCCTCGGAGAGGCCGTGCTGCTCAGCCCAACGTTCCATGTTGAGGTGGGTGAGGCGACCCGCGATGCGCAGGGCGGCCCAGGCCTCGATCCCGGCCAGCATGTCCGGCGGGAGGCCCTTGTTGAGCATGCCCCGGGTGTCGGGCGCGAAATAGCAGCCATCTCGGTCCAGCTCGATGCGCAGCGCCGACATGGGGAAGTCCTTGATTTCAGATCGGTTCATTACAGGTGATTTCATAGTGAAGTGCGTAATTATTACCACCTTCAGGATCCCATGTCAACCGATAATCGCGGCGTGATCGTGGCGATCGGGGACCTGGTCCTGGACGTCACCATCGCGCCCGAGGGCCAGCTCCGGCTGGACGACGACCGCGACGCCTCGATCCGGATCGGCGGCGGCGGCCAGGCCGCCAACTTCTGCGCCTGGGCGGCGGCCCTGGGCGAGCCTGCGCGGCTGGTGACGCGGATCGGAAACGACGAGAGCGGCCGCCGCCTGCGCGCCGAGATCGAGGCAGGCGGAGTGGAGGTCGCCGCCGTGGTGGGCCCGGACCCGACCGGGACCGTCGCGGTGCTCCTGGGTCCGGCCGGCGAGCGTACCTTCGCTCGCCAGCGCGGCGCCGGCTCCGGGCTGCGCCCCGAAGAGCTGCGGGCGGAGTGGTTCGCCGATGCCGAGCTCTTGCACGTGCCCGCCTACGCGCTCTTCGTGGAGCCGCTGGGGGCGGCTGCGCGGCGCGCCATCGAGCTGGTGCGGGCGCGCGGCCGGCCGGTGTCGATCGACCTCTCCTCCGCCTCCGACATCGAGGCCTACGGGGGTGCCCGCCTGGCCTACGAGCTGGCCATGCTGCGGCCGGAGCTGCTCTTCGCCACCGAGGCGGAGGCGGCCGCCCTGGGCGCGCCCCTGGAAGGGCTGGCCAAGGTCCCGGTCCTGAAGCTGGGCGCGCGCGGCGTGCGCGTCTACGGACGGTTGCTGCCCGCGCCGGTGGTGGAGGTGGTCGACGGCAACGGGGCCGGCGACGCCTTCGCGGCCGCCTTCTGCGCGGCTTACGTGGACGGCGCCACGCCGCTGGAAGCCGCGGGCCGCGCCGTGCTGGTGAGCGCCCGCGCAGTGGCCCAGGCCGGAGCGCGCCCGTGATTCAGCTGGGCCGTGCGGTCGCCGAAGCGCTGGCCGCCGGCCGGCCGGTGGTGGCGCTGGAGACGTCGATCGTGGCCCAGGGCCTGCCGCCGCCCCACAACCTGCGCGCCGCCTTCGGGTGCGAGGATGCGATCGCGGGCGCCGGCGCCGTCCCGGCCACGGTCGCGGTGCTGGCGGGGCGGCTCAAGGTCGGCCTGGAGCGGGACGAGATCGAGGCCCTGGCCGCCGACGAGACCGCGGTCAAGGTCAGCGCCCGCGACCTGGGCTGGGCCGTGGCCGCCGGGCGCAGCGGGGCCACCACGGTGGCCGCCACGGCGCGGGCGGCCCAGCTGGCCGGCATCCGCTTCTTCGCCACCGGCGGGATCGGCGGCGTGCACCGGGGGAACCTCGACGACGTCTCCGCCGACCTGGCGGAGATCGCCCGGGCGCCGGTGGCGGTCTTCTGCGCCGGCGCCAAGATGATCCTCGACCTGCCCCGCACCCTGGAGCGGCTGGAGACGCTTGGGGTGCCGGTGCTGGGCTACGGCACCGACGAGTTCCCCGCCTTCTACACGGCCCGCAGCGGGCTGCCGGTGGGCGCCCGGGTCGACACGCCTGAAGAGGTCGCGGCGGCCCTGCGGGCCAGTTGGGAGCTCGGCGGCCGCGGCATCGTGGTGGCCGTGGCGCCCCCGCTGGAGCTGGCGGGCGCCGAGGGCCTGGTCCAGCAGGCGGTGGCCGAGGTGGGGGCGGTGGAGGGGCCGGGCCTCACGCCCCGGCTGTTGGCTCGAATCGCCGACCTGTCGGGGGGCCGCTCCCTCGACGTCAACGTCGAGCTGGTCATCAACAACGCCCGGGTGGCGGCGGCCAGCGCGGTGGCCTTCGCCGCTTGATCGTCGACGCCCACCTGGACATCGCGTTCAACGCGCTGGCCGAGGGCCGCGGCTTCGAGGCCGAGCCGGCGCCCGGCTACGTCGTCAGCCGGCCGGCGCTGGTGCGCGCCGGCGTCGGCCTGGTCTTTCCGACCATCTACTGCACGCCGGCCGCCCGGGGACCCAAGGTGGCCGGTTCGTATACATACGAGACGGCGCCCGAGGCACACCTGATGGGCCGGGCCCAGGTCGGCTACTACCAGAGCGTCGGCCTGCGGCTGCTGCGCGACCACCGGCAGCTGGAGGATCACCTGGGCGGATGGCGTCGGGGCCGGCTGGCGGGCGTGCTGCTCATGGAGGGCGCGGATCCCGTCGAAGACCCCTCCCAGCTCGGCGCCTGGGCAGACCTCGGCGTGCGCATCGTGGGCCTGGCCTGGAGCCGCACGCGCTACAGCGGCGGCACCTGGGATCCCGGTGGTCTCACCGGGCTGGGCGTGAGCCTCTTGAAGGCGATGGCGCGCAGGAAGCTGATCCTGGACCTGTCCCACATGGCCCAGCAGGCGGTGGAGGAGGCGCTGCCGATCTGGAAGGGCCCCGTGATCGCCTCCCACTCCAACGCCCGCGAGCTGGTCCCGGGCGAGCGCCAGCTGGCCGCGACGACCGTGGCCGAGCTGGGCCGCCGGGGCGGCATGGTCGGGATCAGCTTCGCGGGCAGCCACCTCCGCCGGCGCACCTCGCGAGGGCGGCCGACGCTGGAAAACGTGGTCGAGCACGTGGTCCACCACGCCCGTTCGGCGGGGTCGCCGGAGCACGTCGGCCTGGGCACCGACCTGGACGGCGGCTTTCCCGCCAGCCGCTCCCCGGTCGACCGCCTGGAGGAACTGGCCGACCTGAAGCGGCTGCTGCGCCGGCATTTCACAAGACGAGACGTAGACGGCATCATGGGAGACAACTGGATCGCCTTTTTGCGCCGGGCCCTCCCGACGCCACGCAAGGAGAAGACCTATGACTGAAGAGCAGGCCAAGGTCCGCGAGTACCACCAGCGCTTCGGCTGCACCGTCAACGACCGGCCCACCTGGGCGGGCGAGGACGAGCACCGGGTGCGGGTGGCTCTGATCGAAGAGGAGCTCGCGGAGCTGCGGAACGCCGGTGAGGCCCACGACCTCGTCGAGGTCGCCGACGCCCTCGCCGACCTGCTCTACGCGGTCTACGGGGCCGCCGTGGCCTACGGGATCGACCTCAAGCCCGTGTTCGACGAGATCCACACCGCCAACCTCAGCAAGGGCGGCGGCCAGCGCCGGGACGGGAAGGTGCTGAAGGGTCCCGACTACCGGCCGCCGCGGGTGGCCCCGATCATCCGGGAGCAGCTGGGCCTCGCCGCAGCCGCGTCCTAGCTCTAGCTAGGATTCAGGTCCGTGGCCGTGGAGATCCCCACCTACGACGTCCTGGTCGTGGGCGGCGGGCTCGCGGGCATCCGCGCCGCCATCGCGGCGGCGGAGACCGATCCCAAGCTGAGGGTCGGGATGGTCTCCAAGGTCTATCCCATGCGCAGCCACACGGTCTCCGCCGAGGGCGGCTGCGCGGCCGTGCTCCGGGAGCCGGACACCTTCGAGGGGCACGCCTTCGACACCATCAAGGGCAGCGACTACCTGGCCGACCAGGACGTGGTCGAGGTCTTCGTGCG
>DASUVY010000162.1:0-10517 GCA_036378695.1 Candidatus Dormiibacterota bacterium
GACAGCTGGTACATCCGCACCAGCGAGCACAAGCACGAGCTGGTCAAGAACAACGCCGAGACCAACTGGCAGCCCGCGCACGTCAAGGAAGGGCGCATGGGCGAGTGGCTGCGCAACAACGTCGACTGGGCGCTGTCGCGCACGCGTTATTGGGGCACGCCCTTGCCGCTCTGGGTGTGCGAGGACTGCGGCGAGGTCCGCTGCGTGGACAGCGCCGCGGAGCTGGGCCTGCCACCCGACGCCGATCTGCACCGGCCCTACATCGACGACGTCACGCTGGAATGCACGCGCTGCGGCGGCACCGGGTTCCGCGTGCCGGACACCATCGACGGCTGGTTCGACAGCGGCGCCATGCCTTTCGCGCAGCGCGGCTTCCCGCGCGCCGGCCGCGAGCAGTTCGAGCAAACCTTCCCGGCCGACTACATCTCCGAGGCGATCGACCAGACGCGCGGTTGGTTCTACTCGCTGCTGGCGGTCTCCACGCTGCTCTTCGGTCGCAACTCCTACAAGAACGTGATCTGCCTCGGCCACGTTGTGGACGAGGGCGGCAAGAAGGCATCCAAGTCGCGCGGCAACGTGCTCGATCCCAACTTCCTCTTCGACAAGTTCGGCGCCGACGCCGTGCGCTGGTTCTTCTGCACGTCAACGGTGGGCGAGAGCATCCGCACCAACGAGGACCACCTGCAGGAGGTGCTGCGCCAGTTCTTCCTGCCGCTCTGGAACGTGTACTCATTCTTCGTCACCTACGCCAACGTCGACGGCTTCGACGTCGAGGCCGAGACGGTGCCGCCCGCAGAACGTCCGGTGCTGGACCGCTGGCTGCTCTCGCGCCTGGCGCGGCTGGTGGAGACCGTCGATTCCGCGCTGGAGTCATACGACGTCAACGGCGCCGTGCGTCCGATCCACGAGTTCGTCGACGACCTCTCCAACTGGTACGTGCGCCGCTCGCGGCGCCGGTTCTGGAAAAGCGAGTCGGACGCAGACAAGCTCAGCGCTTACCAGACGCTCTACGCCACCCTGGTGACGCTGGCCGGCCTGCTGGCGCCCTTCACACCGTTCCTGGCCGAAGCCATGTACCGCAACCTGAAGGACGGCCACAGCGTGCACCTCTCGGACTTCCCGGTCGCACAGGCGGAGGCCTACGACGAGCACCTGGAGCAGGAGATGGCGCGCGCGCGCCGGCTGGTCGAGCAGGGCCTGGCGGCCCGGGACGGAGCGCGCCTCAAGGTGCGGCAGCCGCTGCGGGCACTGGCGGTGCCGGGTGACCCGCTGCCCGAAGGCGTGGCGGCCATCGTGCGTGACGAGCTCAACGTCAAAGCCCTCGTCTTCGGCGCGCCCGAAGTCGCGTTGGACATCGAGATCGACGAGGAGCTGCGCGCGGAAGGCCTGGCCCGCGAGGTCGTGCGCCTGGTCAACGACCTGCGCAAGCAGGCGGGCCTACGCGTCGAAGACCGCATCGACCTGTGGTGGGACACCGACGCCGAGGTGCTCTCCGGTGCGCTGGAGCGCTGGACCGACTACCTTGGCCGAGAGGTGCTGGCAGTCGAAGTCACGCGCGGGCGCCAGGACGTGCTGAAGGGCGTTGAGACCAAGGTCGAAGGAGAGCCGCTCTGGATCGGGTTGAAAAAGCACTCTTAACGCCGGGTCGACTCGCCTTCGTGCTGATCGCGGCAGCGGTCTTCGTCGTGGACCGCGTCACCAAGGGCCTGATCAACGCCTCGATCTCGCCGGGCACCGAGGTGAGCCTGGTGCCGCACCTGGTTTGGATCACCAACACCCACAACGCGGGCGCCGCGTTCGGCCTGGCCCCGGCGGGCAGCCTGCTCTTCCTGCTGGCGTCGGTGGTGGTCTCGGCCGGCCTGGTCCTGTACGTGGCGCGCAACCCCGGCCAAACCGTCAACGAGGCGCTCCTGGGTTTGGTGCTGGGCGGCACCCTGGGCAACGGGTACGAGCGACTGGTGCACGGCAGCGTCACCGACTTCATCACCGTCCACTGGTGGCCGGTCTTCAACGTCGCCGATTCGGCGATCTCGGTCGGCGTCGTGCTGCTGCTGGCCGGGTACTTCCTACGCCAGAAGCGCGCCGCCTGACGGCGACCACTTCCGCCCGCCGCCTGGACAGCTGGCTGGCGGCCCAGGATCCGGACCTGTCCCGCTCGGCCGCCGCGCGGCTGCTGCGGACAGGGGCGGCCACCCTGAACGGCCGGCCCGCGCTACCGGCGGACCCCCTCGCCGCCGGCGACGTGGTCGAGTACGCGCTGCCGGAGCCCGGGCCGGGTGCGCCCGGCGCCGAATCGATCCCGCTCCATGTCGTCTACGAGGACGCCGACCTGGTGGTGGTCGACAAGCCGCCCGGCCTGGTCGTGCACCCGGGGCCCGGCCATCACTCGGGCACCCTGGTGCATGCCCTGCTCGGCCTGGGCGGTGACTGGTCGCGGGCCGGCGGGGAGTCCCGGCCGGGCATCGTGCACCGCCTGGATGCCGGCACCAGCGGGCTGATCCTGGCCGCCCGCAACGACGCCGCGCACCGCGCCCTGGCGGCCCAACTGGCCGACCGCTCGCTCTCCCGCACCTACCTGGCGATAGCCCTGGGCTCCATCAAGGCGGACGCCGGCGTCCTGGAAGGGCCGATCGGCCGCGACCCCGGGCACCGGCAGCGCATGGCGGTGGTCGCCGGCGGCCGCTTCGCGCGCACGCGCTACCGGGTCCGCGAGCGCGGTCGCGTGGCGACGCTGGTCGAGGCCGACCTCGACACCGGCCGCACCCATCAGATCCGGGTGCATCTGGCCGCTCTCGGGCACCCGCTCGCCGGCGACCGGGTCTATGGCGGGGTCCGGGCCGGGGCGCTCGCGGAGCGGCCTATGCTTCACGCCTGCCGGCTGCGGCTCCGCCACCCCCGGACCGGCGAGCTGATGACATTCGAAAGCCCAACTCCCGACGACTTCAACCTGGCCTGGGACCGTCTGCGCTGAGCGGACTTCTCATCGTGATCTCGGCGCCGGGCGGGGCGGGCAAGGACTACCTGATCGGCAAGCTGCGGGAGCGCGATCCGCGGCTGCGCTACTCGGTCAGCTACACGACGCGCCCCAAGCGCGACTACGAGATCGATGGCCAGCACTATTCCTTCGTCGACGAGGCCGAGTTCCGCCGACTGCTCGCCGAGGGGGAGTTCCTCGAGCACGCCACCGTGAACGGCTACCTCTATGGCACCTCGGCCCGGCGAGTCGAGGAGATGCAGCGCGACGGCCACGACGTCATCCTCAAGATCGAGGTGCAGGGCGCGGAGCAGGTGCGGCGCAAGCGGCCCGACGCCATTTTCATCTTCATCGCGCCGCCCTCCATGGAGGAGCTGGCCCGGCGCCGCCAGGAACGGGGTTCCGAGCCGCCCGAGGTGATGGCGGCGCGCCAGCGGCTGGCCGAGGTCGAGATGGCCTTCGCGGATCGCTATGACTATGTGGTCGTGAACGACGACGCCGACCGCGCGGTGCGGGAGATCGAGGAGATCCTGGAGAAATGCCGCTCGAGCCGGTGAGCGTCCCCGAGGAGGTCCGCGGCCTGCGCATCGGGCTGCTGGTCTCCGGCGGGGTCGCCGCCTACAAGCTGGCCGACCTGGCTTCGGCGCTGACCCAGGCCGGCTGCCCCGTGCGGGTGGCGATGTCGGCCGCGGCCACCCGCTTCGTGGGCCCGGCCACCTTCCGCGGCGTCACCGGCAACCCGGTGCTCACGGGCCTCTGGATCCAGGGCCCTGACCCCGAACCCCATGTCCAGCTGGGCGACTGGGCGCAGCTGCTGCTGCTGGCGCCGGCCACCGCCAACACCATCGCCAAGCTGGCCGAGGGACGGGCCGACGACGTGGTCAGCGCCACCGTGCTGGCGGCCCGCTGCCCGCTGGTGCTGGCGCCCGCCATGAGCGACGCCATGTGGGCCAAGCCTCAGGTCCAGGAAAACCTGGCCCGGGTGCGGGGGCGGGGTGCGCTGGTGGTGGAACCGGAGAGCGGACACCTGGCCAGCGGGCACTCGGGCGCCGGCCGGCTGGCCACCGGGCAGAAGCTGCTTGACGCGCTGGCCGACGCCGCCCGCTCCCGATACGACCTGGCCGGCCGCCAGGTCGTGGTTTCGGCCGGCGGCACCCGGGAGCCGATCGACCCCGTGCGCTTCATCAGCAACTACTCGAGCGGCAAGATGGGCTACGCCCTGGCGGCGGCCGCCGCGGAGCGGGGCGCCCGGGTGACGCTGGTCACCTCAGCCGAGCATCCCCCGCACCCGGGCATCACCGAGGTGCGCGTGGAAACCGCGGCCGAGATGCTGGAGGGACTGCGCGAGGCCCAGCCCGGCGCCGACCTGCTGGTGATGGCGGCGGCGGTCGCGGACTACCGTCCAGCCCAGGTCGCCCAGGAGAAGATCCGGCGAGAGGCGTCGGCCGAGCTGGGGCTGGAGCTGGAGCGCAACGTCGACATCCTGGCCGAGCTGGGGCGGGAGCCCGGGGCCGAGCGGACGTTTCGGGTCGGCTTCGCGGCCGAAGGCGCCGAGCTGGAGGCCAAGGCCCTGGAGAAGCTGGAGCGCAAGCGGCTGGACGCCATCGTGGCAAACGACGTCCGGCGCCGCGACATCGCCTTCGGCAGCGACTACAACGAGGCCGTCGTCTTCTTGCGAGGCGGGGAGCGGGTGGAGCTGCCGCGCATGACCAAGCGTGAGCTGGCCGACCGCCTCTACGACCTGCTGCTGCCCAGGCTCAAGTGAATCGAATTCCGATGCTGCTGGCGGTGCTGGTCCTGGCAGCGGGCTGCGGCGTGGGCAGCCAGCGCACGCAGGCCGACATGGACCGCGACGGCCAGGCCATCGCGTCCGCTTTGGAGGCCGCTGACGCCGGCGGCGCCGCCTTCCACCTGACCGAGAACTGGGTGGTGACCGGGGGGCAGATTCCCAGGGGCCAACAGTCGACCGTGGGCCTCACCGGCGACGGCGATCTCAAGGACGGCCGCGTCAAGATGTCGCTCAAGTTCACGACCGGCAACACCAAGCCGGCGTACGACGCAGTGGTGGGGGACGGTTACCTGTTCATCAAGCCCCGCAACGGAGGCGGCGGCTGGATGCGCACACCGCAGCCCGCCGCCAACCCGCTGTACCCGGCCGCCCTGCTGGAGCTGCTGCGGGAGTCGGTGCTGCTGGCTCGCCGGGTCGACGGCTACTCGCTGGTCCAGCAGGGCAACGGGTTCGCGCACCGCTACGTGGTGGTGCCGGCGCGGGACCAGCTCGAGCAGCTGGAGGCGATCTCGCTCAGCGGCGCCGACGAGGCCACCTTCCTCAAGACGGCCACGGCCGAGATCGATGTCTTCGTCTCGCTGAGCGGAAATCACCTGGTCCGCACCGAGGTTCACCTCACCGGGACCGACCCCTCCAGCGGCGAGAAGAACAAGATCGACAGCACGGGCGACTACCGATCGGCCAAGGTGGCCGCGATCACCCTGCCGGCCGGCGCCCAGGACGTCCAGCCCAGCCAGATCTTCGGTTGATCCACTGATATACGCCGAGGTGGCGGTCGAAGCGGCGCGCACGCTCGACCACGAGACCTACACCTACAGCGTGCCCGACGGCCTGGACGCCGTCCCCGGGCACCGGGTCTGGGTGCCCTTCGGGCGCCGGACCACGGTCGGCTACGTGGTCTCGGTCGGCGCCGAAGCGCCCGCGATCGCCGTCAAGCCGATCGAGCGCGCAGACCCCGAAGCCCTGCTCCACGGCTGGCAGGTCGAGCTGGCGCGGCGCGTCGCCGAGCACTGCTGGGTGCCCGTGATCGAGGTCCTGCGCGCGATGGTCCCGCCGCGGATACGGCGCGGAAAGTCGAGCGGGGCGGGCCCCTCGGCGCGCCAGAGCCGGCACAGCCAGCTGCTGCTGATGGCGGCGCGCGCCGGGGGCCCGGAGGCCGGGCCGGAGCTGACAGCCGCCCAGCGCGCGGCACTGGACGCGATCGCGGCCAGCCCGGTCACGCTGCTGCACGGCGTCACCGGCTCGGGCAAGACCGAGGTCTACACGGAGGCTGCGCGGCAGGCGCTGGAGCAGGACCTGCGAGCGCTGGTGCTGGTGCCCGAGATCGCGCTCACGCCCCAGCTGGTGGGCGGGATCGCCCGCCGCCTGGGCGTACGCCCGGCGGTGCTGCACAGCCAGCTCACCGAGCTGGAGCGGGCCCAGGAATGGTGGCGGGTGCGGCGGGGCGAGGCGCGGCTGGTGATCGGCAGCCGCTCGGCCGTTTTCGCGCCCATCCCGCGCCTGGGGCTGATCTGCGTCGACGAGGAGGGCTCCAGCGCCTACAAGCAGGACCGCACGCCGCGCTATGACGCGGTCTGGGTGGCCCGCCGGATGGCCGAGCTGACGGGAGCCCGGCTGGTCCTGGGCACCGCGACGCCCACGGTGGCGACCTATTCGGAAGCCGACGCCGGCCGCATCGCTTTGACCCGGCTGCCGCGGCGGGTGCGGGGCGAGCCGGCGCCCGTCGAGCTGGTGGACATGCGCGAGGAGGCCGAGCGCGGGCACCGGCTGCCACTGTCGCGGCGCCTGATCGAGGTGCTGGAGCGGGCGCTGGAAGCGCGCGAGCAGTCGATCCTCTTCCTCAACCGGCGCGGGGCCGCCACCTTCCTGATCTGCCGCGACTGCGGCAAGTCGATCCAGTGCCCGGGCTGCTCGGTGAGCCTGGTCCAGCACCCCGAGCTGGGCGGCCTGCACTGCCACTACTGCGGCTTCACCCAGGCCGAGCCCGAGTTCTGCCCGCACTGCGGCAGCCGCCACCTGAGCGCGCGCGGCATGGGCACGCAGCGTCTGGAAGGGCTGGTCAAGCGGCTGTGGCCGCAGGCGCGCGTGGTCCGCCTCGACAGCGACGCCATCCGAGGCGCCGACTCCTACTTCCGGATCTGGGAGAGCTTCCAGTCGGGCCAGGCCGACGTCCTGGTCGGCACGCAGATGGTGGCCCGCGGGTTCGACCTCGAGAACGTGACCACCGTGGGCGTGGTCGACGCCGACCTTCCGCTGCACTTCCCGGACTTCCGGTCCGCGGAGTCGACCTTCGCGCTGGTCACGCAGGTCGCGGGCCGGGCCGGGCGGGCGCCGGGGCAGCGCCACGCGCGCGTCATCGTGCAGACCTCGAACCCCGAGCACTACGCGCTGCGCCATGCCGCCGAAGGCGACTACGAGGCGTTCTACCGCGACGAGCTGCCCTACCGGCAGGCCTTCGGCTTCCCGCCCTTCGGCTCACTGGCGGTGCTCACCTACACGCACAAGGACGACGGGAAGGCCGCCCTGGTGGCTCGCGAGGCGGCCGAGGAGCTGGCCGCGGGGCTACTCCGGGAGCGCATCGACGAGGTGAAGCTGCTGGGCCCCGCGCCCGCCTTCATCCACAAGCTGCGGGGTGAGTACCGGTGGCAGATCACCCTCAAGGGGCAGCGGCTGGAGCGGGTCCGGCTGCTTCAGCCGCGGGGGAAAGGCTGGTCGATCGACGTCGACCCGGTCGCCTAGTCCTTCAGCGCTTCCTTGATCTGGTCGAGGTGGCTGTCCTCGTGCTCGACCATGTAGGGGATCGAGGTCCGGATGGTCCGCGCCGGCCACTCCGGCCAGCGCACCGGCCGGTCAAGGTCCTCTTCGGTCATGTCGAGGAAGACCTGGCGCAGGGTGTCCATGGCCTCGTTCAGCTCGGTCTTGACCCGCTCGGCGTCCCAGTCGTGGGCGCCCTCGGCCTGGGCGTCGTTGAAGCTGTCGCGCTCCTCCTGGCTGAGATGCATCAGCTCGCCCTCCAGCGCCCGCCGGATCACGAAGGCCTCGCCCAGCTCCGCTGACACCAGGTGGGCGCAGATCTGACGGACGCTCCAGCCCGTCTGGCGGTCGAGGCGCTCCAGTCCGTCAGGGCCCAGGCCCTCGACTATGCGCAAGGTCTCTTCGCGCTGCCCCTCCAGGGGCCTGAGTAAGTCGGCGGGCGCCATGCCTGGGGCAAGGATAAGGCCGCGGAGGCCGTGGGTAGAATCGCCCCGTGGCCGTGCGCCAGATCCTGGGGTTCGAGCACCCCGCCCTGCGCGAGAAATCGAAGCGTGTACCGCGCGTCGACGGCTCCATCGTGCGCCTGCTCGACGACCTCGCCGAGACCATGTTCGCGGCGCCCGGCGCCGGGCTCGCGGCCAACCAGATCGGCGTCGCCCTGCGCGTCTGCGTGGTCAAGGGCGACGACAACCAGGTCTACCACCTGGTCAACCCCGAGATCGTCAAGGGCGAGGGGGTGCAGGTCGGCTACGAGGGCTGCCTCAGCTACCCGGGCTGGTTCGGCGAGGTGGCGCGCTATGAGACGGTCACCGTCAAGGCGCTCAACCGCAAGGGCAAGAGCGCGCGCTACAAGGCCAACGGCTTCACGGCCCGCGCCTTCCAGCACGAGCTCGACCACCTGGACGGGATCCTCTTCACCGACCGCCTGACCAGCCTGGGCTCGCTGCGCCGGGTCGAGGAGCTGGAGGCAGAGGACGAGGAGGAGGCGGCGGCCGCCGTCAACGCCTGACCATAGTTTTCGTGGGCACCGCGCCCTTCGCGGTGCCTTCTCTGCGCGCGCTGGCCGCGGCCGGCCATGAGCTGCGGCTGGTCGTCACCCAGCCGGACCGCCCGGGCCATCGCCTCAAGCTGACCGCGCCCGCGGTCAAGGTCGCGGCTCAGGAACTTGGGCTGCCGGTCATGCAGCCCGAGCGGATCAGGGAGCCTGCGGTCGTCGAATCGTTGCGAGAGACCGCGCCCGAGCTGATCGTGGTCGTGGCCTACGGCCAGATCATCCCGCGTTCCGTCCTGGGGATCCCGCGGCGCGGGGTGGTCAACGTCCACGCCTCCCTGCTGCCCAGGTGGCGGGGCGCGGCGCCGGTGGCCCACGCCATCCTGGCCGGCGACCGGTTCACCGGCGTCACCATCATGCAGATGGACGAGCAGCTCGACCATGGCCCGGTGCTGGCCCAAAGCGAGCCGGTCGCGATCGGCGCCGAGGCTGACGCGGCGGCGCTCACCCAGCGCCTGGCCGGCATCGGCGCGCAGCTGCTGGTGGACACCATCGCCCGCCTCGACGAGCTGGAACCGCGCGGGCAGGACCACACGCAGGCGACGCCGGCGCCCAAGCTCTCGCGCGAGGACGGCGAGCTGGACTGGAGCCTTCCGCCGGCCGAGATCGACCGCCGGGTGCGCGCCTTCCAGCCCTGGCCGGGGGTGACCCTTCCCATCGCGGGGCAGCGCGTGAAGGTGCTGCGGGGACGCGTCGAGGGCGATCGGTACGTCCTCGAGCTGGTGCAGGCGCCGGGCGGCCGGCCGCGGGTGGTAGATGGCCGATAAAGAGGTCGCCGTCAACCGGCGCGCCTTCCATGACTACTTCATCGACGAGCACTACGAGGCGGGAATCGTGCTCACCGGCACCGAGGTGAAGTCGCTGCGGGCGGGCAAGATCCAGCTGCGGGACGGGTTCGTCCGCATCGATGGCCACGAGGCCTGGCTGGAGAACGTGCACATCTCGCCCTACGCGCAGGGCGGCTACGTCAACCACGACCCCACGCGGCGCCGCAAGCTTCTGCTGCACGGCGACGAGATTTCCTCGCTGATCGGCAAGGTGCGTCAAAAGGGCTACACGCTGGTGCCCCTGCGCGTCTATTTCAAGCGCAACCACGCCAAGATCGACGTCGGCCTGGCACGCGGCAAGCGGCAGTACGACAAGCGGCAGGCGCTGGCCACGGCCGATGCCCGCCGGGAGATGGCGCGCGCTCTGAAGCGATAGCTGGTCAAAACCCGGTTCTTCTTCGTACGTTCGGACCATGACCAAATCGCTCGTGACCAAGATCTACGGAGGCGGCTTCGTCGCCTGGCTGATCGGCCTCATCCTCATCTTCGTCAGCCAAAAGAACGGCGCTCTCGCCGGCATCGGGGTCGCCCTGGTGGCGATCGGCGGGATCGCGCTGCTGGTCGGCTGGATCATGGCGCTGGTGCTCACGGCGCAGGCCAAACGCTGGGGATGGTTCATTGCGCTGCTGGTGCTGGGGCTGATCGGCCTGCAGCTGATCATCATGCTGATCTACCTGATCGCCGGGCCCGGCGAGCGGGAGACCGCCATGGCGCCCGCGCCCATGAGCTCTACGCCGCCAGGTTGATGCCTATCGAGCGCAGGCGCTTATTGAGAGCGTTCATGGCGAACTCCATGAGCTCGTCCTCGCTGCGCCCGAACTCGCTGTAGTAGCGGTCGTCGGGCGGGTGGATGGTGCCCGAGATCAAGGGCAGGCACTCCACCAAGGTGCGCTGGATCAGGGGCGCGAAGCGCTCGGCGTCTTCGCGCACCGCCTCCTGCAGGACCTTGATCCCGAAGTTCACGTGCCGCGACTCGTCGCGCGCCACCGCCGTGAAGCCGGCCACGAAGCCCGGCATCAAGCCCATCGCCCTGAAGAAGCGGAGCAGGTTTCGCTGCCCGGCCAGCGCCAGGAAGCCCTCGATCACGAGGTGGTAGGTGACCAGCCCCTCGACCCAGGCGGT
>DASUVY010000163.1:0-4735 GCA_036378695.1 Candidatus Dormiibacterota bacterium
GGCAATCTCGGGCTGGCGGAAAGCGTGGCCGCCGCTGAGCAAGCGACGCCGCAGGGCCGCGCGCACCTGGCGCTGGTCGCCGCGGTCGGCGACACCCCCGGCTGGTTCGATCCGGCCTCGCCGGAGCCGGCGCAGACCGACTACCCGGCGCGCGAGCTGAACCAGTACAGGTGGGACTCCCAGGTCGATTTCCCGTTCCTGTTCGCGCTGCGCGGCGAGATGGAAGCGCGTGCCGGCGGCAACCCATCCTGGAACACGGGCGTCGACTACACCAAGCAGCTGGCGCGCTCCATCAACAAGGACGAGGTGGCGGCGCTCTACGCGGCCGCGGGGCTCAACCTTCAGGCCGATCTCGAGAAGCTGGACGACGCGGCTCGCATCGCGGCCAGCCCGAGCGCCTTGGCCTATCTCGAGAAGTACATCGTCTACAACGGCGACATCGAGCAGCCGGTTTTGACGATGCACACCACCGGAGACGGACTGGTCCTGAACCAGGACGAGCAGGCTTACGCCAGTGTCGTGCGGTCAGCAGGCAACAACAGCCTGCTGCGCCAGGTGTTCGTCCACCGCGCGGGCCACTGCACGTTTACGCCCGCTGAGACGGTGACCGCTTTCAAGACGCTGCTGCACCGGCTGGACACCGGTCGCTGGGAGAGCTCGACCAGCCCGTCAACCATCAACGCGTCGGCGGCGTCCCTGGGCGCGTTGAACACCGCTCCGCCTGCCTTCATCGATTTCCACCCCACCCAGTTCCTGCGCCCGTTCGACGCGCGGGACCTGGAGGACGCCGACTAAGCGGGCGATTTCATGAAAGCGCACCGCTCCCCGCGGGGCGGTGCGCTTTTTTCATGAAAGAGCGCACCAGTTGAGACTTTCGCGGCCTTGGGGCGGGAGGGGGCAAGCCCCTCGCCTACGTACCGCTCCATAGCCGGGCACTGTCGATTGACGAGCTGAAGTGGAGGCGGCACGCTGCCGCCTCCAGTCCTGGCTTTCAGTCCGTCTTGAGGCAGCGCCGAGCGCTTTTGAAGCTGCAACTGGCGGCGATGGTGTCGAGCACCTTCTGCGCCAGCAGATCGCGCCCGAGCGGAGTCGGGTGCACGTCGCAGCCGCCGGCGGGCAGGGCGATCAACAGCCCCGCCGCGCAGGAGTCGCCGGCCCCGCGCTGGAAAGCGCTTGCCTCCCAGGCGTCGAATCCGGAGGCCACCAGGCCGCCGGCGCCGGTCACGGCCGCGACCATGGGAGCGTCGAGCGCAAGAGTGCCGGCCGCGCCGGTCACGTAGTTGAGTGCGTAGTAGGTGACGCCGATCAGAGTGCCGTCATAGCCGGCGGCTCGGATCCTGGCGAAGATCGTCGACAGGTTGGCCTGCGTCAGAGCAAGCATGCCGCCGAAGCCGAGGGCACAGGTGCCGAAGGTCGGCCCCACGGCACAGTCTTTCAGGAACCGGAAGTAGTCGTTCGCACCCAGCGTGAGAGTGACCAGCCGGGTGTGTTTGTGGGTGGCAAGGTAGTTCAGCGCAAAGTCCATCTGCGTGCCTGAGTAGCTGACGTGCAGCGGGAAGGCGGCTCGGTAAGGTCGGCAGACGTTGTCAGTTCCAGTCAGAGACAGGAAACCGCCCGTGGCTTCACCCGGACAGGTGGCGTTGACGTCCTCAAGGCTCAAAGCCTTGGCGACGATCTCGGGGTAGCCGGTGAAGTTGCCGACGTTCGACGCGTCGACAAGCGGATTGAAACCGAACGGCACCGAGTCGCCGAGAGCCAGGTAGCTCAGGCCTTGGCCGCCCTCGGCGGCGGAGGCCGGCACAGCGCCCAGCGCAAGCAGCGCGGCGGCGCCCAACAGGGCAAGCAAGCGAACCCTCATAAGGCCAATCCCCCAACAACAGGCCTGCGGCGCAGGCCGTGCGAGCCGGAGTCTAGACCGAGCCAGGGCGTTGCGCCGGCGCAAACCAGGATGGCCGGCCCGGGCCGAGGGCGTACAACGCTCGATGTGGGAGTGCTCCTAGGTGCGGGTGGCAGTTCCACATCCACGATCCCGCCGACGGTCGGGATGGTCGGCATTGCCGTCGCCATTTGCATCGTGGCCATCGTGGTGATCTCGCGTAAGCGGCGACCCTAATGGCGCTGGTGCGGGAGGGGCAAGCCCCTGCCCTACGTGCCGCTCTCCACCCGGCCCACGTCGGTGAGGATCTCGGCCCGGCCTCGCACCTTCATCGCCGCCGTCAGGTCGGTGAACTGCGCCACCATCACCTCGCCCCGGTCGAGCTTCTCGGAGTGGTGCGAGCGGGTGTCGCGGCCGCGCGTCAAGCCCATGATCGTGACTCCGTCCTCAAGCGCCTTGACGACGATGTAGCGGGCCTCGCGGCCCTCGCGCGCCGCCGCGTCCTTACTTTCCATTCATCTTCCCGTTGGCGCCCGCGCGCGGCCGCACCGCCACCAGGCGCGCCACCTCGCGACCGAAAAGGGTGTCGACGTCGGCCACCAGGGCCGGCCCCGCGGCCACATGGTAGCGATCACCCGCCTTGACGGTGACGTCGCTGCCCTCGACCTCGAAGTGGAGGAAAACCTCGTCCTCGCCGGGGTGCCGGGCCAGCACTGCGGTCAGGCGATCCACCGCGTCGGGGACGCCGACGGGAACGTCCACATGTAGCACCTGGCGCCGCTCGACCGGCACGCATTCGGGATCGTCCCAGGCCCACGCGAAGTCGACCACGATCGAGGCCTGCTCCGCCGGCTCCTCCACCTCCGGCCCGTGCTCGTCGTCCAACGCCGGCGCCGACGCGGCGGCCGCGCCGCCGTTGCCGAACGAGCGGTTGGACGAGGAGCGGGCGTCGACCTTGCCCTGGATGACCAGCGGCCGGTCGTCCTCGAACAGCCGCCTGTACAGCTCATAGGCGGCCGGGAAAAGGATCACGTCGATGCGCCCGGTCAAATCCTCCATCTCTGCGTAGGCCATGATCTGGCCCTTGCGCGTGACCACGCGCCGCAGGTCGCGCACGATGCCGCCCACGCGCACCTCGGTGCCGGCCAGGTCGGCCGTGATGTCCAGCGCGCGCGCATCGGTGAGTCGAGCCAGCTCGCCCGAGATGCGATTGAGCGGATGGTCGCTGAGGTACAGGCCAAGCAGCTCCTTCTCACCCCGCAGCTTCTCCTCGTCCGACATCGGCAGCACGCCCTCGGCGCGGTACTGGATCTCGGGTGCGCCCTCGCCGAGGTCGAACAGCGAGCCTTGCCCCGCCAGCTCGTCGCGGCGCTTCTGCTCGGCCACGCGCATCACGAAGTCGAGGATCGCCAGCATCTCGTTGCGCTCGCCGAGGGCGTCGCAGGCGCCGCAGCGGATCAGGGACTCCAAGACGCGGCGGTTGACCTCTTGCAGCCCGCCCACGCGCTCGCACAGGTCGCGCAGCGAGCTGAACTCGCCGTGCAGGTCGCGGTCGGCGCAGATCATCTCCACGGCCTTGGCGCCCACGTTCTTGACCGCAGCCAGCCCGAAGCGCACACGCCCCGGACCCTCGATCGTGAAATCGCCGCGCGAAAGGTTGACGTCCGGCGCCAGCACCTCGATCTCGCGCGCTTTGCAATCCACGATGGTCGCCGCTACGTCGTCCGAGTTGCCCGAGTAATGACGCAGCAGCGACGTCATGTACTCGAGTGGATAGTTGGCCTTGAGATAAGCGGTGCGGTAGCAGACCAGCGCGTAGGCCGCCGAGTGCGCGCGGTTGAACGCGTACTCGGCGAACTTCGCCACCACGTCGAAGATCTGCTCGGCGGTGGTTTCCGAAATCTGGTTGGCCGCGCAGCCGGCGATGAACTTCGTGCGCTGCTGCGCCATCTTGGCCTTGTCCTTCTTGCCCATGGCGGCGCGCAGGATGTCGGCCTCCGAGAGAGTGAACCCGGCCAGCACGCGCGCCAGGTTCATCACCTGCTCCTGGTAGATGAGCACGCCGTAGGTGTCGCGCAGCACCTCCTCGAGCAGCGGATGCAGGTGCTCGATGCGCTCGCGCCCGCTCTTGCGCGCCAGGTAGGCGGGGATGAACTGCATGGGGCCCGGACGGAAGAGCGCGACCGCCGCCGTCACGTCCTCGAAGGACTGCGGCTTCATCTCCTCCAGCATCCGGCGCATGCCGGAGCCCTCGAGCTGGAACACGCCGTGCGTGTCGGCCCTGCTCAGCAGCTCGTAGGTCTTGGCGTCGTCGGGCGGGATGTCGTCGACGGTGAGCGTGATGCCCTGGGTCTCGGCGATCAAACGCAGGCAGGTCGACATGATGTCGAGGTTCTGCAGGCCCAGGAAGTCCATCTTCAGGAGGCCCACCTCCTGCACCGCATTCATGTCGTACTGGGTGATGACCTGCCGCTGCTCGCCCTCGACCGTCGAGGAGCGCGGGCCGTACTGCAGGGGCGTGAAGTGGACCAGCGGCTCCGGTGCGATCACGACCCCGGCCGCGTGCACGCTCACGTTGCGGGAAACGCCCTCCAGCGAGCGCGCCACATCAATCAGCTGGCGCAGGCTGACGCGGCGGCCGTCGGCGGTCGGGACGGGCGCCGCCTCGTAAGCCTCGCGCAGGTCCGGCACCTCGCGCAGCGCGTCGCCCAATGATTTGGAACGCCCCTGGTGGACGGGCACCAGCTTGGCCAGGCGGTCGCACTCCTTGAGCGGCACGTCGAGCACCCGCCCCACGTCGCGGATGGCGGCCTTGGAGGCCATGGTCGTGAAGGTGATGATCTGCGCCACCCGGTCGGC
>DASUVY010000164.1:0-7425 GCA_036378695.1 Candidatus Dormiibacterota bacterium
ACGGTCTTGCCCTTGATGTTCACCAGGCCGGTCTGCAGGTTGGGCAGAAAGCGACGGTTGGTGCGCACCTTCGAGTGGCTGACGTTATGTCCGTACTGCGGGGTCTTGCCGCAGATCTCACATTTCCTGGCCATGGTTCAACGTCCGCTTGGGGAACGAAGGCGAATTGTACCATCTGACCGCAGACACCCATGAGCGTCAAAGCCGCCGAGGAAGCTCATCCCCGCAAGCAGCTGAGTCGGTCCCGGCAGTGGGGCCGCGTCGAAGTGCTCCCGACCGTCGTCGGCGCCATCGCCGCCCATGCCGCCACCGGCTGCTACGGCGTGCACGGGATGGCCGCCCGCGGCCTGCGCGATGGCTTCGCCGAGCTGCTGCGCCGCGAGAACAACCACCGCGGGGTGGAGGTGCGCGAGCTCGACGGCGGCCTTTCGATCGACGTCTACGTGGTGGTCGAGTACGGGGTGCGCATCACCGAGGTCGCGCACAACCTGCAGGGTGCGGTCCGCTTCGAGGTGGAGCGGTCGGTGGGGGTGCCGGTGGTCGAGGTCAACGTGAACGTCCAGGGGGTTTACGAGCCATAGCGGTCGCCGAACCGGGCCGTAGGCAGCCTCCCAAGGCGGTCGACGGCCAGGTGTTGAAGCTGGCGTTGCTGGGCAGTCTGAACTGGCTGGCGGCCAACCAGGAGGAGGTCAACCGCCTCAACGTCTTCCCGGTCCCCGACGGGGACACCGGCACCAACATGCTGCTCACCCTGCAGTCGGCGGTGGAGGACATCAAGGACTCGCCGGCCACCGACGTGGGCCGGATCGCGCGCATCGCCGCCCACGGCTCCCTGATGGGCGCCCGCGGCAACTCGGGCGTGATCCTGTCCCAGATCTTCCGAGGCTTCGCCAAGGCAGTCGAGGGCAAGACCGAGCTGGGACCCGCGGAGCTGGCCGCGGCCTTCGAGGAGGCGGCCAACGCGGCCTACCGGGCGGTGCTGAAGCCCACCGAGGGGACGATCCTGACGGTCGCGCGCGAGGCCGGGCGCTCGGCCACGGCCGCGGCCGGCGACCCCCGCGCCACCGTCACCGGCGTGATCAAGGCCGCGGCCGAAGGTGCGCGTCGAGCGGTCGAGAAGACGCCCGCCCAGCTCCAGATCCTGCGCGACGCCGGCGTGGTGGACGCCGGCGGCTTCGGGCTGCAGGTGATGCTGGAAGGCATGCTCAAGTCGGTCCAGGACGCCGACGTCGACGTCACCCAGATCACAGTCCGGCCCGTCGCCCAGACCTCGATGGAGCTGCCGGAGGAGGGCTGGGGCTACTGCACCGAGTTCCTGATCGCCGGGGAGGGGCTGGACGTCGATCGCATCCGGGAGGCCATCGCCGCGCTGGGCGACTCGGTGCTGGTGGTGGGCGAGCCCGAGCTGGTCAAGGTGCACGTGCACACCGACGACCCGCCGCGCGTGATCGGCCTGGCCGGCGGCTTCGGCCGCCTGGAGAAGCTGAACGTCGGCGACATGTCGACGCAGCACCGGCGGATCCTGGAGGATGCCCAGCCCAATGGCTCGAGCGCCGGTGGCGCGGCGCCACGGCAGACGCGCGCCAACAACGTGGGGCTGGTGGCCGTGGTCTCGGGCGGGGGCCTGGTCGAGATCTTCAAGGGTCTGGGCGTCGACGCCATCGTGCAGGGCGGCCAGACCATGAACCCCAGCACCGGCGACCTGGTGAGCGCGGTCGATGGCTTGGGCTACGACGACGTCATCCTGCTGCCCAACAACAAGAACGTCGTGCTGGCCGCGCGCGAGGTCGACAAGCTGGCGAGCAAGCGCGTCCACCTGGTGGAGACGATCAGCATGCCCCAGGGCATCGCGGCGGTGATCGCCTTCAACGCCGAGAAGCCGGCCGCGGACAACGCCGAGGCCATGACGCGCGCGGCCCACCACGTGCAGACCATCGAGGTGACGCGAGCGGTGCGCGACACCCGCTCCAACGGCCGCCGCGTCAAAAAGGGCGACGTGATCGCCATGGTCAACGACCGCCTGGAGACGGCGGGCGCCGACTACGCCGGCGTGGTCGCCGACGCCCTTCAGAACCTGGGTCCGGACAAGTACGAGCTGGTCACGGTCTACCGCGGGGCGGAGGCCGGCGACGCCGAAGTCGACGCCCTCTCGGCGTCCCTGCACGAGCGCTTCCCGGGCCTCGAGGTGGAGGTCCAGGCCGGGGGCCAGGACCACTACCCGTTCATCGTCTCGGTCGAGTAGGTCTCACCTGGCTAAGGGAAGCTTCCGGGTCGTCACCGACTCCACCGCGGACCTGCCGCCGGAGTGGGCGGAGAAGTACGCGATCGAGGTGGTGCCGCTGCGCGTCATCTTCGGCCAGGAATCGTTTCGGGATGGGGTCGACCTGGACAGCGAGCAGTTCTTCGACCGCCTCCGCCAGGCCAGCCGGCTGCCGACCACCAGCGCACCCTCGCCGGGCGACTTCGCGGCCGTCTACGAGCGGCTGGCCGCAGACACGGAGGCGGTGATATCGATCCACATCGGCGGCCAGCTCTCGGCCACCGTGGAGTCGGCGCGGGTGGGGGCGCAGTCGGTGGAGGGGGTGCGCGTGCACGTGGTGGACAGCCGCAGCACGACCATGACCATGGCTTTCCTCTGCCAGGTGGCAGCGGAGAGCCCCTCCTTCGAGGAGGCCGTGCGCCGGGTCGAGGAGCGGGTTCCCAAGCAGCGGATCATCGCGCTGCTCGACACGCTGCGCTACATCGAGATGGGCGGCCGCGTCAACCGCGCCCAGGCCATGATCGGGACCATGCTCGACCTGAAGCCGGTGCTGGGCGTGGCCGACGGCCAGATCAAGCCGCTGGACCGCGTGCGCACGCGCTCGCGCGCCATCCCCCGGATCATCGAGCTGTTGCGCGACGACAACCCGCTGGAGCACGTGGCGGTGATGCATGCGCAGGCGCCGGAGGAGGCGCAGCGGATCACCGAGGAGATCGCGCCCGAGCTGAAGAAGGAGGGCGTCGAGGTGGTGACGAGCCAGATCGGCGCCGTGCTGGGCACCCACGTGGGGCCCAAGGCGCTGGGATTCGCCTACTTGAAGCGGTGAGCTACCGCAGGTTCGGTCCCGGCGAGGAGGCCACCGAGTTCGAGCCCGGCGACTTCATCCTGACCCACCGCGACGGCCCCATCCCGCGCCTCATCCGGGCCGGCCAGCGGCTGCGCTACCGCGGCGCGGACCGGCCCTATGCACACTGGAGCCACGCCGCTTTGATCGCGGACAAGGACGGCGCCATCGTGGAGGCCGAGGCCTCGGGCGTCCGCCGCGACAACCTGTCGCGCTACAAGGAGACCGAGTACCACGTCGTGCACCTGGGCCAGACCGCCTCCGAGCGCGACCGCCGGCAGGCGGTGGCCTTCGCCGAGCGGCTGGTGGGCCAGGCCTTCGGCTTCGGCGAGATGCTGGCCATCTCGCTGAGCCTGCTCAGCAGCCGGCGGCTTTCCTTCACCCGCAAGTCGCACCTCATCTGCTCGGTCCTGGTGGCGCGGGCGTTGGAGCGGACCGACGCCGTCTTCGAGCTGGACCCCGGCGCCATGCTGCCCGCGGACCTGGCCAAGCACTACGGCGTCAAGCCGTGACTGTGCATGCGCTGGAGCCCGACGATCGGACGCTGCACGACCACTTCAGCCGCGACCTCGACCCGGTCCTGGAGATCGAGCCCGGCGATTCCGTGGTGTTCCAGACCCTGGACGCGGGCTGGCACCGGGAGCCGGTCCGCGAACCGCCACGGATGCCGCGCACCGGCCGTCGCGGCCACGCGCTGGTCGGGCCGGTCGCGGTGCGCGGAGCCACGCCCGGCAGCGCACTGGAGGTGGAGATCGTCGACCTGCGGCCGGGCTCCTGGGGTTGGACGCGGTCGGGTGGCGCGCCGAGCGAGCTCCACAAGCGCTTCGGGGTCGACGAGGGCGACCCGGAGTGGCTCCTGTGGTCTATCGACGCCCGCGCCGGACAGGCGCGCAACCGGCAGGGCCACACGGTGGCGATCCGGCCCTTTCTGGGCGTGATGGGCTTGGCGCCCGCCGCGCCCGGATTCCACGAGACCGGGCCGCCCAGGGCCGTGGGCGGGAACATGGACTGCGCCGAGCTGCTCGCGGGGACCACGCTCTTTCTGCCGGTAGAGGTCGAGGGCGCGCTGTTCTCCTGCGGCGACGGGCATGCGCGCCAGGGTGACGGCGAGGTCTCCGGCACGGCCATCGAGTGTCCGATGGAGCGCGCCGAGCTGCGCTTCGGCGTGCGCCGCGATCTCTCTATCACCGCCCCCCGGGCCCGGCTGGCGGACGCCTGGCTGACCATCGGCGTGGGGCCGACCCTGGACGAGTCGCCGGCAGCGCGCTGGAGGCCATGCTCGACCTCATGCAGGACCAGCTCGACGTCACGCGCAAGGAGGCGCTGGGCCTGGCGAGCGTGGTGGTCGACCTGCGCGTGACGCAGGTCGTCAACGGGACGGTCGGGGTGCACGCGATCCTGCGCGACGGCGCCATCTCTTAGGGAGGGGCTTGCTCCTCCCTCCGAGGGCGGGTCAAGACCCGCCCCTACGTTGCCTCCAGCGGCGGGCTTCGGGCATCTCCCAGACCAGCCGCGGCGCCAGCTGGCGGCCACCGCGCAGGCCCGCGCGCAGTGCCTTGTAGCTGCGGCCCGGCGCCGGCAGGCCGTAGGCGTCGCGCAGCGACGACGGTAAGAGCCCCGCGGTGAGGACTTCCAGCGGGCGCCAAGCCAAAGGCACCCAGCCCACCGGCCGGAGGACGCGCGCCGCCAGCGCCCGCGCGCGGGCGTCCACCCGCACATCTTCACTCAGGACCTGGTCGCGGTAGGACTCGAAGGCCACCAGCGACCCCGGGAAGAGCTCCAAAGGGATCCCCAGCAGACGGCCGGTCTCGCGCGAGTCGAGGTAGTACGCCTCGCGCTCGGCCTGGTCGAGCGGCGCCACCAGCTCGGAATAAGCGACCAGTGCGCTGTCGACCAGCGTCGCGTGCACCCACAGCAGCAGGGCCGGGTCCTGCGCGCTGTAGCCGCGGCCGCGCACCGGTCGATGGGCGCGATTGATGGCCGCGGCCGCTTCCCGGATCTCCCCTGGCTCCCCGAAGGCCAGGCGGTAGGTGAGGGTCAGCGTCCGCCAGAGCCGGGGTAAGGGCCGGCTCCGGAAGTCGCTGTGCTCGTCGACCCCCGCCGCCACACCAGGCAGCGCCAGCTGCATCAGGAGCGCCCGGGCTCCCCCGAGCAAAAGCGCCGTTTCGGCATTGACGCGATACAGGACCGTACGGTACGTTGAAGTATCAGTCCTCACCGGTGGGGAAAAGCCGTCATGAGGGCTATCATTTATTGACATCCAGCCAAGGCCATGTTAGGTATGACGTTGCCGTATGAAGATGGGAGGGTGCCACTAGTTTGATCGCACGCGCCCGCGGCTCGATCAGCGGCGTCGGCGAGCTCACCCTTCTCTTCGGCGCCGCCCTCCGCGGCTCTCTGCGCAGGCCCTTCTACTGGCAGGAGTTCCTGGAGCAGTGCCGGTTCATCATGACCGCCAACTTCGTCCCGCTCCTGCTCACGGGGATCGGCTTCGGCACCATCGTGGCCCTGGAGGCGGGCCAGTTCTTCAAAGCCACCAGTGCCGAGTACCGGCTGGGCGGCTTCACGGTGATGTCCAACATCCGGGAGTTCAGCCCGGTGGCCACCGGGCTGATGATCGCGGCCGTCTCCGGCACCGCCATCGTGGCCGACCTGGGCGCCCGCCAGGTGCGCTCCGAGCTGGAGGCCCTGAGCGTGATGGGCCTCTCCAACGTCCTCTTCATCGTGGTGCCGCGGGCGCTGGCGCTGATGGTGATGACCGCCCTCTACAACTTCCCGATGATCGTCTTCACCATGCTCGGCTCCTACCTGGTGGGAGTCCAGGTGGTGGGCGTCAACCCGGGCGGCTTCATCGCCACCTTCTTCACCCAGGGCACCGCCGTCGACGTGATCGGCGGCGAGGTCAAGTGCATCGTCTTCGGCGCCATCGTGGCCGCCATCTGCATCTACAAGGGCGTCACCGCCAAGGGCGGCGCCGAGGGGGTGGCCAAGGCTGTGCACTCCTCGGTGATCTGGTCGTTCATCGCTATCCAGGCCTTCGAGTACCTGTACACCCCCACCGTGCTGGCGCTGTATCACAACGCCATCACGCTGCGATGAGCAGGCGCCGCTGATGGCAGCCAGGACCGAGCGCATCCAGGTGGCGCCGCCGCCCTTCTGGGCGCAGGGCATGACCATCTTCGAGGTCCTCGGCGACATCGTGGTCTTCGCGGCGCGTGCGCTCGCGCAGATCCCGCGCAGCCTGCGCTACATGGGCGAGATCTGGTGGTACGCGGCGTTCCTCGCCATCAGCAGCACGCCCGTCGCGCTCGTGATCACCTACTTCAGCGGCTCGGAGTGCTCGGTCGAGGCGTACTACTCACTGCACCAGCTGGGCGGCGCGGAATCGCTGGCCGGCGTTTTCAACGCGCTCTGCGACATGCGCGAGATCACGCCGCTCTTCTTCGGTTTCGCGATCGGCGCCAAGGTCGGCTGCGGCATCGTCGCCGAGCTGGGCACGATGCGCATCAACGAGGAGATCGATGCGCTGGAAACCATGGGTGTGCCCAGCGTGCCCTTCCTTGTCACCACCCGAATGCTGGCGGCGCTGATGGTGATGCCGCTGATGTACGTGCTCAGCCTGGCCTGCAGCTTCCTGGCCAGCTGGGTCGTGCAGCACTTCCAGATCGGGCTGGTCAGCGACGGCATCTACTTCGATTACTTCTGGCGCTACACCAACCTCCAGGACCTGGCCTACTCGATGATCAAGGCGATCACCTTCGCCTTCACGATCATCTGCGTGGCCGTGTACTACGGCTACCACGTGACCGGCGGCGCGGTCGGCATCGGCCGCGCGGTGGCCAAGACCATGGCCGTCTCACTGGTCATGACCGTTGTCCTCAACGCGGTGCTGACCCAGGTCTTCTGGGGCCAGAACCCCAACCTTCCCATCCCGACCTAGGAGAGGCAGAAAGAAGAAATGGCGGTCACCGTCGAGCACCGCACGCAGCGTCAGCAGGGTCCGCAGTCGACGCTGATCGAGTGCAAGGACCTGCACAAGGCGTTCGGCAACCATGCGGTGCTGTCCGGCGTGACGTGCAACATCCCGGAGGGCGAGATCACGGTCATCATGGGTCCCTCCGGCACCGGCAAGTCGGTGCTCTTGCGCCACTTCGTCGGCCTGCTGATCCCGGACCGCGGCGACGTCCTGGTCGACGGCGTGAGCGTGCCCAAGATGAGCGAGGACGAGCTGCTGGAGCTGCGCCGCAGCATGGGCATGCTCTTCCAGGACGGCGCGCTCTTCAGCTCCATGAGCCTGTTCGACAACGTCGCCTTCCCGCTG
>DASUVY010000165.1:0-8892 GCA_036378695.1 Candidatus Dormiibacterota bacterium
CAACCGCCGCTCTGATCAGGTGACGATCAGGATTTGAGCGCGGCCTGCTTCTGGCCGCCGCCGATCTTGATCCGGACCGGCTGGGCGCGCTCCTCCTTGGGCACGGTGACCGTCAGCAGCCCGTTGTCGAAGGCCGCCGCGATCTTGTCCGCCTGCACCTGCTGGGGCATCTGCAGGCGCCGGTACCAGGACCCGAAGGGCCGCTCCTGGCGCAGCCAGGTGCCCTGGACCTCCAGCGGCCGGGCCTGGGCCGCGATCGTCAGCACGCCCTCCTCGTAGGTCACTTCGACCTGCTCCGGTGCGAAGCCGGGCACCGGCGCGGTCAGGACGTAGGCGTTCTCTGTCTCCAGGATGTCGACCGGCAGGGTGTAGGTCGGCAGCCCGCCGCCGTTCTCGCCGGTCGGGGCCGAGGTGCCGCCGTAGCCGAGGAACTGGTCGAACAGCCTGTCCATGTTCCGGGTGACCTGGAAAAGGTCCGTCGGAGTCCACCACCGAACTGTGCTCATCGGTTCACAACACCTCCTTGTATGAATCCGTTTTGGGGCTCCTTCAGATCGGATACCACGCCAAAAACGGCCATAAACATGGGGTCTAATAGGGCGGCGATGGTCGTTTCGAGACTGGCCCGGCGGCCCCAGTTGGTCGCGCTGGGGTCGCTGGTGATCGGCGTCGCGCTGGTGCTGGCCAAGCTGGTGGTCGGCCTGCTCACCGGCAGCCTGGGCATCCTGAGCGAGGCCGTCCACTCGGCGCTGGACGTGGTGGCTTCCGGCTTCGCGCTGCTGGCCGTGCGCACGGCCGCCAAGCCCGCCGACCGCCAGCACCCCTTCGGCCACGGGCGGGCCGAGAACCTGGCCGCCTTCGCGGAGGGCATGATCCTGCTCTTCACCGCCCTGGGCATCGCTTACGCGGCGGTCCAGCGCCTGCTGAGCCGCAGCGCGGAGGTGGACGCCGCGACCTACGCGATGGCGCTGCTGGTGGCCGGGATCGCCATCGAAGCCGGCCGCGCCTGGGTGCTGCGGGCGGTCGGCCGCCGGGCAGGCAGCCCGGCCCTGGAAGCGGACGCCGCCAACCGCGGCGCGGACGTGCTGGCGGCGCTGGCGGTGCTGGCCGGATTGGTGGGCGTGCGCCTCGGCTACGCCTGGACGGACGCAGTGGCGGCAATGCTGGTGGCGGCGGTGATCGGGCGCGCGGCCGTGCAGCTGCTGCGCAATGCCGGCGACATCCTGATCGACCGCTCGCCGGAGGAGGTCGAGGAGCAGCTGGCGGGCACCATCCGAGGGGTCGACGGCGTGCGCGACGTGAAGATGGTCCGCGTTCGCCATTCGGGCGCGCACATGCTGGGCGACGTCCGTCTCTCGACCCGGCGCACGCTCTCGGTGGAGGGTGCGGAGGCGCTGCGCGAGGACGTGCGGGAGGCGGTCGCCCGCGATCTGCCCAACCTCTCGCTCACCCTGGAGGTGGAGTCGGACGTGCGCGCCGCCGACCTGGTGGAGCGCGTGCATGCCGCGGCCGCCCGCGACGGCAGCGTGCGCGACCTGCACAACGTGACCGTGGAGCGCGAGAGCGACGGCAGCCTGCACCTGACCATGCACGCCAAGCTGCCCGGCCACATCTCCCTGCACGAGGCGACCGAGATCAGCGGCGGTCTGGAGGCGGCGCTCCGGCGGGAGCTGCCGGAGGCCTCGCGCATCGACATCCACCTGGAGCCGCTGGAGCCCGACGTGGTGCGCGGACAGGACGTGACCGAGCGGCGCGCCGACGTGGCCGACCGCGTGCGGGCGGTGGTCGAGCGCCACAACGACGTCGTGCGCATGCGCGACGTCGAGCTCTCGGCGCGCGAAGGCCACATCTATGCGCACGTGGTGGCGGAGATGGCGCCCGGCACCAGCCTGGAGTCGGCGCACGCGGTGGAGACGGAGCTGGAGGAGATGCTGCGCGCCGGCGTGCCCGACCTGGAGGACGTGGTCGCCCGCGTGACCGCTTGACCACCCCACGAAATCGTCGATTTCGCGGGGACCCCGGATGAGGCCAGGCCGCCCGAGCGACCTGGTCGCGCTGCGCGAGGTGATGAAGCGCCTGGTCCGCGAGGGCATCCTCAACGCCGTACCCACGCCCAGCTTTTTCGAGCGCCGGCTGGGCGACTTCGACTGGGCCGCCCGCTCCCGGATCGTGGAGCAGGACGGCGAGATCGTGGGCGGGGTGCTGGTCTTCGACCGGCCCCTGCCCGAAGGCACGCTGGCCCGCGCCGAGATCATCGCCGGACCCGAGCTGCTGGTCCCGCTGGCCGACTGGGGCATCGCGCTCAGCCGGGCGTCGGCGGCCTGGGCGGTCCAGGTCTGGCGTGGCCGCGGTCATACAGCGGGCCTGGAGCGCACCGGCCTGGCGCGGGTGCGCGGCTTCTGGCGCATGGACCGGCCTAACTTGCTGGCGATCCCGGCGCCGCCGGTGCCGGACGGCTACCGGCTGCTGGACGCCACCGCCGCGGAGATCGGCGAGGACACCTGGCTGGACACATTTGAGAGCGCTTTCACGGAGCATTGGCGCCACAGCCCCGAGCGCCTGGAGAGCATTCGGCGCCGGCGGTCGGCGCCCGGATTCAATCCCGAGCTCGAGCTGATGGCCGTCAGCGCGGAGGGTCAGCCGGCCGCGCTGGTGATCTCCAGCCTCGAGGAGTACGAGGAGGACCGGCGCCCGCAGCCCGTGGGCCTGGTCGGGATCGTGGGCACGGTGCCCGACCACCGCCGCCGGGGCCTGGCGGCCGGCCTCACGGCCGAGGCCCTGCGCCGCCTGCGGGCGGCGGGGGCGCGCAGCTCCTCGCTCTACGTCGACGCCCAGAACCCGACCCGGGCCTACGACGTCTACCGCTCGTTGGGCTACGAGGTGGGGTTCGAGGACGAGGTCTGGGAGCTGACCTTTTGATCGGCCGCCGCGATGCGGATGGCGTCCCAAGCCGCCCGCACGTCGGCCTCGGTGGTGCGCAGGTTGCCCATCGCCATGCGCAGCACGTAGGCCCCACCGACGGTGGTGTGTGAGATCAGGGCGACGCCGGAGGTGTTGACGGCCTCCTCGATCGCGCGGTTGGCGTCGTCGCCGCCCCGGTGGCGGAAGACGACCGTGCTGAAGGGCACGGGCGCCAGAATCTCGAAGTCCGGGTCGGCTTCGATCCAGCCGCGCAGCGCCTGGGCCATCTGGAGGTGGCCGGCCAGGACCTCGCGCGCCCGCTCCAGGCCGAAGGCGCGGAGCACGAACCAGAGCTTCAGCCCCCGGAAGCGGCGGCCCAGCGAGGTGCCGAAGTCCATCAGGTTGCGGACGCTGTCGCCCTCGGGGTTGCTCAGGTAGTCGGGAACCAGGCTGAAGGCGCGCCGGATCACCTCCTCGCGGCGGCAGAAGAGCACGCTGCAGTCGAGCGGCGTGAACAGCCACTTGTGCGGGTTGACGACCAGGGAGTCTGCGTGCTCGCAGCCGGCCAGCACGGCTCGATGGGAGGGCAGGATGGCCGCGGCGCCGCCGTAGGCCGCGTCGACGTGCAGCCAGAGTCCCTCGCGGCGGGCGATCTCGGCGATCTCCGGCACGGGATCGATCGAGGTCGTGCTGGTGGTGCCCACGGTCGGCACCACGGCAAAGGGGGTGAGCCCGTGCGCCCGGTCGCGGGCGATGGCCGCCGCCAGCTCCGCCGGCCGCATCCGGAACTCGGCGTCGACCGGGATGCGCACGCAGCCCGCCGAGCCGGTGCCCATCACCAGCCCCGCCTTTTCCACGCTGGAGTGCGCCTCGGCGGAGGCGTAGTAGCGCAGGCGGCGGCCGTCGACGCCGCCCCGCCGCGCATCCAGGCCGGCCGCTTCCCGGGCGGCCACCAGCGCGTAGAGGGTGCTCGTCGACGCGGTGTCGTTGATGACGCCGCTGAAGCCCTCGGGCAGGCCGATGGCCTGGCGGAGCCAGTCGCAGGCCACCTCCTCCACCTCGGTCGCGGCCGGCGAGGTGCGCCAGAGCATGCCGTTGACGTTGAGGGCAGCGATCAGCAGCTCGGCGAGGACGCCCGGTCCCGAGGAGCTGGTGCCGAAGTAGGCGAAGAAGCGTGGGTGGTTCCAGTGCGTGACGCCGGGCAGGACCAGGCGCTCAAAGTCGTCCAGCAAGGCGTCCAGCGGCTCGCCGCGCTCGGGCGGCGAGGCGGGCAGGGCGCGGCGAACTGAGCCCGGCTCGACCTGCGAGAGCACGGAGTACGCGCGCGCGTCTTCAAAGTAGTGGAGCACCCAGTCCGAGGCCCGCGCCAGAGCGCGTTCCAGCTCGGGGTCTTCGCTCATGCCTCAGCCGGCAGGTGGAAGGTGATCTCGTACATGCCGCCGTGCAGGCGCGCCTGGTGGATCCAGCCCATGCGCCGCAGCAGCCGCAGCATGGCCTGGTTCTCGGGCAGCACGATCAGCGTGAAGGTGTCGATGCCGTGCTCCAGGGCCAGCCGCGCCAGCATGGTCAGCAGCTGGGAGCCCAGGCCGCGGTGCTGGAAGTCGTCGACCACGGCCACCGCCACCTCGGCCACGCTGGTGCCCGGGATGCGGTCGTAGCGCGCCACCCCGACGATGTGCTCCGTGCGGTGCTCGTGGCCGAGGCGATGCGTGGCGCAGAGCGCGAAGCGGGCGTCGCCGTCGACGTGCGCGAGCTTGTGCGCGAGCTCCTCGGGCAGTCGCTTCAGGGGCGAGAAGAACCGGAAATAGACGCTGCGCTCGGACATCCGGTTGAAGGCGTCGTGCAGCGCTTCCTCGTCCTCAGGCGCCAGCGGCCGGACGTGGACCTTGGTGCCGTCGTTGAGCTCCAGGTGCTTTTCTTGAACCGCCTGCGCGCCCACCGCTAGCCTTTCTACACCTTGGAGGACGCACGGCGATGGGGGTCGATCGACTCCTTCGTCGAATGGCTGCAGTACCGGGCGCCCGAAGAGGCGTTCATGGCAGGCGCCGACGGTGAGCTGGCGGCGCGCTTCTACCGGCGACTGGCGGAGTGGCTGTTCGCGCTCGCCCTGCTCGGCTTCTGGCGCCTCAACCGCCGCGACGAATGCGCGGCCTGCGCGGCCGCGCTGGAGCGGGTGGCGCCCGAGCATTCGGTGCTCGAGCAGCTGCGTCGCGAGCGGCCCGACATCGCCGGGCGCATGCGCACGCCCCACGTTTCGCCCAGGCGGCGCTTCCCGCCGCTCGATCCCGAGAGCCGGATCGTGCAATTGAGCGGGCTGCTGGCGCAGCAGCTGCAGCGCGACGACCTGGAGGGCTTCGCGCGCGCCTGCCAGGACGCGGGCGAGGACGTGCTGCCGCTGGCGGTCGGCCTGGACGACTAGATTGCTGAGCGGACCTTGATCGCGCGCACCCTGCCCGCCCGCTCGGAGGTGGCCTCCGAGAACACCTGGGACCCGGAGAGCATCTTCGCCAGCGAGGCGGATTGGGAAGCCGAGTTCGAGCGGGTGGCGGCAAGCCTGCCCGACCTCCAGGAGTTCAAAGGCCACCTGGGCGCCAGCCCCGACGCGGTCGCCGACTTCTTCGAGGCCTCCGAGCGCGTGCTGCGCAGCCTCGGCCGGATCCAGGTCTACGCGACTATGTTCATGGCCGTCGACAGCTCCGACCAGACCGCCAGCGCGCGCTCCGAGCGCGTGCGCACGCTCTCCGCGCGCGTCAGCGCCGCCGTCTCCTTCGCCGAGCCGGAGATGCTGCAGATCGGCATCGCCCGCCTGCAGGAATGGTCGCGCGCGCACGAGCGACTGCACGTCTACCACCACCACTTCGACCGGCTCGGCCGGCGCCAGGCGCACGTGCGCTCCGACGAGGTCGAGGAAGTGCTGAGCCTGGCCGCAGAGCCGCTGCAATCGGCGACCACCGTGCACGGGATCCTGGCCAACGCGGAGCTCGTCTTCGAGCCCGCCAACGGCGCCGCCGGCGATTACGAGCTGGCCCAGGGAACTTATGCCGACCTGCTCACGCACCCCGACCGCGACGTCCGGCGCTCGGCCTGGGAGAACTACGCCGACGCCCACCTCGCGCTGCGCCGGACCATGGCCGCCAGCCTCAACACCGGCATCCGCCGCGACGTCTTCTTCGCGCGCGCCCGCCGTTATGGGGACTCGCTGGAAGCCGCCCTCGACCCCAACAACATCCCGGTCGAGGTGTTCCACAACGTGATCGCGGCCTTCCAAGCCAACCTGGGTACCTGGCATCGCTACTGGCGGCTGCGCAAGCGCATGCTCGGCCTCGACCGCCTGTACGTCTTCGACACCCGCGCGCCGCTGGGGCGCGCGCGCACGCCCGTGCCTTACCGGCAGGCCGTCGACTGGATCTCAGAAGGGCTGCAGCCGATGGGAGAGGAGTACGTCAGCGCCATGCGCCAGGGGGCGCTGGAGCAGCGCTGGGTCGACATCTATCCCAATCGCGGCAAGCGCATGGGCGCCTTCTCGATGGGCGTGCCCGGCACCCATCCGTTCATCTTCATGAGCTACAACGACAACGTCTTCAGCATGAGCACGCTGGCTCACGAGCTGGGCCACTCGATGCACAGCTGGTACGCCAAGAACCGGCAGCCGTACGTGTACGCCAACTACGGGCTCTTCATCGCGGAGGTGGCGTCGAACTTCCACCAGGCGATGGTCCGCGCGCACCTCCTGCAGACCAACCGCGACCCCGATTTCCAGGTCAACCTGATCGAGGAGGCGATGGCCAACTTCCATCGCTACTTCTTCATCATGCCCTCGCTGGCGCGCTTCGAGCTGGAGCTGCACCAGCGCGTGGAGCGCGGCGAGGCGGTGACAGCCGACGCCATGACCGACCTCATGGCGTCATTGCTGGACGAGGTCTACGGTGGCGTGGTCGAGCATCGTTCGGCGCTGGACCGGGAGCGCTCGGGCATCACCTGGGCGCAGTTCCACACCCACCTCTACAGCAACTTCTACGTCTACCAGTACGCGACCGGCATCGCCGGCGCGCACGCGCTGGCCGAGCGCGTGCTGGCGGGCGAGGGCGACGCTGTGCAGGCCTACATCGAGTTCCTGTCGGCGGGGTCTTCCGGATATCCGCTGGACGTGCTGCGGTCGGCGGGCGTCGACATGGCGTCGGCGGAACCGGTCAACAAGGCCTTCGCGGTGATGGCGGGTTACGTGGATCGCCTGGAGGCGCTGCTCGGCCCCCGTGCCAACGGGTCAAACTCTGGCTAGGGGCGTCAGGAGTCCTGCCGCCGGGTCGGCAGCTACCAGGCTCCAGGCGAATTCGCGGAGGGAACCCAGGTTCCCCCCGCGGACCCTCCCTCCTGACGCTTGCGCGCTCTGACACGACAGCGGCGAGCGGCGCCATCGGGTGCCGGCCGGTCACGCCCGGCCTGACACGCATGGTCTCTTTCTTCCGGTGAGCGTCCTCCAGGGACTGCGCGTGCTGGAGGTGTCGGCGTTCGTTGCGGCGCCTTTAGGCGGGGCCACGCTGGCCGGCATGGGCGCCGAGGTGATCCGTGTCGACCCGCCGGGCGGAGGCGTCGATCGCAACCGGTGGCCGCTCCACGACGGTCGCTCGTTGTATTGGGCCGGGTTGAACCAGGGCAAGCGCTCGGTCACCCTGGACGCCCGCTCGGACGCGGGTCGCCGGCTGCTGGTCGACCTTGCGGCCGCCGTGGGCACGGTGCTAACCAACCTGCCCGCCGAGGCCCTTTCCTGGGAGACCCTGTCCGCGCGCCGCTCGGACCTGGTGCTGGTGACGATCACCGGCGGCGCCGACGGCAGCCCGGCCGTGGACTACACCGTCAACGCCGCCACCGGCTGGCCCTTCGTGACCGGGCCGGCCGACCTGGCGGGGCCGGTCAACCACGTGCTGCCGGCCTGGGACGTGGCCACCGGCTTCCTGGCCGCCGCGGCGCTGCTGGCCGCCGACCGCCACCGCCAGCGCACCGGCGCCGGACAGGCCGTGAGCATCAGCCTGGCCGACGTGGCCCTGGCCGTGACCGCCCACCTGGGCGCCGTTGCGGAGGCTGTGCTGGAACCCGAGCCGCGGGCGCGGATCGGGAACGACACCTACGGGACGCTCGGTCGCGACTTCCGCACCCGTGACGGCCGGCACCTGATGGTGCTGGCGCTGACGCCGCGCCAGTGGCGGGCGCTCTGCGCGGCGGTGGGCATGGACTTCCCGCCGGAGTTCTTGCGCGAAGAGGTTCGCTTCGAGCGCCGGGCGGAGGTGTGGGCGGTGTTGGAGCCGTGGGTGGCCGCACGCAATCTGGCCGAGGTGGCCGACGTCTTCGACCGCCACGAGGTTCTGTGGGGACCCTACCGGACCTTCAAGCAGCTGGTCGCCGAGGACCCGCGCCTGCAGCCCGAACCACTGCGCTGGACCCCGCCGGCGCGCTTCGGGGCCGCGCCGTCAGCTCCGCCCAGCCCTGCGCCCGAGTACGGCGCCCATACCGACGAAGTGCTGAGCGAAGTCCTCGGCCTGAGCGCGGCCGAACTGGCCCGCCTGCGCGCCGACGGAGTGATCACCTGAAGCAGGCGTTTGTATACAAACGAGCGTCCCCTGCGGGCGGTGGCCCGGGGGTTTGTATACAAACGGGCGAATTACGCCGGGTGGCAGCTCCACTGGTTGGGGCCGTACTTCGAGTACAGCCAGGCCGCGGCCTGGGCGTTGGCGGTGGGGTCGAACGGTGACTGCGACCGCCAGGGCGTGCCCGCCCAGGTCGTGGCCAGGAACTGGAAGAGCCCGGCGGCGCCGCTGTAGCGGTTCACGGCATAGGGGTTGAGCGTCGACTCGCACTGCGCGAGCCGCACCGCCCACTGCGCGGTGGCCGAGCCCAGCGGCGCCCAGGCAGCCAGGATGATCGCCCGGATGTCACCGCTCCCGGCCGCGGCGGCGGGCGCCGGCGGAGCGGGCGGCGGCGGCGCCGGGGGCGGGG
>DASUVY010000166.1:0-3459 GCA_036378695.1 Candidatus Dormiibacterota bacterium
GGCCAGGCGGGCCAGCCAGGCGCTCGCCAGCGCCGAGAGAGCCCCCGCGCCCCAGAAGGAGAGCGCGATGCGGTTCTCAGACCAACCCTCTATGCGGAACGTGTGGTGGATCGGGGTCATCTTGAAGACGCGGCGGCCGCCGGTCGCCTTGAAGTAGGCGACCTGAATGATGACAGAGAGGGTCTCCAGGGCAAAAACCAAGCCCAGCAGCGGCAGCAGGATCAGCCACCCCTGCTGGATCGCCATCGCCGCCAGCGCGTAGCCGAGCCCCAGCGAGCCGACGTCGCCCATGAACACGCGGGCCGGGAAGCGGTTGTAGTAGAGGAAGGCGAGCAGCCCGCCGGCCAGCGTCATGGCCACCGCGCGCTCCCCGGCAGGCGCGCCAGGCAGCGCCAGTGCCACCGCCACCAGGGCGATCCAGCTCAGCCCGCCCGCCAGCCCGTCGGAACCGTCGGTGATGTTGAGCGCGTTGGCCGTGCCCACGATCGCCAGCACCGCCAGCGGCCAGTAGGCCCAGCCGAGCTCGAAGGGGAACAGGTGCTGGGGCGCGTGGGCCAGCCAGGCAACGGGGATGGCCAGCAGCAGCTGCACCGGGAACTTGAGGCGAGCCGGGATCCCGATCGACCCCACCTTCAGCTTCTGGGCATCATCGAAGGCGCCCAGCAGTGCGCCCGCCACCAGCCCGGCCACCGCGGGCAGCGCGCCGGCGTGGCCCGCCAGCGCCGCCAGCAGGCCGCCCAGCACGCCCAGGGCCACGAAGAGCATGCCGCCCCCGGTGGGCGTCCCGGCCTTCTCTCGGTGGAAGTCCAGCTCGTCCTGGATCACCTGCCCGAAGCGCAGCCGGCGCAGTCCCCGGATCAGCAGCGGATAAAGCAGGAGGCCGATCAAGAACGCGATGGCCGCCGTGACCAGGTCCAGGATCACGAATTGCCGTCCAGGAGCTTCTGCACCACCTCTTCCAGGTGCACGCCGTTGGACGCCTTGACCAGCAGCGTGTCGCCGGCCCGCGCCTCCGCGCGCACCCAGTCGACGGCGGCGCCGTGGTCGGCCAGCAGCCGAGCGCCCGCGCTTTCGGCCAGCAGGGCGCCGCGGCCGACGTCGACCACGCCCACCAGGTCGAAGACCTCGCGCGCGCGCCGCCCCACCTCCCGGTGGGCGTCGTCCGCGGCCGCGCCCAGCTCGCGCATCTCGCCCAGCAGCGCCAGCAGGCGCCCACGGCGCCGGCGCTCCGCGACCGTCTCGAAGGCGGCCAGCATCGATTCGGGGCTGGCGTTGTAGGAGTCGTCGACGATGGTGAAGCCCTCCGGCGCCGGCCATTCCGCGAGCCGGCGGTGGACGCTGACGCCTCCCAGCGCGCGCGCGCCGTCGGCCAGGCTGACGCCGGCGAAGTCGGCGGCGGCGAGCGCGGCCACGGCGTTGCCGGCCATGTGGCGGCCACCCAGCTGGAGGGCCACCTCCACGCCGCGGACTCGAAAGCGGCAGCCCGACCCCTCGGGCCGGTAGCCGTCGTAGTCCCAGTCGCCGCCCGGCCCGAAGGTCTGCACCGGGGCGGCCGCCAGCGACCGCAGCAGCGGCAGGTACTCGCTGGAGGCGGGCAGCACGGCCAAGCCGTCCGGCGGCAGCGCGGCCACCAGCTCGCCCTTGGCGCGCGCCAGGTCCGCCTGGGAGGCGAAGAACTCCAGGTGCACGGTCCCGATGGTCGTGATGATTCCGACCCGCGGGCGGGCCAGCTCGGCCAGGCGGCCGATCTCGCCGGGGCCCTGCAGTCCCATCTCCAGCACCAGGGCCCCGTGCTTGGGCTCCAGCTTCAGGATCGTGAGTGGCACACCGGTCTCCGTGTTGAGGTTGCCTTCGGTCTTCAGCGTCGGGTAGCGCGTCGCCAGGGCCGCCGCCAGGAACTCCTTGGTCGAGGTCTTGCCGTTGCTGCCGGTGACGCCCAACACCAGCGGCGACACCCGGGCCAGCACATGCCGCGCCAGCGCGTAGAGCGCCGCCCAGGTGTCGGACACGCGCAGGACCGCGGCCGAGCGGGCCTCGACGTCGCGATCGACGACCACCCCGGCGGCGCCCCTGGACACCGCGTCGGCCAGGAAGAGATGGCCATCGGTCTCGGCGCCCTTCAGCGCGAAGAAGAGCCCGCCGGGCACCACCTGGCGCGAGTCTGTGTGGTACGAGGAAACTTCGGTGTCGAGACCGGCCAGATTCGCATCAACGGCCCGGGCGACCTCGGCGACGCGCAAACGCATGTCGCCTAGTTAATCGATCAGCGCGGGTCAGGGGTTATCCGCCACTGGACGAAAGCGCGGGAAGAACCTGCGGTTCCTCCCGCGGACCTACCTCCCTTCTGGCCCACCGCCACGTCGCCAACGCTCGGATCACGGACCCACACGGCCGGGCCAAGCCCGGCCTTACGGCGACTCCTCTCATCTTGGATCAGGGGTTATCCGCCACTGGAGGATGATCGCCTGCGCGATCGCTTTCCAGATGGGGGCGGACACGTAGTAGCCCTCGTTGTGGTCGAAGGACCCGTTGTTGGGCTTGCGCACGACCACCAGCATCGTGAACCGCGGATTGTCGGCGGGCAGGAAGCCCGCGTACGACGCCCACACGTGGTCCAGCGAGTACTGGCCGTTCTCGGGCATCTGCGAGGTGCCAGTCTTGCCGGCCTCGTCGGTCTCGAAGCCCTGGACGCGGGCGGTGTAGCCCGAACCGTGCATGACGACCGACTGCATCATCTTGTTCATCTGGGCCGCGGCGTCCGGCGTGATCACCTGGCGCGGCGGCGCGGACAGCATCGGACTGGGCTGGCCACCGATGCGCTCCACCACGTGCGGCTGCGCGTACCGGCCGCCGTTGGCGACCACGTTCAGTGCCGCCACCATCTGGACCATGTTCACCGCGATGCCCTGCCCGAAAGCCGCGGTCGCCAGCTCGGAGTCGCGCCACTGCTCCAGCGGCCGCAGCGGCGCCGCCTGCTCGCCGGCGACGTCCACGGCGCTGGGCGCGTTGAAGCCGAAGGCCTGCAGATAGCGGTAGTAGTTGGCCGCGCCCTCGGCCTCCTCGGCCTTGACCGCGCCCACGTTGTAGGACTCTTCGAGGACGCGCGTGTAGGTCACGGTGCCGTGGTTCTTGAGATCCCAGTCCCGGATCCGGAATCCGCCCACGTCCACGTAGCCGGGGTCTTGGATGGTCGTGCCCGGCGTGATGGCGTGGGCGTCCAGCGCGCCCGCCAGGGTCACCACCTTCATCACGGAGCCGGGCTCGTAGAGGTCGGCCGCGACGCGGTCCTTGATCAGGGCCGGGTCGCTGGTGCCGTAAGCGTTGGCGTTGTAGGTCGGGTAGTCGGCCCAGGCGATGATCCCGCCCGTGCGGGGGTCCATGATGATCACCGAGCCGCTCTCGCCCTTGTTGGCCTTCACCCCCGCGGCCAGCGCCTGCTCGGCCGCGTACTGGATGTTG
>DASUVY010000167.1:0-9806 GCA_036378695.1 Candidatus Dormiibacterota bacterium
CAACCCGCTGGCGGCCGGGCTCCAGGAGTCCCGGATGGCCGAGCCGGCGCTGATGGTGATCTTCGGGGCCACCGGCGACCTGTCCAAGCGCAAGCTGCTGCCCTCGATCTACAACCTGGCGCGCCAGCGCCTGCTGCCGCCCGGCTTCGCGGTGGTGGGCGCGGCCATGGACGACCTGTCCGAGGAAGCCTTCCGCGATCGCGCCAAGGACTCTGTGACGCAGTTCTCGCGGACCCAGCCGGTGGACCAGGAGGTGCTCAAGGCGTTTCTCGCCAATCTCTTCTACGTCCCCGTGAAGTTCGACGACGCGGAGGCCTTCAAGCGCCTCAAGTCGCGGTTGGACGAGCTGGAGAACCAGCGCCACACCGGCGGAAACGTGGTGTTCTACTGCGCCGTCCCGCCACCTGTGTATCCGCAGCTGGTTTCGCAGCTGGGCGCGTGCGGGCTGGCGCGGGAGGAGCGTGGCTACCGGCGGATCATCGTCGAGAAGCCGTTCGGCAGCGACCTCAAGTCGGCGCGCGAGCTGAACGTGCAGCTGCAGAAGGTCTTCCGGGAGGACAACGTCTACCGGATCGACCACTACCTGGGCAAGGAGACCGTGCAGAACATCATGGTCTTCCGCTTCGCCAACGCCATCTTCGAGCCGGTGTGGAACTGCAATTTCGTGGACTCGGTGCAAATCACGGTGGCCGAGGAGCTGGGCGTCGAGGGCCGTGGCGGCTACTACGACCAGGCGGGCGCGCTGCGCGACATCGTGCAGAACCACGCGCTGCAGCTGGTGACGCTGACGGCAATGGAGCCGCCGGTCGCCTTCGACGCCACCAGCGTGCGCGACGAGAAGGTGAAGGTGCTGCGGGCGGTGCGGCCGCTGGCGGTGGACGAGATGCCCACGCACACGGTGCGCGGGCAGTACACCGGCGGCTTCGTGCTGGGCCAGAAGGTGCCGGGATATCGCGAAGAGCAGTCGGTGAAGCCGGATTCCGAGACCGAGACCTTCGCCGCGATCAAGTTCCAGGTCGACAACTGGCGCTGGGCCGACGTGCCCTTCTACGTGCGCAGCGGCAAGCGCATGCCCAAGCGCGTGACCGAGATTCGCGTGCAGTTCAAGCGCCCGCCGCACCTCACATTCGGGCGCGAGCAGATGCGCGAGACGCTGCCCAACGCGCTGATCCTGCGCATCCAGCCTGAGGACGGAATCTCGCTCAAGTTCAGCGCCAAGGTGCCCAGCGGCGGGGTCCGGCTGCGCACCGTGAACATGGACTTTCTGTATCTGAGCTCATTTGTCGCCGATGCGCCGGACGCGTACGAGCGGCTGCTGGTCGACTGCATGCTGGGCGATCCCACGCTCTTCACGCGCTCCGACGAGGTCGAGCACGCGTGGAGGTTCGTCGACGCCATCGAGGAATCGTGGCGGCGCGGCAAGCCGCCGCTGGAGCAGTACAAGGCAGGCACCTGGGGGCCCAAGGGCTCCGACCGGCTCCTGGAGGCCGACGCGCGCCGGTGGGCGGTGCCGTGATCCGCGCCCAGCCGCGGCATCCCGACCAGGTCCGCAGCGCCGACTGGCACGAGCGCGGCGTGACGTTGGGCGAGGTGCTCAGCGAGGTGACGAGCATGCACGCCAAGCTGGCCCGCGCCGAGGCGGCCGATGACGCGATGCCCCACCCGCGCAACTGCTGCCTCAACCTGGTGGCGATCTCGGACGACGACGAGGAGACGCGGCTGGCCGAGCAGGTCGGCCAGGCCCTGGCCTCGCACCACCCCCTGCGCCAGCTGCTGGTCGAGCTGGAGCCTTCCCACGACGTCGACCGCCTCGACGCCTGGCTCCACACCGAGGCCCACCAGACCTCCGACGGGATGCCGATCCAGTTCGAGCGCATCCGGCTGCGGGTCACCGGAGCGGGCACTCAGGAGATCGACAGCCTGGTGGCGCCTCTGCTGGTCCCCGAGGTGTCGACCTGTCTCTGGTGGCTGGGGAACCCGCCCGTCTCGAACGACGCGTTCCTGAGGCTGCTCGAGCTCAGCGACCTGCTGGCTGTGGATTCGGCGACTTTCGAGCGTCCGTTCCTGGTGACCCTGGAGCTGGCGGGCCTGGCCGTAGCGGTGGGCCGCCAGGTGCCTATCAACGACTTTCACTGGGCGCGCCTGCAGCCGTGGCGGGAGCTGCTGGCGCAGTTCTTCCAGCCTGGGGAGCGGCGCGGCTTCCTGCGCGGCCTGAACGCGGTGGGGATCGACTACGCCGGCGAGGGCCGGGGCAACCGGGTCGCGGCGGCTCTCCTGGTGGGCTGGCTGGCCTCGGCCCTCGAGTGGCGGCTGCAGCGGGCGGCGGCCGGGAGGGGCGGGGCGGTCGGCGCGATGTACAAGGACGCCCAGGGGCGCAGCGTGGAGGTGCACCTGCGGTCGGTGCCGGCCGCGGCGCTGGCGGCCGGCGAGCTGGCGGCCATCCGCGTCGAGTCGGCCGCCGGGTCGCGGGTGGCGGCCTATGCCGCCGAACGGTCGGCCGACGACCACGAGCGCGTCCAGGTGCGCATCGGCATCGGCGAGAGCGAGACCCTGACCGAGCGGCTGCCGCTGCAGACGCCGGCGCCGGTGGAGCTGCTGGTGGAGATGCTCAACCAGCGGCCCGACCCCGTCTACATGCGCTCCTTGGGTGCCGCCGCCGACCTGCTGAAGGCCTTTCGGTAGGTGGCGCCGCGCTTCGAGGTGCTGCCCGACGCCGCCGCCGTGGCGCGGGTCGCGGCGCAGACCGTGCGCGAGGCCCTGGCGGGCGGCGCGCGCACGCTGGTCCTGGCCGGCGGCACGACGCCCGCCGCGGCCTACCAGGAGTTGGCCGGCATGGAGGTCGCCTGGGGCCGGGTCACGGTGCTGTTCGGCGACGAGCGGTGCGTGCCTCCCGGCGATCCCGCCTCCAACTACCGGATGGCCCGGGAGACGCTGCTCTCGCGGGTCGACCCGGCCTCGGTGCACCGGATGCCGGGCGAGCTGGGCCCCGACGAGGCGGCGGCGCAGTACGAGGAGGTGGTGGCGGCGCTGGAGCCGCTGGACGTGGTGCTGCTGGGGGTGGGGGAGGACGGCCACACCGCTTCGCTCTTTCCGGGCAACCCTGCCCTGCAGGCGAGCGGCCTCGTGACGGGCGTGCGCGGCGCGCCCAAGCCGCCGCCGGAGCGGGTCTCCTTGACGCTGCGCACCCTGCGGGCCGCACACGTGGTGCTGGTCCTGGCGACCGGCGCCGGGAAGGCCGAGGCGGTCCGGCTGGCCCGGACGGGCACCGTTCCCAGCGGGATGATCGAGCAGGCGCGCTGGCTGCTGGACCCTGAGGCGGCGGCGGGCGGGTCTTGAAGCTGGAGATAGCGCCCTCGGTCTTGTCGGCCGACTTCGGCCGCCTGGCCGAGCAGGTGCGGGAAGCCGAAGCCGCGGGCGCGGACCGCATCCACTTCGACGTCATGGACGGCCACTTCGTGCCCAACCTCTCCATGGGGCCGCCGGTCCTGGAGGCGGTGCGGGCCGCCACTTCGCTGCCGATCGAGGCCCATCTGATGGTCGAGCGACCGGAGCTCTTCATCGAGGCTTTCGCGGAGGCCGGCGCCGACGTGATCGAGGTCCAGGTGGAGGCGACCTACCAGCTCTACCGCGTGCTGACGCGGATCGCCGAGCTCGGCAAGAGGGCGTGCGTGGCCCTGAACCCGGCCACCCCGGTCGAGGCGCTGCGCGAGGTGCTGCCCTACGTGACGGAGGTCAACGTGATGACCGTGGAGCCCGGCTTCGGCGGCCAGAAGTTCATCCCGTCCTCGCCGGACAAGATCCGCCGCGTGCGCGAGCTGGCGCCGGGGCTGGACATCGAGGTGGACGGCGGCGTCGACGCCTCGACGGCGCGACTGGTGCGGGACGCCGGCGCCAACGTGCTGGTGGCGGGCTCATTTGTTTTTCACCACCCGCAGGGAGTGGCGGGCGGCGTCCGAGCGCTCCGCGCCGCGCTTGACTGACCCGCAACTCTCGCTGAAGCGATCCGCCGCGTTGGCGGCGCTGGCGCTGGTCGAAGACGGGATGGTGCTCGGACTCGGCACCGGCAGCACCGCCGCAGCCTTTATCGAGCTGCTAGGCGCGAAGGTGAGCGGGGGGCTGCGGGTCACCGCCATCGCCACCTCGCGACGGTCATTCGAGCAGGCGTCCGCACTCGGCATTCCCATGCTCGAAGAGCTGTGGGCGCCCCTCGACCTGGCGGTGGACGGCGCGGACGAGATCGACCCGGACTTGAACCTGCTGAAGGGCCGCGGCGGTGCGCTGGTGCGCGAGAAGCTGGTGGCCGTGGCCGCCCGCCGCTTCGTGGTGATCGCCGACGACGGGAAGCTGGTCGACCGCCTGGGCGCGGGTGAGGGCGTGGTGCCGGTGGAGGTGCTGCCCTTTCTCTGGCGCGAGACCGCAGCGCGCTTGGAATCGCTCGCGGAGCTGACCTGGACCCTGCGCGGCGGCGACGACGCACCCTTCATTTCCGACAACGGCAACCTCGTGCTCGACCTGCAGGTGCCTGGCGGATTGGAGGACGCGGCGGGCTTCGGCGCTCAGCTCAAGGCGGTGACGGGGGTGGTCGAGCACGGCATCTTCGCGGGCCTGGCCTCCGCCTGCCTGGTCGCTGGCGCCGGCGGTGTGCGCGCTATGGGGGACCTTTAGCCCGCACCAACTCGAAGGTACCGTCCGGCTTCTCTTCGACCTTCCAGCCCCCCCCCATGCGCCAGGACGTGGTGGTTGACCGCGCACAGCGGCACCATGCGATCGACCCGTGTGCTTCCGCCCAGATACCACTCGTCCAGGTGGTGCGGCTCGCAGAAGCGGACCTCCCAGTTGCAGCCAGGCACCGCGCAGGTCTTGTAACGCGCGCTCAAGGCCCGCCGCTGCGGCTCGCTGGCCAGCCGCTGCGACCGTCCGAGGTCGAGCGCCGCGCCCTTCCTGTCCACCGTGAGCACGCCCACGGAGCCGTCGCACATCAGGCGCTCGGCCGTCTCCTTGCAGATCGGACCGGCGCCCTCCAGCCGCGCAGCCCCCGTCTCGGCCTGCATGACCACCGTGAGGTGGGGCTTTCGCCCGGCGCGGCTAGGCAAGGTGCCGGAGTCCAGCTGGCGCCGGCAGAGCAGCATCAGGGCGTCGGCCTGGCGCTGCTGCTGGGTGCGGTCGTCGCCCTTGGGCGGCACGCCGACGAGAGCATCGAGCGCGATGCGCAGCGCCGCCCCGCCCTCGGGCGGCAGGGCGCCGTCGAGGCCGAGCATGCCGTCGGGCAGGGGATAGAGGTGGAGGCGGCGCTTGCGGTGCTGCTCCATGGCCAGCCGTGCCAGGCCATCGGCGTCGACCCGGTGCCGGATCTCGCGGGCGGTCTGGCGCAGCTCGGCGGGATCGCAGCGCTGGGCTGCCGCCAGCAGCTCGCCTTCGGCGGCAATGCCCAGGTCGTCGGTGGCGCGCGCGATCTCGAGCGCGTGCTCGATGCCGATCTGGCCTGACTCCAGTGCCCTCTGCGTCTCTTCAAGGTCTGACAGCTGGCGCGCCAGCTTGACGTGCTTGTCGGCGCTGGCGCCCGACATGTGGCACTGGTTGCGCAGCCAGTTCACGGTCGAGGAATCAGGCGTTGACGAGTAGCCTCGCGAGCGGTCGAACACCTCGACTCGCCGCGCGCACTGCGCCTCGACGCGGTCGACGACGGCGCGGATGCACTTGATGTCCACGCCGAGCTGGACCGGCGCAACCCCACCCAGCTCCTGCTGGGCGAGTAGCTCCAGTCCCTGCTCGAAAAGCGCCATCGCGGCCGCAAACATCTGTTCGATTTTACCAGGTCGGCGAGTTCGAAATGAACGTGCTTAACAGCGCCGATAGACTGGCGGACGCAGCGGACGGGTCGCCTAGTCCGGTCGAGGGCGCGGCACTGGAAATGCCGTACACCCGCAAGGGTGTCGTGGGTTCAAATCCCACCCCGTCCGCCATTTTTGTATTCGAAGCCGACCGAACGGATGCTCGTCACGGGATCGGGAGGGTCGATTTGACGACAACCGTGACGACAACCAGGGAGACATCGCTGGGACGGGCTCGCCGTCGCCTAGCCGCCTACAGCCACGCAACGATCGTGACGGCGATCCCGCTAATCGCCACGAGGGTCAGCACGGCGGAGACGAGCACAAGAGTCATGCCGCCGAGCACCATGTCAAGGGCAGCCGTCACCCCGAGCGCCAGGATCAGTGCTCCGGTCCCGCCCGCAAGAACAGCAGCCCGCTCCCAACCACTGCGTTCCCAACGTAGGCCCAGCGCTGCAGCAAAAAGCCGGCGATCAGCAGGAGTCCTAGCGAAAAGATCAAGGTCCCCGTTGGGTCCAGCGGAATCGCCCCCGTGATCCGCAGAAGAAAGCCGACCCCGAGCACGAGAATTCCGCTCTGCAGACTCACGATCGACAGCCGGTGAATGGCGCGGAGATTGGGCGGAGCTGCAGGAGCGGGCAGCTCAGTCTCCTGTCAGCAAGGCGTCCATTGCCTTGACCGCTTCTCGTTGCATCGTCTCGGTGACGTGGCTGTAAAGGTCGAGAGTGATCGCCACGGTCGAGTGCCCGAGCATCTCCGAGGCGATCTTGGGATGGATGCCTCGGCCAAGCATTAGCGTCGCGGCGGTGTGCCGAAGATCGTGGAACCGCATCCGCGGGATCTCGGCCGCACCCAGGATCCGCCGGTGCGCCTCGTACACCTCGTTGACAAGCAGATACCCCCCAACGCGATTGGCGAAGACCAGATCCAGCTCCCGCCACATCCGGCCGGCGGCGAGGCGCTCTTCCAGCTGACGAGCCCGGTGACGCCTGAGGGCCTCCACCGCCGTTGCCGTGAGCTCGACGCGGCGACGGGAGCGCGCGGTCTTAGGGGCCGTCACCGCCACGCCGGCTCCCTTGGTGCGGCCCAGGGATCCGGTGACCCGGAGCCAGCCCCGGTCGAGGTCTACATCGGCCCACGTCAGCGCCAGCAGCTCGCCCAGTCGGAGCCCGGCCGTTACGGCAACCGTGAACAGAGCCTCCAGGCGGTCATTGGCGGCTGCCGCCAGCAGCCGCCGAGCTTCATCGGCTGTCAGGGCGCGCATTTCACGGCGGACCGCCCGGGGCGGATCCACAAGACCCACGACGTTGCTTGGCACCAGGCGCCAACGGAACGCCTGACCGAGAGCGCGATGGAAGGCAGCGTGGGTCCGGCGGACGGTAGACGGACTGAGACCCCTCTTGAGCAGTTCGCCGTACAGCCTCTGGACGTGGGCGGGTGTCACCTCGGTGAGCTTGAGCCGGCCCAGGCTGGGAGCGATGTAGAGGCGAACGTGCTCCTCGTAGCGCTCCCAAGACCTGGCGCTGAGAGCGGGTCGGGCCCCGTCGAGCCAGACCTTCAGGAAGTCGGCGAGGGTGAGGCGGCCATCGGCGGGAACGACGCCGTCCTCTCGCTGCTTGAGGGCGTCTCTCAGGCGCCGAGCGACCCCCTCGCGAGTTTGCCCATAGATGACCCGTCGGCGCCGCCTGCCAGCCTCGTACCAGACATAGCGCGCCTCCCAGCGCCCGTCGGCGCGCCGGCCGATCGTCCCCTCGCCATTGCCCCTCTTAGTCATGCGGCCCTCCTCGGATCGAGTAGTCCTCGAAGCCTAGGTCGGTGCGCCGCCGGTGAACACCCTCTTTACGAGCGGCGAAGATGGCGCGCCAGTTCTCCAGGTGCTCGCGGCGATCCGCCGCTGCCTTCTGCTTGATCCACTCCCGGAGCTCCTCCCGAGGGATCCGGACGCTGCGTCCGATGCGCACGACCGGCAGCTCCCCCGCCGCCAGCATCTGGAAGACCTTCGAGCGGCCGAGGCCGAGCATGCGAGCGGCCTCCTCAGCTCTCAAGAGCATCGAGGGCTCCAAGTCCACCGGAGTGCGTCGAGTGCTGAATCGCGTGGACACGGCGAGGACCTCCTTGAACTGAGATGGCCGGAAACAACATGAACTCCGCCGTTTGAGGGCCCTGTGTTACGTGACCCGGGCCCAGCAGCCGCGCCGGCAGTTCGGGCGGGGAAACCGATGCGCCGCGCGTTTCCCCGCGCCCTTTCGGCGGCGATGCGTGAAACCCCATCACTAAGAGAGAGCGTTTTCGGCGCCCAAAACCGGCTCTCCTGTCGTTGTCATGGGTGTTTAGGCGCGACCTGGAAGAGCAGGACAGAGGCCACCGACGGTGAGGAAAGCCAGCCCGACCAGCGGTCGGTGAGAGTGGAATCCGTAGGCCCGGCGCGAGATCAGTCGGAGCCTGGTGTTGATGGCCTCGACCAGGCCGTTGGACATCCGGAGGCGGATGCTGGCCAGGATCTGGCGCAGGTAATCGATGACGGAGTTGGCCAGGCGCACGAAGGGGTCGAGCTCGGAGTCGAGCGCCCATCCCAGCCACTCCATGAGCAGGGCCTCGGCCTCCACGGCTGGCAGCTGGAAGACCAGCCGCAGGTGCTCCTTGAGGAGGTAAGCCCGGAAGAGGGGTTGGTTGGTCTCTTCGATCCAGGCCAGCTGGTCCTGCTGTTTGGAGTTGAGGTTCTGGGCGTTCTTCCAGAGCGCCCAGCGGGTGTTGCGGAGGGGCCGCGCCAGCTTGTTGCCATGGGCACGGCGGAGCTGATTCCAGAGGTCGCGGCGAACCTGGTCGAGGGCCGCCAGTGCCCACTGGACGACGTGGAAGGGGTCCATGCAGATGGTGGCGTTGGGGCAGCGGGTCCTGACCACCTCGTGGATCCAGTCGGCGGCGTCGGCGGTGACCACCTCGATCTGCCGGCTACGTTCAGGCCCGAGCGCGAAGAAGAAACGGTCGACGGCCTCGGCGTTGCGACCGGGGCCAGCCCAGACCAGGCGCCCGCTGTCGTGGTTGACGACCACGAGCAGGTAGCGCTGACCTTTGCGGTAGGAGATCTCGTCGATGCCGATGCGGCGCAGACCGTCGAGGAGATCGGCCTGGCTCTCGAGCATGCGTCCAGCGACCCTCTCCAGGATGCTGCCCACGCTGCGCCAGCTCATCCGCATCAGCTGAGCCACAGCGCTGAGATCCATGCGCGCGGCGAGCCAGGCGGCCTGGTCTTCATAGGCTCGGGTGCAGCGAGCGCCGTGTTCTGCCCAGGGCACGCTGGCGACCACCACACCGTGATCGGAACACTGAATCCGGGGCGCAGCAGCTTCTACAAATGTGCGGCTGCTGCCGACGTCGAGGGTGCGCCAGCGGCGCCGGCCACCGCCTTCGTCAAAGCCCGCAGCGCGGCGCCCACAGTGGGGGCATCGGTGGCGCCGCCTTGCCTTGGGCCGCACCGCCACGATCAGGTCGCCGCCCTCACTGCTGACGCCTTCGAGCACGGCGTCGACGACGCCCAAGGCGTTCAGCCATAGACTCGTTGTCGGCACGTCATTTCCCTCCACGAAACCGACCGCCTGAAGACCGATCGGAATCGTATTGGGGATGGCGTGTCTTTCTATTCGGTGGTGGAGAGGCCCCGACCCACGAAAAGTGGAGGAGACCTGGATTATGCCCTGTGTGACAATCCGCCGGTGGCGCTTTATGAGCGTGTCGAGGGGGATCTTGTCGAGGCGCGGAAGCGCCGAGACGAGCTCGCCCTGAGCACCTTGGGCCTGCTCAAGAGCGAGGTCGTGAAGGCCACCAAGGAGCCCGGAGCCTCGCACGAAATCGATGATCAGCTGGTCCTCCGCGTGCTCCGCAAAGAGGTCAAGCGGCGCGAGGAAGCCGCCCAGGCCTACGCCGGGGCGGGCCGTTCGGACTCGGCCGACCGGGAGAGCCGAGAGGCCGCAATCC
>DASUVY010000168.1:0-15581 GCA_036378695.1 Candidatus Dormiibacterota bacterium
TCCACGAACCAGATCGGGCTCGTGAAGTGGTGCAGCGTGAGCATGGGCGCCATCCCCTGCTCGCGCAGCTCGCCCAGAACGTCGCGGTAGTGGCGGATCTGTTTGGGGTCGAACTCGCCCGGGCGGGGCTCGACGCGCGACCACTCGATCGAGAGGCGGTGCGCGTTGTTGTGCATCTCGCGCAGCAGCCGGAAGTCCTCGCGGTACCGCCGGTAGTGGTCACAGGCGACCAGCGAGGAGTCGCCGTCTTGGATGCGGCCCGGCTCCTGCTCGAACAGCCACCAGTCGTTGTTGCGGTTGCCGCCCTCGACCTGGTGGGCCGCGGTGGCCGTGCCCCAGAGGAAGCCCTCGGGGAAGTTGAGGCGTTCGGCCACGGGGCCGGATCATAGTCGGCTCTCATGGCCGGGCTGAGCCGCCGTCGCTTCCTCGCCGCCGTCGCCGGGCTGGCGGGCGGGCTCGCCTTCCCGGGCGTCCGCTTGGGCCGCGCTGCGGAGACGCCGATCGAGCATGTGGTCCTGCTCATGCAGGAGAACCGCTCCTTCGACCACTACTTCGGTCTCTTTCCCGGCGCCGAGGGCTTCCCTCCCTGTTCGCCCGTCAAGCCCGCGCCCAGCCTGACGCTGCTCGACCCGCCCCACGACACCGACAGCGCGCGGGCCGAGTACCACGGCGGCCGCAACGACGAGTTCGAGGTGCTGGGCGGCGGCAAGGCGCTGACCTACTACACCGGCGAGGACCTCCCCTATTACTGGGCGCTGGCGCACCGCTTCACCCTGTGCGACCGCTACTTCTGCTCGGTCCTGGGCCCGACGGTGCCCAACCGGCTCTACGCGCTGGCCGCCTCCGCCGGCGGCTACAAGAACAACCCCGCCGTCATCGACCCCGCCCTGCTCCCCCGGCCCACGCTGGTGGACCGTCTAGAGGAGGCCCGCATCAGCTGGGCGTGCTACTCGGCGCACGCCGCCACCTCCTATCCGTCCAGCTTCTCGGCCGTCGGCTACTACCCCGAGCGACGGGCCGATCCCCGCGCCCAGCGCAGCTACGCCGACTTCCTCAGCGACGCGGCGCGCGGGACGCTGCCGGCGGTGTCCTGGGTGCTCCCCGCAGAGCCCCTGAGCGAGCACCCGCCCGATCCCATCCAGTGGGGCGAGCGCTTCGCGGCGCTGACCATCAACTCGGTCGCCGCCGGACCGGCCTGGGAGCGCTCGGCGCTGATCCTCAACTACGACGAGAACGGCGGCTTCTACGACCACGTGGCGCCGCCCCAGGTCGACGCCCGCGGCTTCGGGTTCCGGGTGCCCTGCATCGTCGTGTCGCCCTGGGCGCGGGCGGGCCACGTCTCGGCGCAGGTGCTCGACCACACCTCGGTGCTGGCCTTCATCCGCAGCGTCTTCGGGCTGCGGCCGATCAACGACCGGGAGGCCGCCGCCACGCCGATCAGCGACGCTTTCGACTTCGGGCACGCGGAGCGGTCGTTCGTCTCCTACCGCGACCGCCGCCGGCTCAGCTCCGACGAAGTGCCCGTCGATTGGTACGCGGACCTGCTGGCGATGCCGGTGCCCGCGGGCGCGGCGCCCGAGGTACCGGCTGCACGGCCCCCCTGCCCGCCGGCGCCGCCCGACCTGACGGCTGGAGCAGTGGCCGCGGCCGCCGCCGGCGGCCTCACGCTGGCCGCGGCGCGCTACAGGGCGGGTTTGGGGACGTCCGGCTCCGGGGTGCCGGGAGCCGGCACCTCCGGGGGCGGCGTGTAGGCCACGCCCACCACCTGCTGGCCCTCGGCGTCGAAGTCGACCTCCAGCATGCCCGCTCGGGCCACGCCCCGCCGGTACATCTCGACCTCGCTGTGAGCGCGGCCCTCGAGCAGGATCCAGGCCGCCTGCAGCGGATCGGCGTGGCTGACGAGCGCCGTCACCTCCTCCGGATGCTCCCGCGCATAGCGGCGCGCCACCTCCAGCACCCGCCCGCCCATGGCCGCGATCGTCTCGTCCCCGGGCAGCAGCCCGCGGCGGGCCTTGTGCACCAGCCAGAGGGGCCGCCGGAAGGGGACCTGCCAGGGCGGGACGCCCTGCAGGTAGCGGCCGAACTCCGCTTCGCGCAGCTCGGGGTCCTCGATCAGGGGCACCGGTCGCGGCAGCTGGGCGGCGATCAGCTCGGCCGTTTCTCGCGCCCGCTGCAGCGGACTGTGCACGATCCGCGCCAGCCCGGCACTGCGCAGGCGCCGCCCCAGCTCCTCGGCCTGCTGGCGGCCACGGGGACTCAGCGGGAAGTTCTCGAGGTGCCCGTACAGCACGCGCTTGGGGTTGAGGACGTCGGCGTGCCGGATCAGATAGACGCGGGTCAGAGCCACCCGGACGAGTTTAAGAAGGCTCTAGATCGTCGGAAGGTGCGTCGAGGAGGCGGTCAGCGTCTCGGTGAAGGTGCGGTTGGGACCCTGGCCCGCCATCCGCCCCTGCTGAAGGGTGGCGTAGGCCTCGCTGATCAGGTCCTGTTGGTTCATGCGCTCGTGGGAGACGCTGGCGATGCCCACGGACACCGTCAGCCGCTGCCAGTTGCCGCCTGTCTGAAAGTCGTGGGAGGCCACCGAGCGGCGCAGCTTGTCCGAGGCCAGCACGGCGCCGGCCGCGTCGGTCTCTGGCAGGACGATCGCGAAATGGGGCGGCCCGTCGCTGTCCAGAAAGGCCACCGTGTCGGTGTCCCGGACCGCGGCCACCAGCGCCTGGCCGATCTCCTTGAGCAGGCTGTTGAGCTGGCCCGTGCCCAGGTCGTGGTGGATGTGCTCGGCATGGTCGACCTCTACCACCAACGCTGAGAGCGGCCGCCTGTAGCGCACGGCGCGGTTGACCTCCTGCCCCAGCATCGCCTTAACGAAGACCGCGTTGAAGAGCTCCGTGGTCGTGTCGACCACGAAGATCGGGCTGGAGTTGCGCTCTTTTTGGTTATGCCCGCAGTTGGGGCAGAACTGGGCCCCGTCGGGGACTTGCCCCTCACAGGACCAGCAGACGGACATGGTGCGCGGCATTGTAGCCGTGGCCAGGCGAATTCGCTGACGATTAGGCGAACGTGGGAGCCCAGCAGGATCTATTCGGCGCCGAACCCGAGCCCGGCCGCCGGTCCGACGCGCCGCTGGCCAGCCGCCTGCGGCCGCTGAGCTTCGACGACCTGGTCGGCCAGGAGAGGACCGTGGCCGTGCTGCGCAGCCTGGCCGAGTCGAACCGCCTGCCCAGCATCGTGCTGTGGGGCCCGCCGGGCAGCGGCAAGACCACGCTGGCGGCCATCCTGGCCCGCGCCACCGGCTCTCGCTTCGTGGCCATCAGCGCCGTGACATCGGGCGTGCCCGAGCTGCGCAAGGTCGTGGCCGAGGCCCGCCAGGCGCGGCGCGTGGACCAGCGCACGGTGCTCTTCATCGACGAGCTGCACCGCTTCAACAAGGCCCAGCAGGACGCCATCCTGCCCCACGTCGAGGACGGCACCGTGACCCTGATCGGCGCCACCACCGAGAACCCCTCCTTCGAGGTCATCTCGCCTTTGCTCTCGCGCAGCCGCGTCTTCCGCCTGGAGGCGCTGACCCGGCCGGACCTCGAGAAGATCGCCCGCCGCGGCCTCGAGGAGCTGGGCGTGGAGATGGAGCCGGACGCCCGCGAGGGCCTGCTGGAGGCCGCGCGCGGTGACGCCCGGGTGCTGCTCAACGCCCTCGAGGCCGCGGCGGCGCTGGCCGAGGGGCGGCCGATCGCCCTGGCGGACGTCGAGGCCGCCATGCAGCAGCGCCACCTCCTGTACGACCGCGCCGGCGACCAGCACTACGACATGGTCTCCGCCATGATCAAGAGCATCCGGGGCAGCGACCCCGACGCGGCCGTCTACTGGATGGCGCGCATGCTGGAAGCGGGCGAGGACCCCATGTTCGTGGCCCGCCGGCTCGTCATCAGCGCCGCCGAGGACGTCGGGCTGGCGGATCCGGGCGCGCTGGCGGTGGCGGTGGCGGCGCAGCAGGCGGCCCACTTCGTGGGCATGCCGGAAGCGGTGATTCCGCTCAGCGAGGCGGCCGTGCACCTGGCCAAGGCGCCCAAGTCAAACGCCTCCTACATGGCCTACAACCGCGCCCGCGAAGCCATCGAGCGCACCGGCAACCTGCCGGTGCCCATGCACCTGCGCAACGCGCCCACCGGCCTCATGAAGGCGATGGGCCACGGCAAGGGCTACAAGTACGCGCACGACTTCGAGGGCGGGAAAGTCGAGCAGCAGCACCTGCCCGACGAGCTGAAGGACGCCCGCTTCTACGAGCCGACCGACCGCGACCAGTAACCTCTGACGCAATGTCGTCAGCGCTCGTGATCTTCAAGCCCGACGCCGCGCACCGGCTGGCCGTGCGCGAGGCGCTCTGGTCCTGGCTCGCCGAGGAGCGGGACTGGAAGCTGTCCGGCCTCACCTGGTACCAGCCGCCCAAGGAGCTGATCGGCAATCACTACGACTTCCTACAGGGCCGCCCCTTCTTCCCCTGGCTGGTCGATTTCATGACCGCCCTGCCGGTCCTGGTCGGCCGGGTCCAGGCCGAACCTGCGGTGCTCGAGAACATGCGCTACGAGCTCGGCGAGACCCGCATCCACGAGGCCCGCCCGGGCTCGCTGCGCGAGCGCTACGGGATCTGGGGCGGCGTCAACTGCCTGCACCTCTCCGACTCGCCCGAGAGCGGCGAGAAGGAGACCCAGCTGTGGGGCAAGTACCTCGACCTGAGCCACGGCGACGCCAGTCCGGAGTCCGAGCCGGGGCGCCCGGACCACACCTTCCACCTGCGCTCGCTCTTCAACCAGGTCGCCGCCAAGGTCCACCACGAGCTGGCCATCCAGGAGGCCACCCGGCTGGTCAGAGAGGAGACGGACCTAACCGGTGACCGGTTCGACGCCCTCTGCCGGATCCTTTTCGGGGCCATCGGCTAGACGCCGACGGCGCGGCCCGACCGTGCTCTTGCTCACGACCACCGTCTTGTTGAAGAGCTCGGCGTTGGGCACCACCACCTGGGCGCCGCCTTCGCCCCGCAGCAGCGTGACCCGCAGCCGGATGTCGCTGACCACGCCTTCGGCGCTGTCGAAGCGGATGCGGTCGCCAGGCTGCACGTGCTTCTCGAGCAGGATGTAGAAGCCGGAGACGTAGTTCTTCATCAGGTCCTGGATGCCCAGGCTGGCCACCAGGGTGGCCAGGATCAGGCCCGCGAAAACCGCGTTCGGGCTGTTGAAGGCGACGCTGAAGGCGATCAGCACCGCCAGGGCCACGAACGCCACGTACACCACGCGCCGCACGGCGACCAGCACACTGCCGCGGACCTGGCGCCGGTCCAGCGCGCCGCCGATCAGATGGATGAGCAGCCGCGCGGCGATGTAGAGGCCGGCGACCAGCGCCAGCCCCAGCACGCCGAAGACGATGCGCTGGGTCAGCTCTCGGCTTCGCCGCCCTCCGCCGCGGCCTGCGCCTCGCCCTCGGCCTCTTCGGCCGCGGCACCCTCCTCGGCCTCGCCCTCGGCCGGAGCGACCTCCTCCTCCTCGACCACCAGCTCGCGGCGCGGAGCGATCTTGACCACGACCTCCTCGGGATCGTCGATCACGGTCACGTTGGGCACGGGCGCCAGGTCGGAAACCCGCAGCACGTCACCGACGGCCGCCAGGCCCGAGATGTCCACGGTGAAGGACTCGGGGATGTCGGTGGGCAGGCACTCGACCCTGACCGTGTGCACGTTGATCTGCACGTCGGCCTCGCCCTGCTTCACGACCGGAGATTCGCCGGTGACGATCACCGGGACGTCGACCTGCAGCTTCTCGGACAGGCTGACCTGGTGCAGGTCGACGTGGATCGGGCCGTGGCGCCGGGGATGCGTCTGCACCTCTTTGACCAGGACCTTGTCGGCGCGGCCGTCGATCTCGAGGTCGATCAGGTGGGTGCGGCCGACACGGTGAAATACGTGCGCGAACTCCCGCGCGTCCAGCGTGATCGGCAGCGCCTTGGTCTGGTGGCCATAGACGACCGCGGGCAGGCCGCCCTCCCGAAGGAGGCGGTGGGACTTCTTGCCGAGCAGGTCGCGCGGCTGGGCGGTGAGCTTCATTTCCACTCCGATTCCGTGCCGGGGACGTGCACGGGGCTGGGTAACATATTTCTGGCGGCCGGAACCGAAAGTCCGTCGCAGCGTTAAACGATAGCAACACCTATGGAACTGGGCTCCCGGCGCCGCGGACTTCTCGCGCTCTGCATCGCGGCCATGCTCGGCCTGCTGGCCGTGATCATGGCCGAGTCGAACGTCGACTCGGCCCAGGCTTACGGCTCCTACCAGTCTCAGCGCAGCCAGCTCCAGACGGCCGTCGCCCAGGCTCAGGGCCAGGGCTACACGGCGGCCGACCTGCAGCCGGTGACCGACCGCGTGGCCCAGCTGGAGGCCCAGCCGGAGCCGATCTGGGTGGGCAGCCGGGCGCCCTTCTACCGCGACCAGTCAAACGCCATGGCCGCGCTCCGGGTGGCGCTCAAGGACCGCGAGCAGGAGGTCATGGGCCAGGCCCGCGACCAGTCCGGGCAGGCGCTCGGCGCGGCCAAGGCCGCACTCGACGCGGACGCCACGCTGGAGGTCGACAAGACCGACCTGGACCCGCTGCAGTCGCGCTACGACGCGCTCTCCAAGACCTTCAACGCGGCGGCCAAGATCGGCGACGTCCGCTCGGTGGCCAGCGACGCCAAGCGCCTGACGGACGACGCCACCAAGCTCGGTGCCGTCCAGCAGGCCGAGAACGACGCCGTCAAGGCCGCGGCCACCGCATTGGAGGCGAAGGACGCCAACAACATCGGGGCCATCCGCAAGGAGGGCAAGGACGCGCTCTTCAACGGCCGCAACGACGCCTCGGTGGCGGCCTACGAGAACAAGGGCGGCCGGATGCCGAACTGGGCAACCATCAACGCGGCGTACAACCGGCTCGAGAAGTTCGCGCCCAAGCTCGACTCTTCTGCGCTGGATGACGTGGCCACCGGCGCCGCCGCCGTCGAGCGCTACGGCGGGCAGGTGCACAGTGTCCTGTTCGACGGGCTGGGCCCGAAGCACATCATCGTGTCCTTCATCGCCCAGCACGTCTGGGCCTACGAGAACGGGAAGCTGGTGATGGACACGCCGGTGACGACTGGCATCCGGGGCGACACTGCCTACGGCACCGACTTCGGGCCGATGAAGATCCTCTACCGGTCGCATCCCTTCAAGTTCCACTCGCCCTGGCCGCAGGGCTCGCCGCACTGGTACCCCGACACCACGGTGCAATGGACGGCCTTCTTCACGACTTCGGGCGAGGCCTTCCACGACGCCTCCTGGCAGCCCGACTCCACCCTCGGGCCGGGCTCTCAGTTCCAGTCCTGGACGCGCAGCCACGGCTGCATCCACCTGACCTACAGCGAGGCTCAGTGGGTGTACGGCTGGGCCGACGAGGGGACGCCGGTCGACGTCTATCCCGGTGACGGGACGCCCGTCGACCAGCAGCTCTCCCAGATGACGACCGACAACCAGGGCAACCCCCTGAACCCGGCCTAAAGATCACCGGCGTCGACCCGCTCCAGTACTCGGAGCGCTGGCGGGTGCGGAACATCGAGCTCGACAGCAACGGCCACGTCAACAACTCGGTCTATCTGGCTTGGGCTGAGGAGATCGCCACCCGCCACGCCGAGGCGGCCGGTTATGGCCGCGCCTGGTCGGAGGCGCGCGGCGGCGGCTGGGTGATCCACAAGACCGAGATCACCTACCACCGGCCTGCGGTCTACAACGACGAAGTCGAGGTCTCCGTGCGAGTCGACTTGATCCGCGGTGCGCGCGGCGTCCGCAGCACCTGGATCAGGCGCCTGCCCGACGGCGATCTCCTGGCCGAGCTCTGGACCGAGTGGGCATGGGTTCGGCTGAGCGACGGCCGCCCGACCCGCGTCCCCCGGGAGCTCGAGGAGCTGGCCAGAGAGCGCTCAGCGGAGACAGCCGCCCGGCGGCACTGAAGGGCATCGGCCGCGGCTCGGCCAGGCGCTCCAGGTCCTCACGCTGCGCCGCCTGCTCCCAAAGCGGCTCGGAGACCGCCAGCACCTCGGTGTGCAGGGTGTCGGAGATCCAGGCCAGTTCCAGCGGCTCGCCGGCGGGCCGGCCTCGGGAGGCGATGGCCGCCAGCACTGCGTCGCGATCGCTGGGCAGCGCCATCGGGATCTTGGCCCGCTCCAGGCCCACGATCCCGGCCGTCAGGCTGTTGGCGTAGGTCGCGCCCAGGTCGATGCGCCGGCGCAAGCGCTGGGGGATGAAGTCGGCAAGGCCCACGCCGATGGCGTTGCCATGGGAGGCCGCAGTCAGGTCGAGCACGGCGATGGCGGCGATGTGCAGCCCTTCGGGCTCGGGCTCGCCCACGATCCGCATCCGGTTGAGCACGTTGGTGTCGAGGGCGGTGCCGCTGATGTCCTTGCCCATGCGGTCGACCACCAGCACATCGAGGCGGTCGAAGGGAAGCCGCGGCATCAGCTCGCGGGCCAGGCGCAGGAGTTCTGCCTCCAGCTCGCCGGCGACGCCCGTGGCGGGCACACCCCGCACGAGGGCGGTCTGGTCGCGCTGGTTCTCGATGACGCCCAGGCCCCCCAGCAGCAGGCCGCTCTCCGCCAGCAGGCGGGCCGCGCGCGGCATCAGGTCGCGGAGCCCGGGCACGCCCGCCGAGTGGATGACCTGCGCGCCGGCCTGCTTTCCCAGCCCGATCGCCGCCATCTTGGCCAGCCCGCTCTCCCAGCGCCCGCGGAAGTCTGTGTGGGGCTTGACACGGGACACCAGGAAGACCGCGCCCGCATCGGCCGCCAGCGCGTCGACGTGTATTGGAAGCCCGTCGACCTCGCCCACCACGCGCGTGGCCATGGTGGCGCGCACGGCAGCGCCGACGGCGGCCTCGGTGATGCCGTATCCGGCCAGCACCGCGGCCTGCCCGGCCGCCGTGGCCGCGCCGTGGCTGCCCATGGCGGGGACGATGAAGGGCTCCCAACCGGCACTGCGCAGCGCGCGCACGGCCGCCCGCACCAGCGCCTGCAGGTTGGCCACGCCTCGGCTGCCCACTCCGACCGCCACTCGGCCGGGCGGACGCGACACGGTGCGCAGCACGGCAGCAGTCTCCCGCTCGGCGGCGCCATCGGGGTCGGTCTCGACCGGGGCCTCGAAGCGCTGCCGGACCAGGCCCACCCGAGGAACAGGCTGCCCGCGCGGCAGCCAGGGCTGACCGACCAGGTCAGTCACGCTTACAGCCGCTCCATGTCACCGAGCTCCTCGTCAGTCATCGCAGCATTCGCCCAGAAACGGTTGGGTTTCCCTGCGCCAAAGCAACCATTTCCCGGCGAATCCGAAGAAAACTAGCTGGCGGCCGTCTCGGAGAAGCGTTTCCTCAACCAGCCCACGATCTCCTCCAGCGGCGCGCCCGGGGTGAAGATCTCGGCCACGCCCAGCTTCTTGAGCTCGGCGATGTCGTCGTCGGGGATGATCCCGCCCCCGAAGACCACGATGTCGGTGGCCTCGCGCTTCTTCAGCTCCTCGATCACGGCCGGAAAGAGCGTCATGTGCGCGCCGGAGTGCAGCGACAGGCCGATCACCTGCGCGTCCTCCTGCAGCGCGGCGTCCACCACCATCGCCGGCGTCTGCCGCAGCCCGGTGTAGATCACCTCGAACCCGGCGTCACGCAAGGCGCGCGCGACCACCTTGACGCCGCGGTCGTGGCCGTCGAGGCCGACCTTGGCGAGAACGATGCGCAGGGGTTTCGCCTGCACCGCGCTCATGGCAGCTAAATGATCGCCCGCTCGGTGTAGAGGCCGAACACGTCGACCATGGTGCCCATGATCTCGCCCTCGGTGGCGTAAGCGCGCACCGCCTCGACGATGTGCGGCATCAAGTTGTCGTCCGGCGACTGCGCAGCCTTGCGCAGCGACTCCAGCGCGCGCGTGCAGCGCGCCTGGTCGCGCTTGCGCCGCACCTCGCGCACCCGCTCCACCTGCTCCTGCTCGGCTTGCGGACTGATGCGCAGGATCTCGATCGGCTCTTCATCGTCGGTCACGAACTCGTTGACGCCCACGATCACGCGCCGCTTCTGTTCCAGCTCGGTCTGGTAGCGGAAGGAAGCGTCCGCGATCTCCTTCTGGAAGAAACCCGCCTCGATGGCCGGGATCACGCCCCCGAACTCCTCGATACGCTGGAAGTAAGCCTCGGCCTCCTCCTCCATGCGGTTGGTGAGCGCCTCCATGAAGTAGGAGCCGCCCAGCGGGTCCATCGTGTTGGCGACGCCCGTTTCGTAGGCCAGCATCTGCTGGGTCCGCAGCGCGATGCGCGCCGACTTGTCGGTCGGCAGCGCGAGCACCTCGTCCATGGCGTTGGTGTGCAGCGACTGTGTGCCGCCCAGCACCGCGGCCAGCGCTTCCACCGCCGTGCGTGCGATGTTCAGCTCGGGCTGCTGCGCGGTGAGCGACACGCCCGCGGTCTGTGTATGGAAGCGCAGCTGCCAGGAGCGCGGGTTCTGCGCGCCGTAGCGCTCGCGCATGTGCCGCGCCCAGATCCGGCGCGCAGCGCGGAACTTGGCGATCTCCTCGAAGAAGTCGATGTGCGCGTCGAAGAAGAAGGAAAGCCGCGGCGCGAAGTCGTCGATCTGCATGCCGCGCTCCAGGCAGGCGTCGACATATGCGAAGCCGTCGGCCAGCGTGAAGGCGAGCTCTTGCGCGGCCGTCGAACCAGCCTCGCGGATGTGGTAGCCGGAGATGGAGACGGTGTTCCAGCGCGGCACCTCGCGTGCGCAGAACTCGATGCTGTCGATGACCAGGCGCATCGAGGGCTGCGGCGGAAAGATGTACTCCTTCTGCGCGATGTACTCCTTCAAGATGTCGTTCTGCAGGGTGCCGCCGACCTTGTCCCACGACACACCCTGCTTCTCCGCCACCACCAGGTACATCGCGAGCAGGATGGCCGCCGGCGAGTTGATGGTCATCGAGGTGGTGACCTGGTCGAGCGGTATGCCCTCCAGCAGGGTCTCCATGTCGGCCAGCGAATCGATCGCCACCCCGCAGTGGCCGATCTCGCCGCGCGAGGTGGGTGCGTCCGAGTCCTGGCCCATCAGCGTGGGCATGTCGAAGGCCACCGAGAGGCCCGTCTGGCCGTGCTTGAGCAGGTAGTGGTAGCGGGCGTTGGTTTCGCGTGCGGTCGCGAAGCCTGAGAACTGCCGCATGGTCCAGAGCCGGCCGCGGTAGCCGCTCTTGTGGATGCCGCGCGTGTACGGGTACTCGCCCGGCAGCTCCTCGATCAGCTGGCGGGTCGCCTCGGAGGTGTAGACCGGGTCGACCGGGATCCCGGAGATGGTGGAGGTCTCGATGCCGTCGGCGCGCTTCATCCCGATCTCATGTTATGTCCGCTGCGGGCCGCTCTCGGCACCAGCGCGTCGCCCTCGGTGGTGAGGATCTCCTCGGCCGCGGCATAGGGGATGCGATCCGCCAGCAGGCGCTCGGAGAGCTCCGCGTCCTCATCCAGCAGCTTGCGGGCCTGGCGGCGGGCCCATTCCCCGACCAGGTCCGCGGCCTCGTCCTTGAGGCGCGTGGCCGCGCGCTCGGCGGCTTGACCGCTGGATTCCAGGTGCTGGCGATGGCGCTCGACGGCCTCCAGAAGCTCGTCCAGGCCCTCGCCGCGGGCGGCCACCGTGAGCACGATGGGCGGCTTCCACGCCAATTTCGGGCCCATGTTCAGCATCGAGCGGACCTCCTGTACCACCTTCTGGGCACCCGGTAGGTCGGCCTTGTTGACCACGAAGACATCCGCGATCTCCATGATCCCGGCCTTGAGCATCTGCACGCTGTCGCCCTGGCCGGGAGTCAGCACGACGAGCGTGGTGTCCGCCACCGCGGCCACTTCCAGCTCGGACTGGCCGACGCCGACCGTCTCCAGGAGCACGAAATCGAAGCCGAAAGCGCCCAACAGCCTGATGGCCTCCCGGGAGGCCGCAGAGAGCCCGCCCAGGTGCCCGCGGGCGCCCATGGACCGGATGTAGACGCCGGCGTCGAGGGCATGGCGCTGCATGCGGATGCGGTCGCCCAGGATGGCGCCCCCGCTGAAGGGCGAGTTGGGATCGACGGCCAGCACGCCTACCTTTTGATCGCGGCCGCGCAGCAGCGCGACCAGCGCGTCGACCAAAGTCGATTTGCCGGTTCCCGGCGCGCCCGTGAAGCCCAGCACGCGCGGCCGCTGTGCGCGGTCGCGGAGCTCCTCGAGGAGGTGGCGCACGGCGGGGTCGCGCTGTTCGACCAGGCTGATGGCGCGGGCCAGACCGCGCACGTTGCCAGCCCGGAACTCGGCGGCCAGGTCGCGGCCGGCGCTCACCTCACCGCAGGCCGTAGAAGCGGTTGTGGTAGTCCTGGCCGAGCTCGACCACGAAACCGTCGGTGATCGCTCCCGGGACCACCGGCTGCAGCGCACCGTCGGGTGTCGAGGGAGCGATCGCCTGCACCGGCGCCTGGAAGTACGTCGAGAGCCAGCTCGAGGTCGCCGGGAAGGCGCCGCCGCTGTAATCCAGGATCACGGTGTGGTCCGACGGCCTCAGGTTGACGGGCAGCGGGTCCGCGAGATTGAAGCCGAAAGGCCGCAGCGAGTTGACCGTGCGGTCATCTGTGTCGGCGGCGCCACGCGTCGCGTTGAGGATCTGCATGTGCGCGTGCTCGTCGAGCACGGTCGGGTCGACCAGGTCGTGCGCCAGGTAGTTGTGGATGTATGCGTAGCTGGGGTCGAGCGGGCAGAGCACGTAGGCTGACGGGTCACCGCAACCGCCGCCGCCGAAGTACTCGCGCAAAAGGTCGGTGTTGGTGAGCGCGATCTTGACGAAGGCGCTGTCCGGGAGCTTGCCGCCCCAGTTGTAGAGCGCCTGGATGTCGTTGACCGTGAGGTCGGTCTTGACGTTGTTCTGAATGGCGTTGAGCAGGCTGTCCAGATTGACGATCGCGTTGAGCGAGACCGCCTTCTTGCGGATGGCGTTGACGATCACCTGCTGGCGCTTGGCGCGCGCGAAGTCGGTGGCCTGCTGGGGCTCGCTGGCGTCGCGCGAGCGCGCGATCTCCAGCGCCTGCTCGCCGTTGACGTGCAGGTCGCCCGCCGGGAAGTGGATGCCCGACCCCGGCGGGCAAGGATAGCCAGGCGGCACACCGTGGTTGATGTAGCCGTTGTGGTAGTCGGGGTAGTGGCAGTCATCGAGAGGGTAGTCGAGGTGGATGTCGACGCCCTGCAGGGCGTCGACGGCGTCCCGGAAGGCGACGAAGTCGACCGTGACGTAGCGGTCGAAGTGGATGCCGGTCACGTTCTCGACCACCGACTCGGCCAGGTGGCCGCCGCCATCCCGCCCCTGGTATTCGGGCTTCTTGCAGCAGGGGAAGAGTTCGCCGTCCTTCCACTCCCCCACCTCGTTGGCGACGTTGATCTTGTTGGCGTATGGGCGGCCGTCGGTCCAGGCCGGGATGCTCACCCAGAGATCACGCGGGATGGAGGTCTGGACCAGCCGCTTGCTGGCGGGGTCGATGGTGATCGCCATGACGGTGTCGGTCAAATACGGGGCGTCGTTCTCCTGGCCGCCCTCGCCCAGGACCAGGATGTTGACGGGCTGGTTGTTCTGCAGCTTGTAGGCGACGCTGCCGGGGGGCGGCTGGATCGCCTGCTGGACGATCTTGACCACGTCGGTCGGGCTCTGCCCGGTCAGGCTGTGGACGAAGTTGACGGTGCGGACCACGACGATGCTGGCGCCGAACAGGACCCCCAGCAGGAAGACGGCCGCGATCACCGAAACGGACCGAGACAGGCGGGTGGTGTAGCTGTAGCGCGAGCGCCGTGCCCTCGGGCGGGCGCGAGACATGCGGCCCAAATTCTACTGGTCCAATCCGAGCGTCCCAGTAAAGGCCCGGCATGCCGGGCCGTTTGAGTCCGTCATCCAGGCGTTGGGGGCGTCGCGCGGCGGCGTACGCCGGAAGGGGGCAGGCGGGGGGAACCGGCACGGTTCCAGCCCGCCAAGCGAAGCGAAGCGAGCGTTACTGGCCGAGCCAGCGCATCGCGTAGTCGCGGCCCAAGACCACGACCACCCCGTCGCCGGTCATGCCGGCCGGCGGGGCCTCGACGGTGGCGCCGAAGTAGCCCGCCAGCCATTCGGCGGTCTTGGGGTACCGCCCGCCGGAGAGGTCGTAGACGTAGCTGGTGGTCTGGGCCCGCCGCCGCACGGGGGGCTCCACCTGGAACCCCAGCGGCTTGAGCACGTTCTCCACGCGCGGGCCCAGGTCCTCCACGCCGAGGCTGGCGTTGTCCACGCGGACCGGCGCCTTCTCGGCCGCCACTTTGGGGTCGACGAAGAGCTTGGCGAAGAAGTTGCGCATGGTGGCAAAGGTGGGGTCCAGGGGGCAGAGCACGTCGGCATAGAAGTCGGCGCAGCTCCCGCGCTGCATGTAGAAGCGCTGGACCAGGTCGTCCTGGGTGATCCCGAAGTGGCCGATCGCGGTGTCGGGCAGCTTGCCCGCGAACCTGTAGAGGGCGTTGATGTCGCTCAAATCCAGGCTGCTCACGAAGTTCTTCTGCAGCGCGTCCATCAGCTGCGGCGCCTTGGCCAGGGCGTTCAGCGAGGTGGCCTTCTTGCGGATCGAGTTGAGGAGCATCTGCTGGCGCCGGGCCCGACCGAAATCGGTCGCCTGCTCCGGCTCGATGGCCTTGCGCGAGCGGGCGATCTCCAGGGCCTGCTCCCCGTTCACGGTGAAGCAGCCGGCCGGGAAGTGGATGCCGCCCTTGATGTAGCCGTTGTGGTAGTCGGGATACTCGTTGTCGTCGAGCGGAGTGTCGAGGCAGGCCTGCACCCCGCCCAGCGCGTTGACGACCTCCCGAAAGGCCTTGAAGTCGACCGCCACGAAGCCGTCGAACTGGAGGCCGGTGAGCTTGGAGACCGTGGCCATGGCCAGGTGCCCGCCGCCGTCCTTGCCTTTGAAGTCGGCCCGCTTGCCGGGGTAGGTGGCGTCGTCGACACCGATCGAGTAGGCGACGTTGATCTTCTGGAAGGTGCTCTTGCCGGGCCCGTAGTCGATGTTGACCATCAGGTCCCGGGGCACCGAGACCTGCATCATGCGGTGGTCTGCGGAGTCGATGGAGACCACCATCAGGGTGTCGGTCAGGTAGGGCGCGTCGTTCTCGGCGCCCCCGTAGCCGAGGAGGAGGAGGTTGACCTGCTCGCCGTGCTGCAGCTTGTAGGGGATGGAGCCGGCGGGCGGGTCGACCTGCTTGGTGAGCGTGGCCGGCGAGAGGTTGCCGACGCCCTGCAGGAAGTCGACGACGCGGGCGCCGCCCAGCACGACCCCGATCAGCACGCCCGCGACGAGGAGCGCGCCCAGGGCACCCCGCCAGGGGCGGCGCGGGGCGTACTGCGAGCGGCGGGCGCGCATCGAGGCGCGCCCGGTGGCGGGCTGGGAGCTCACGTTTGCTTCAACGGTTCCTAGTACAAGAGGTTATGGCGGTGCTGGGACGTTTGCCAGGGCTGAACGAGGGAGCCGCGCGGGTAGGTTAACCCGCGCGGCCACCC
>DASUVY010000169.1:0-3030 GCA_036378695.1 Candidatus Dormiibacterota bacterium
GCGGGGCGATTCATTCAGCACCCGCGTCGCCGCGAACGCCACCACGATCCCGATCGGGACGTTGACGAACAGCACCCACCGCCATGACAGGTAGGTGGTCAGGACGCCCCCCAGCAGCAGGCCCGCCGCGCTGCCGGCGCCGGCCATCGCGGCGTAGACGCTGAACGCCCTGTTGCGTTCTGCGCCTTGGGGAAAGTTGGTGGTGATCAGCGCCAGCGCGGTCGGGGCGATCACCGCGCCACCAGCGCCCTGGACCGCCCTCGCGGTGAGCAGCCACGCCTGGCTGGTGGCGAACCCGCCGAGCAGCGACGCCGCGGAGAACAGCAGCAGCCCGAAGATGAACACCCGTCGCCGGCCGAAAATGTCGCCGGCGCGGCCGCCGAGCAGGAGCAGCCCGCCGAAGGTGACCGCGTAGGCGTTCACCACCCATTCCAGGCCGCTGCCGGAGAAGCCGAGTGCCTGCTGGACGTGCGGGAGGGCAACGTTCACGATGGTCGCGTCGAGCACGACCATGAGCTGGGCGGTGGCGATGACCAGCAGAGCCAGGCCACGGCGGCTGCTGCCGCCGGCCGTGGCGCCGGGTGAGGCCGCACGCCCGGTCTCGGATTGCGCCGAGGACATAGTGGTCTCCTAACCTTCTTGGGCGTAGTGGTCCCGCGCCGTGACCCTTGTGTGACTCAGCGCCGTGGGACTAGCCGTTGAAAAAGTTGATCTTTTGCGATTCGCCATCGGCTTTGGTGTGACGCCCGCGCATGCTTGGGGATCTCGGGCCGCCAGATATGGCATGCTCGGAAAACCGAACGGCGCCGCCGTGGGTTCTGCTGTCGCTTGGGGGTCAGCCGCGCTGCACCATCTTTCGGCGCTCATCTTTCGGCGCTCATCTCCGGCTGACGGCGCTGGGCTTCACCTCGCGGGTCAGCCTGCAGCCGGGCAGGTCCGCGGCGCTGGATGCGCCGGAGGCTGATGAAGTCACGGCACCCCCCGGAATCTCGGAGCACGTCCCCTGGGGCCGTGCGAGCTTTCGCGACAGGGCCAGGCTCGCCGTCAGCGAGGTGAGCGGCCATCACCGGATCTCGGTGATTCACGAGGATGCGTCAGCGTGACGCTCAGCGGGCGGGCGCAGACGACCTGAGACCTGGCCTCGGTCCTGCCGGCGCAATATGTACGCCGGGTCCTGCTTAAGCGCCGTAGGCCGTCAGGACTGCTCCGCTAACCGGCGCCGCGGCGCTGACCCGGAAGGCGATCAGGCCGACGATGGCCTCTAGCGCAACCTCGTGCGTCATTACCTCGGCCGGGTGCTATCGGAGCTCATCAGCCAGCGCAGCCGCCTCACCCCAGTCATCGATGATCGGTACGAGCCGACCTCGCCGGACGCGCCTGCCAGTGCTCGCCACGCCCATTCCCATTCCGCTCCCACGCTGGCCGCAGGATGGCCTCCTAACTGGCCCGCACAATCATCGGAATCAGGTGGGAGCCGCTCACCTTGGTGGCCAGTAGCTTCGGGCGCATTCGATTAGCCAGCCAGCTCCCTGGGGCCTGGGTCCCGGGCGCGACCTGCATCAAGGAGGACCAGCAGTGAGCAGCATGACTGCCAACCCAGACCGTTTCACCACGCTGCCCGATGAGGCGGTGCTCAGCGCCACCGTGGTCGCGCTGGAGGAGCACGGGTTCAGCGTCGAGGTCGTCGATGATCTCGATGCCGCGCGCCAGGCGGTGCTTGCCCGCATCCCGGAGGGCTCGTCAGTGATGACCAACACCTCGGTGACGCTGGCCGAGGCCGGGATCGCGGATGCGATCAACGACGGCGCTGGCCGGTGGGAGTCGGCGCGGAACAAGATGTTCGCGCTCGATTTCGCCACCCAGGGGCAGGAAATGAAGGCGATCAGCGGACAGCCCGATTACGCGCTGGGCAGCGTGCACGCGGTCACCCGCGACGGCACCCTGGTCATCGCCTCGGCGTCGGGCAGCCAGCTCGCCTCCTACGCCTGGGGCGGGGCCAACGTGATCTTCGTCGTCGGCACGCAGAAGCTCGTCCCCACCTTGGAAGCGGCGCACCGGCGGATTTACCAGCACAGCCTGCCGCTGGAAGATACCCGAGCGCAGGCCGCCTACGGACAGCACAGCCAGGTAGGGAAGATCCTGGAGATCCACCAAGAGCTGCCCGGCCGCATCCATATCGTCCTCATCCGCCAGCAGGTCGGCTACTGACCGCCGAGCCAGCCGGATCGGCCTAACGACAGGCAGAACGCAAGCAAAACGATGAGGTTGGTCGTGTAAATCACGCGCACTGACCCTGCGAGGCGACCGAGACGACAGGGCCTGCTGCGGCGAGCGGCTCGGAGACCAGATCTTCGGCTCATCTTTGGCTCAGGGAGGATATGAGGTGTCAGGTCGGCTAGCAGGAAAAGTCTGCGTCATCACGGGCACGGGCGGGAGCATGGGACGCGCCACCGCCCTGACGTTCGCCCGTGAGGGCGCGTCGGTCGTCGGCTGCGACGTGGCGGTCGAGCCAGCGGCAGCAACCGTCGAGATGGTTCGCGCCGCGGGTGGCGAGATGGTGTCGCTGCAGCCGTGCCACCTGGACGATCCCGCCGAGTGCGCGAGATTCGTCGAACTGGCAGTGAGCGAGTTCGGCCGGATCGACGTGCTGTACAACCTCGCCGCCAGGTCTCACTTCCACTGGCTGGAAGACTTTACTGACGAGGAGTGGGATGCCGCCCGCCGGGAGGAGGTTGATCTGGTGTTCTACCTGACCCGTGCGGCATGGCCCCACTTGAAGGCCGGCCGGGGAGTGGTCGTGAACATGGCCTCTCTGAACGGGTCCCTTAGCTTCAAGATCCTCCCGTCGCTGGCTCACACGACTAACAAGGCCGGGATCATCGGGATGACGCGTCAGCTCGCGCTGGAGGGAAGCGAGCACGGGATCCGTGTCAACTCGATCTCACCGGGCCTGATCGAAAGCAATGCGACTCAAGAGCAGCTGGAGGACGAGGAGTGGGCGCGCCAGATGCTCGGCAAGACGCTCCTGGG
>DASUVY010000170.1:0-9084 GCA_036378695.1 Candidatus Dormiibacterota bacterium
GAGGCGGCCGAGGCGGAGAGGGGCGGCGGCCGAGGCGGAGAGGGGCGGCGGCCGAGGCGGAGAGGGGCGGCCGGGCGGAGAAGGAAGCAGGGGAAGGCAGAGGAAGCAGAAAAGACGGGGGAAGCAGAGGAAGAGCGGGAAACAGAGGAAGACCGGGAAAACGCGGGAATAGAGGAAGGCCAGGGAAACAGGGGAAGAGGGGAAGCAGAGGAGCGGGGGAAGCAGAGGAAGACGGGGGAACAGGGGAAGCAGAGAAGTAAGGGGAAGACGGGAAGACGAGGGAAACGGGGAAACAGGGGAAGGCGGGGGAAGCAGGGGAGGTGGGGGAATTGGGTTAGGTCCAGTGGCCGGAGAGGGCTGGGCCTACCTGGTCGGCGTAGGCGTCGAACGCGGCCAGCATCGCCTCGACGCCGCCGACGCCATGGGTCTTCCACTCGCGGTTGGCCAGCGACACCAGGCCGCCGAAGATCGCGGCGAGAATCCACGGCCGAGGATCGGCCGGGTCGATGCCCTCGCGGGCCGCGAGTACGCGGACCATCTCGTTGTCGTTGTCGTGCAGATACCTCAGGTGGGCGGCGAGCAGCGAAGGCGTCGATTCGATCAGCCTGATGATCGTCACGACATCGGCGGTGTGGCCGCCCTCGCCCGCGGATACCAGCCCAAGCTGCGACTCGCGGAATGCCCGGCGGAGCGCGGTCAGCGGTTCCTCCTCGGGCGGCCGGGCGGCCAGTGCCCGCAACAGCACATCCGTCATGTCCCGGACGAACGACAGCGCCAGGTCCTCCTTGCTCGCGAAATAACGGAAGAACGTCCGCTCTGACACGTCCACCGCATCGGTGATCTCGCGTACCGCCGTGTGGTCGTAGCCCTTGGCCGTGAACAGGTCCATAGCCGCGCGTATCAGGGCACCCCGCGTCTGCTGCTTCTTGCGCTCCCGGCGGGGCGCTTCCACTTCTACCACGATTCAAGACTATACGACAGCCTGTGCTACATGACAGGCGGTGCAGTGTGACATAGAACATATTTTGACAGAGCTTGCAAACTGTCATTGACTGACATAGTGTGGAGCCACCTCACAGTCAGAAGAAGGAGAAGGGCGTGAACCAGACCGAAGCCGCCGCGGCCGGAGGCCCAGGCAAATTCGGCACTGCGGTCGCCAAGACCAGCACCACAGGCGCCGCGTCCGCGAGCACTGAACGCCGAGGCCGGTTCCGCGGCATGCGCGGCAACCCGGCGCTGACGCTGATCGCGGTCGCGCTCGGCGTGATGATGGTCGGCATCGACGGGACGATCGTCGCCGTCGCCAACCCGGCCATCCAGTCACACCTGCACGCGTCGCTGGCCGACATCCAGTGGGTGACCAACGGCTACCTACTGGCGCTGGCGGTCATGCTGATCACCATCGGCAAGATCGGCGACCGGTTCGGCCACAAGAAGGTGTTCCTCACCGGGATCGTCGGGTTCGCCGCGGCGTCCGCCGCCGTCGGCCTGTCCGGGGACATCGCCAGCAGCATCGGCCTGGTCATCGCGTTCCGCGTGGCCCAGGGCGCGTTCGGCGCGATGCTCCAGCCGACCGCCCTCGCGCTGCTGCGCAAGAACTTCCCAGCCGAGAAGCTGAACGCGGCCCTGGGTATCTGGGGCGCGGTAATCGGTGCCTCCACCGCCGCCGGGCCGATCGTCGGCGGCCTGCTCGTCCAGCACGTCAACTGGGAAGCCTGCTTCTACGTAAACGTTCCGGTCGCGGCGATCGCCCTGCTCGTGGGCCTGGCGGTGGTCCGTGAGACCGACCCCTCCCCCGCCGCGAAGTCCTTCGACATTCCCGGCATCGTGTTGCTGACCACGTTCCTGTCCGCCCTCGTGTGGGCACTGATCAAGGGCGCCGACTACGGCTGGGGCAGCACCCGGGAACTAGCGTTCTTCGCCGCCGCGGCCGCCGCCCTCGCCCTGTTCGTAGTGCGCGAGTCGCGCACGAAGGAACCGCTGCTACCGCTGCGCCTGTTCCGCTCCGTGCCGCTGTCAGCCGGCGTGGTGCTGGTCCTCGCGCTGATGTTCGCGCTGTTCGGAGCCATGTTCTTCATGACCTTCTTCCTGGAGAACGTGCACGGCCTCGGTCCGGTCGCGGCCGGCGTGCGGCTGCTGCCGCTGACCGGCATGCTGATCGTCGGCTCGCCCCTGTCCGGCACGCTCATCAACAGGTTCGGCGCCCGCATCCCGCTGGTGGCCGGAATGCTGCTGGCCGCCGTGGCCCTGTTCGGCCTGTCCCGGCTCAGCCTGACCTCGAGCCTCAACGACACAATCCTGTGGTTCGCCCTGCTCGGCCTGGGCCTCAGCCCGGTCATGGTCGGCGCGACCGACGTGATCGTCGGCAACGCCTCGGTGGAGCTGGCCGGTGTGGCCGGCGGCCTCCAGTCGACGGCGATGCAGGTCGGCGGCACGATCGGTACCGCGGTGCTAGGCGCGATCATGTCGGCCAAGATCGACTCCCTGCTGCCGGCCCGCTGGGCGGCCGCTCACCTGCCCGCACTCGACCCGGCTCAGCTCGCCCAGGTCAAGAGCGCGACGTCGGTTGGGGTCGCGCCGGTGACCGCCAGCACGCCGTCGCACGTCGCCGGGCTGATCACCAACGTCACCCACACGACGTTCATCAGCGGAATGACCGCCGCCTTTGCCGTGGCCGCGGTGGTCGCGCTGGCCGGCGCCGTCATCGCACTGCTGGCCAAGCAAGGCCGGGCCACTGAAGGCACGGCTGTGATTTAAGACCAATATATGGAACGGCGGTGGTACCAGCCCAGAGGTGGTACCAGCCCAGAGGTGGTACCACCGCCGTTCAGTTCAAAATGCCTGGTTTCCCACATCAGCCTGGCCATCGGCGACCAGCCAGGTGAGTGCCTCGTGCAGGGCATCGAGCGTGGTGTAGCGGGGAGCGTAGCCGAGGACATCGCGGGCCCGGTCGATGCTGGCCGTGATGCCGCGGTCGGTGTGCTCGCGGGTTACGGCGGCGTGCTGGGCGCCCGCCTGGCGCTCGAATTCCGCCCACTCGACGAAGTCCAGCACCGGCTCGCGGCCGAACCACCCCGCCACGCCGGTCGCCAGGCCGCGCAGGGTCATGGCCTGCTCGGCGACCACATGGAAGCTGGCCCCGATCGCGGCCGGCCGGGACAACGCCCGCTCGAAAGCCTGGGCCACGTCGTCGGCGTGCACGTGGTGCAGGACGCCGAGACCGCTGTCGGGCAGGGCAAGGGGCTTGCCCAGGGCCAGGCTGGTCCAGGTGGCCGGATCCAGGTTGCCGGCCGGAGTGATGACCGGCCAGCCCGGCCCGGAGATGTGGCCGGGGTGGAGCACCACCGACGGAACGCCGCCAGCCAGTGTCTCGCGGTGCAGCAGGGCCTCGATCTCCGCCTTGCCGGTGCCGTAATCGCCGTAGGCGGTCCGGGGCTCGTCCTCGGTGACCGGTACCCGCAGCGCGGGACCGTGCACCCAGATCGTGCCGCAGTGCAGCAGCAGCGGGCGGGCCGGCCGCAGCGCGTCGACGAGCTGGCGCGCCGATTTCGCGGTGAAGCAGATGAGGTCGATGACCACATCCGGGCGCAGCGCCGCGACGCGTTCACCGAATGTGTTGTCGGCGTCTTCGGCGTCGCGGTCGACGGTGATCGTGGTGATCTCATTCCACGCCGGGCTGGCGTGGTATGGACCGCGAGTGCCGCGGCTGAGCGCGATGACCTCGTGGCGCGCGCGGACCAGCCTGGGGATCAGGTAGGTGCCGATGTGACCAGTGGCTCCGATGACGACGACTCGGCTCATGGGTTCAGAAGTACCCGAGTTCACGGGCCAGCGCCAGTGCGGCGCTCAGCTTGTCTCCTGCCGCCTCGGGCGGATCGCCGTCGTCCCAGGCCTGGCATGCCTGTTCGGTCAGCGACATGAGGCTGTCGGGGAGCCGCTGCTGCGAGGGGTCCAGGATCTGGCGGGCGGCGGCGACCGCCGCGGCTGTGTTACCGGCCTCCAGGTGAAGGGCCACGAGCGGCCACAGGTAGACCCACCGGAAGAAGAAGAAACCGTGGTCGGTGATTTCCCACGACTCAGCGACCAGGCCGGCCAGCTCAATCACGTCACCGGCCCGCCGATCCTGCCAGGCGAGCCAGGCGAGACAGCCTCTTATCCGGGGCAGATGCCGGTCCTCGCCCCTGGCCTCGGCTACCGCCATGGCGCTGGCGGCGTGGGCGCGGACCGATTCGACGTCATGCCGGTGCAGTGCCACCATGGCCAGCTGGATCAGGCTCTCCAGGTGCAGGATGGTCTCGCCGATGCGTTCCCCCATGGACAGCGACGCCTCGAAGTGTTCCCGGGCGGCGGCCAGGTCGCCGTGCAGCCACAGGACCCAGCCGACGAAGAACGTGGCGTAACCGACGTCCTTTTCCTCACCGCCCTGCTCCGCTGCCGCCAGCGCCTTGCGGATGTTGGCCAGATCCTCCTCGTCAACGCGGTAGCGGTGCTGGATCACGCGCCCCAGAGCCAGGACGTGGTAAAAGCTGTGCTGCCTGATCGGGCTTCCGCTGGCGTCCAGGACGGGGCGGGCGGCCTCCAGCGTCGCCAGGGCCCGCTCCGGCTCATCGCGCACCGCGTACAGGTCGGCGCGGCCGTCCACCATCATCTCGAGCCACTCGTCGACGGTCGCGTCGTCTTGGCCGGCCGGATCAGCCGGCAGCAGCGCCGCGGCGGCGTCCAGCGCCTTCTCGGCGGCCTCGTACCGGTGCTCGGCCATCTCCAGCCGTCCCAGGCGGGTCAGCAGATGCGCCTTGCGGAGGGTGTCCGTGTCGTTGGCCAGGCCGGCCAGGTCGGCCAGGTCGGCCAGGCGCAGGGCATCCTCGAAGGCTTCCCTGGCTTCAGCGCGGCGCCCGGTACGCCACAGCACGTTGGCCAGCTTGGCGCGGATGCCGACCGCGGTGTTCGCCGCCGTATCGCTGCTGGCCTGCTGCTCATCGGTGATGGCCAGGGCGGCGCGGTAGGAGGAGATGGCCTCGTCGTTGGCGAACGCGTCGGTGGCGTGGTCACCAGCGAGCTCCAGGTACCGAAGCGCCCGCTCCGTCTCCCCCGCCGCCGCGAAGTGCCGGCCGAGCACGGCGGCATGCTCTTCCACTCGGTCACCCGACAACGCCTCCAGCCGCCACGCGGCCCGGCCATGTAGCTGACGGCGTTCGGTTCGCAGCAGCCCTTCATAGGTGGCTTCCTGGATGAGCGCATGGCGGAAGCGGAACGTCGGCTCGGGCGCCCCGGCGACCTCGTGCAGCAGATCCTTGGCCAGCAGTTCCTCGATGACGTCGGGATTCGCATCGCGAAGAACGGTGGTCAGCAGCGTGCGAGGAAATTCGGCGCCAAGTACCGACGCGACCCGGATCGCTTCCCGTGCGGGCGGGGTGAGGCGGTCCACCCGGGACCGGACCAAGCGCTCGAGGACCTGGGGCACCTCCAGCTCGGTCGTCTCGCGCACGTGCCAGGTGTCTTGGTCGCGGACCAGCGCTTTTGTCTCTATGAGGGAGGACAATCGCTCCTCGAGGAACAGCGGGTTGCCATCGGCGTTGGCCAGCACGGTGTCGAGAACCTCGCGCCCGGCGTTCTCGCCAACCAGTGACCTGGCGAGGTCGCGTTCGGCGTCGGCGGGCAGCGGGGACAGGTCTATCCTGCGGGCGGCCGCGACGGAGAGGTCATTTCCGCTGCCCGGGCGGCTGGTGATCAGCACCAGTAGCCGACGGCTCGATGCCAGGGCGGCCAGCTCCCTGGTCAGCCGGAGCGAAGTCGGGTCGGCCCAGTGCAGGTCCTCCAGCGCCAGGATCGTCGGGCCCCTCGCCACCAGCCGGGCGAGCAGCTCGCGCAGCGCCGCGAACGTTGCGCGCTGGAGGTCCTCCGGGCCCATCCGGCCCAGCGCCGCCCCCGACGCCAGGCCCATCATGCGTGCCAGCGGCGGGAACAGCTCGGTGCTGCCCGTGATGTTCTGGAGCGCGCGCTCCAGGGCGGGCCGGACCGCGTCCGGCTGATCGGGCGCCACCCCCAGCCAGCTGGCCAGCACCTGCTGATAGAGACCGTAGGGAGTGGCGGACGCGTACGAGGCGGAGCGTCCTTCCAGCCACAGCGGCAGCTTGCCGCTGCCGCCTCCCGCCAATGCCACGAACCGTTTGCGGCACTCCTGGACCAGGCGGGTCTTGCCGAGTCCTGGCTCGCCGGTAAGCAGCACGACCGAGCCGCGACCTGTGATGGTCTCGCGCAGCGCGGTGTCGAGCAGTGCCAGCTCATGCGCACGGCCCACCAGCGGTCCGCGGCCGCCCAGCCGGAGCCGCCGGGCGCTCGCTCTGGGCTTTGGTTTCCCCAGGTAGGTGGCGGCCAGCGGGCCGACATCCGAGCTGGGGACGAGCTGCTCCGCCGCGCCCCAGGTGAACAGGTGGTCGGTGACGGCGCGGGTCACCGGTCCCACCAGGACCGATCCGGGCGCCGCCGATGACTGGAGCGCCGCGGCCAGGCCGACCGCATCGCCCACCACCCCGTACTCCACCTTGCCGCCCGCGCCGATCGGCCCGACCAGCGCAGGACCCGTCTCCACCCCGATGCGCAGCGCCGCGGTTCCGGCGGTCGCGCGGAAGGCGGCTCTCAGCGCCCGCTCGGGATCGTCTTCGTGTGCCTCGGGGGCTCCGAAGACGGCCTGAAGTCCGCCGCCGGACACCGAGGTCACCGTGCCGCCGAACGCCTCCACCTCGGTGATCACCGCGGCCAGCGAACCGCTGACCATCTCGCGTACGGCTTCGAGCCCCAGCTTCCTGGCCAGCCCAACCTGCGCAGCGACCTCCGCGAACAGCACGGTGACCGTGCGGAGCTCCGATTTCGGCACCTCTGGTTCCGGCCTGACCAGGTCCTTCGCCGGTTCCTCGAAGGATGCCGCGGCGTAGACCTCATCGAGGGACGGCGAGATCCGCAGCCCGAGCTCCAGTAGGGCCGCGCTACAGCGCTCGTAGGTACGCGCGGCAAGCTGGCGGAGACCGGTGGCGAAGTAGATCCGCACCAGGGCGCCGGCCGCCTCCTCGTTCGCGGGGTCGTGTTCGAAGCAGGCTTCCCACGCGTTGCGCACCGCGTCCGGGTCCGCCCGCCCCGCGCCCTTGGCCCGGTCGCGGGCCAGGGTCAGCCGTGCCTCCTGGCGGAGCGAGTCAAGGCGCTCCCGCGGCCGCACGGCCCAGTCGGCGTAGGGCTCGTCGGCCAGCAACTGCCTGGTTTCGGCGAGGGCTTTGACGAGCAGGTCGTCACGCTCCTGGCCTGGGCCGGTCGCCAGCGCGTCGCGGAGCGCGGCTTCATGCGCTTCGGCGTCCACCTCGGCTGAAGGCGAGGCCCAGATGTGCACCAGGTCCGCTTCGAGCAATGTTGCAGCGCCGCCGCCGAGCGGCGACAGCGTGGCCCGGGCCATCGACAACGCCTTGGAGACCGACCTGGCGGCGGTCCGGGGATCGAGGTCGGGAAACAATTCCTCGCACACCAGGTCACGGCTGACCCGCCTCCCCGGGCTGACCAGGACGAGCTCGCACAGCCGCCGGGCGCTCGGCCGTGGCCAAGCGCCGGTGCCGCGGGCTCCTACGGTCACCGAGAACGGCCCCAGCAGGTTAACCCGCACCGTCTGCGCCAGTTCCGCCTGCTCCGCCTGTTCCCCGGCCACCTCCCCATTCTCCCGTCCCGGCGCCCCCGGTCCAAATGGATCGGAGGGGATGGTTGGCGCAACGTACCCCTCAGGTGGGGATGGTTGGCGCAACGTACCCCTTGAGCACTCGCGCCGACGGCGGGAACACCGCGGGAACAGGGCGCTCCTACCTTTCCATTATCAGGCGTTGACGAGAACGCCGGAGGACAGCACAGGAGATGAACACGATGAACCCCGGTTACCTGATCCACCAGGCCGAGCGGACCCCGAGCTCCTGGGAGCAGCGGGAGATCGACGCGACCAACGCGCAGATCGCCGCCTCATTCGGACGGTTGTGGCACGCCATCGCCGCACCGGTCCACGGCCTGCGCCGTCTATACAGGGAGGGTGACGGAGTCCGCGCCCGGTATCACGTTCCGGCTCCTCGACGGGCCGACTGCGGCTGAGCACGTGAACGAAATGCGGGACCTGCACGCCGAGGTCTACGCCGATCCGCCGTACCGGCAAGCAGCGGACGCCGCGGCGTTCGCGGAGCGCTTCCGGGTCCAGCGCCGCCAGCCGGGCTTCGTGCTCGCCGAAGCCCGCAGCGGCGACTACCTCGTAGGTTATGCGGCCGGGATGCCGCTGCGGCCGTCCACCTCATGGTGGCGCGGGCTGACCGCTCCGCTGCCCGAGGAGGACACCGCGGAGCATCCCGGCCGCACGTTCGCGCTGACGGAGCTGTTGGTGCGGGCCGCGTGGCGCCGGCAGGGCATCGGCCGGGACCTTCACGACCTCATCCTGGCCGGCCGGCCCGAGGAACGAGCCACGGCCGCGGTCCTGCCCAGCGCCCTTCCCGCCCAGCGCGCATTTCAGGCCTGGGGCTGGCGCAAGATCGCCCGCCGCGGTGCTGAATTGGCCTGGGCCTCCGGCCACGGCGATCTTGACGCCGCCTCCGTCGTATGTGACGTGCTCGTCCTCGCACTCCCGGTGTGACAGGCGATGCGAAAGTTCGCCGCAGTCGGCCTGACCGCGACGGCCGGACCCGCGTCGGCGGACACCGTGCTCAACGTGCACTACGACCTGACTGGGACCGCGTTTATCAACAAGGCGAACACCACGGTCAACTTGGGCTCGGGTACGTTGTCTTCCGCCGTCGACCTGAACAACGGATCGCTGACCTCCACGTTGTCCCTGCCGCCCGGCACCTTCTCGTTCCGGACATCCAAGGGCCTGCTGGTCACCGTCACCACCGAGATAATCCAGAACGGCCCGGCCAGCGGAGCCATCAACCTCAGCAGCGGCACCAGGGTCAGGGCGCGTGACAAGCCTTTCTCATTCTTCGAGTGGTCGCGGGGCGTGAAAATCGCCGGTGCGGGCGGGTGGGGGGCTGGGGTTGCTGCCGCGTGGTGGCAGAGGCGGGGTGCGGGGTGCGG
>DASUVY010000171.1:0-3724 GCA_036378695.1 Candidatus Dormiibacterota bacterium
GCTTCCTGCACGACTACAACTACGATCGCGCCCACACCGGCATCCGCAGCCTCGGACGCACGCCGGCAGAGACCCTGATGAGCGCCGTTAGCCTATGAGTCCGTCACCCCGGAGGCGTCGCTACATCTCGAGGACAGGACAGGCTAGTAGCTGACCTCGATACCGCGCGGTGGTTGCCAGGGGGCGCACTCGATCCATTGCTCGCCGCGCCAGCGGCGCAGGAGCAGCGCCCAGATTGTCTTCACCGACCCACCACGGTGCCGTTACGTCGCAAGATGCGCGCCATGGGCGGAAGTTGGGCGCCCGTGAGCCGAAAGTCAATGTGATGGTTGTCCCCGGGGACAGGGCAGGTGCCCCGGGGCGAGAGGCCTGCCCTAGCCCTCCACCCAGGTGGAGACGTCGGTCCACCGCACGCCGGCCTCCTTGTCGAGCGCCGGGCCGGTTTCGCGGGCGAAGGCGTCGAATGTGGGCTTGTCCGGCCACTCCTGCAGCATCACCCACTCCTCGGGATGCTTGCGGTTGCGGTAGGCCTCGATGCGCACGCAGCCCATGCCCTCGATGCGCTTGCGGCTGCCGTCCAGCGTCTTCTGGAAGCGCTCCCAGTCCTGGCCCTGCGTGCGAAAGAGGACGAGCATCACGGGAGTGTCAGGATGACATACACGGCGGCCACGATTCCGATCGCGGCCAGGCCGTAGCCGATCGCCCCGAAGACGGGCTTGTAACCGTGCACCAGGTCGGTCCCCAGGTAGCGAACCCGATGGCCGAACGTATAGAAGACGGTCGCGAAGAGCACAATCAGGTAGATCTTGACCAGCGGGTTGCCCAGTGCGGCCGCGAAGGAACCGTAGTGCTGGTCGAAGGCGGGCACGATGCCCAGTGGCGCCAAAACGCCCTGCACCAGGATGTGCGCCGGCACGATCAGGGCCGTGATCACCGCGCACTGGGCGAAGGTCGCCCAGAGCAGCGCATTGACGCGGTCCGGGCCCAGGGGCCTCAACGGGTGCCGCCCCATGCGATCAAGACTCCGATCAGGAGCGTCACCAGCACGAAGAGCGCGTAGGCGCCGCCACGCACCACGCGCGCGGGTACGAATCCCTCGCCCAGCGGGATGCGCATGATCAGCCCGCTGAACCCGAGGAAGGTCCAGGTGTGCCAGAGCGCGAAGGCCAGGCAGACCAGGCTGAAGGCGACGAAGGCCCAGGACATGTGCGCGTGATATCCGTTAGGGCCGTCGTGCAGCCGCGAGATCTCGACCAGGAACCACAGCATCCAGATCGCGATCGGCACCGCGCTGAACTCGCGCAGCACGTAGCGCACGTACCCGGCGCTGCGCAGGAACCAGCCACCGGTCAGCCGAGGCGCGTAGGTGCGCGCCGGCGCGTGCTCCGCTATTTGGACACGCCTCCCCAGGGCAACAGCATGCCCAGCGTGCTCTCGAACTTGGTCTGCTGGATCGCCTTGGCCGGATCCACGCCCTTGGGGCAGACGGCCGAGCATTCGCCCACGAAGCTGCAGTCCCAGATGGCGTCGGAGCCGGTGACCGTGCGCAGCCGCTCCTGGCCGGCGTGGTCGCGCGAGTCGAGGTCGTAGCGCCGCGCCAGCGCGATCGCCGCCGGTCCCACGAAGTGGGGCTCGATGGCGATCACGGGGCAGGCCGCGTAGCAGAGCATGCAGTTGATGCACATGCTGAACTGTCGGTACTGCTCGACCTGGGCCGGGGTCTGCCGGTGCTCGCCGGCGGCCAGCGCCGGCTCCTGGCCGTTGCTGATCACCCAGGGCTTGACCGAGCTGAGCTTCTCCATGAAGGAGGTCATGTCGATCACCAGGTCGCGGATGACCGGGAAGTTGGGCAGCGGCTCGACCACAACCGGCCCGGGCAGGTAGTCGCGCAGGAACACCGAGCAGCCCAGGCGCGGGGTGCCATTGACGTTCATGCCGCAGCTGCCGCAGATGCCCATCCGGCAGGACCAGCGGTAGCTGACGCTGCCGTCGAGGTGCGTTTTGATCCAGTTGAGCGCATCCAGCACCACCAGGTCGTCCTTGTAGGGGATCTCGTAGGTCTGCTGGCGCGGCGCCGCATCCTGGGCGGGGTCGTAGCGGGTGACGGAGAGCTGGATCGTGGAAGGGGCCAAGTCAGTAAGTCCTCGCCTGCGGCTGAAAGCTGGTGATGCGCACCGGGCGGTACTCCAGCCGCGGCTTGCCGCCGGACCGGTGGTACGCCAGCGTGTGCGCCAGGTACTTCTGGTCGTCGCGCTCCGGGAAATCGCGACGCGCGTGAGAGCCGCGCGACTCCTTGCGCGCCAGCGCCGACTCGATGATGGTGTCGGCGCCGTCGAGTATGTTCTCCAGCTCCAGCGCCGAGACCAGCTCGGTGTTGAAGGTGCGGCTGTGGTCGTCCAGCTTCACACGGGCGAAACGCTCGCGCAGGTTGGCGAGCTCCTTGACCGCGGTCTTGAGCCCGTCGCCGGTCCGGAACACGCCGACTTGCGCGTCCATCATCTTCTGAAGGTCCTCGCGGATCTCACCCACGCGCTCGGTCCCCGAAGTGCGGCCCAGGAAGTCGCTCTCGATCCGCCTGGTCTCGTCCTTGACCAGGCCGGCGATCGGATTGGAGCCGGGTGCTTTCACGCCCCGCGAATGATGGACCGCCGCCCGGCCCGCGGCAGCGCCGAAGACCAGGCACTCGGGCAGCGAGTTGGACCCCAGGCGGTTGGCCCCGTTTAACCCCACGTTGGCGCACTCGCCGGCGGCGTACAGGCCGGGCATCGGCGTGCGCCCGCTGGCGTCGGCGTCGACACCGCCCATCATGTAGTGCTCGACCGGCCGCACGGGCATGGGGTCGGTGACGATGTCGATGCCCATGTACTCGCCCATCAGCTCGCGCATGAAGGGCAGCTTGCGGTTGATCACCTCCGCGCCCAGGTGGCGCACGTCGAGGTTCATGTAATCGCCGTACTCGCCCTTGAGACCGCGGCCGGCCTCGAACTCGGTGACCATGGCGCGCGAGATGATGTCGCGCGGCCCCAGCTCCATCTTGTTGGGCACGTAGCGCTCCAGGAAGCGCTCGCCCTCGGCGTTGGTGAGGTATCCGCCCTCGCCGCGCACAGCTTCGGTGATCAAGATCCCGGTCGACGGCATGCCGGTCGGGTGGAACTGCACGAACTCCATGTCCTTCAGCGGCACGCCCGCGCGGTAAGCGAGCGCCATGCCGTCGCCCGTGCAGATGGCGCCGTTGGTGGTGAAGGCATAGATGCGGCCGTTGCCGCCGGTCGCCAGGATCACCGCCCGCGCGGCCAAAGGGCGGACCTCGCCGGAGCGCATGTCGAACCCGATCACGCCCTCGCAGCGCCCGTCCTCGGTGATCAGCGAGGTGACGAAGAACTCGTCGAGGCGCTCGATGTTCGTGAACTGCAGCGAGGTCTGGAAGACCGTGTGCAGCATGTGGAAGCCGGACTTGTCGGCCGCGAAGCAGGTACGCCAGGTCGTCATGCCCCCGAAGGGCCGCACGCTGATGCGGCCGTCGGGCTCGCGGCTCCAGGGGCAACCCCAGTGCTCCATCTGGATCACCTCCAGGGGCGCCTCGCGCACGAAGACCTCGACCACGTCCTGGTCGGCCAGGTAGTCGCTGCCCTTGATGGTGTCGAAGGCGTGCCCCTCGAAGGTGTCCGGCTCCCGGAGCACGGCCGCGCAGCCGCCCTCGGCGGAGACCGTGTGGCTGCGCATG
>DASUVY010000172.1:0-8665 GCA_036378695.1 Candidatus Dormiibacterota bacterium
CAACGCCGCCAACATCGAGTCCTACGTGGAGCTGCCGCTCTGCGACGGCTGCCTGGTCGGTGGAGCAAGCCTCAAGGCGGACGAGTTCTCAAAGATGATCGAGACCGTGGCCGAGGTCTACGGCCACGTCAGTTCCAAGACTTAAAGGAGAGAAGCATGGCTTTCGAGCTGCCCGCGCTGCCCTATCCGTTCAACGCCCTGGAGCCCCACATCGACGCCCAGACCATGGAGATCCACCACGACCGCCACCACGCGACTTACGTCAACAACCTGAACGGCGCCGTTGAAAAGCACCCGGAGCTGGGCGAAAAGTCGGTGGAGGAGCTGGTTGCGGACCTGAACTCGGTGCCGGATGACGTGCGCACGGTGGTCCGTAACAACGGCGGCGGACACCTCAACCACTCGATCTTCTGGACCATCATGGGCCCCGGCGGAGGGGGCGAGCCTTCCGGCAAGGTGGCTGAGGCCATCAACTCCGCCTTCGGCGACTTCGCCACCTTCAAGGACACCCTCTCCAAGGCGGCCATCGGCCAGTTCGGGTCGGGCTGGGGCTGGGCCTTCATGTCCGGCGGCAAGCTGCAGGTGAAGGGCTTCCCGAACCAGGACAACCCGGTAATGGAGGGCGGCGTCCCGATCCTGGGCGTCGACGTCTGGGAGCACGCCTACTACCTCAAGTACCAGAACAAGCGCCCGGACTACGTGGCCGCCTGGTGGAACACCATCAACTGGCAGGCGGTCGAAGAGAGGCTCAGCGCCGCGGGGTAAACTCCCCGTTCGCGATGGACAAGCTGCGCAGCGCGCTGATCATCCTCGAGGTGGCGATCGGCGTCTTGATGATGGTGTCGATCCTGGTCCAGACGCCCAAGGCGACCGGGCTGGGGGGCACCATCGGCGGCGGCGATGGGGGGCTGGGCGGTGGCTACCGCACCCGGCGCGGGCTGGAGCGGCAGGTCTACTGGACGACCTGGGTCTTGGTCGCGGGCTTCCTGCTCTGCTCCGTCGCCAACATCTGGGTCACGACCCACGCGAAGTAGGGGCGGGGCTCGCCCCGCCCTGGGGCTGATCGCGCTGGCGCTCAGCTTGGGATTGCTGGCGGCCTGCGACCCGGCCGGGCTGATCCTCAAGCAGGGCCCGCAGAAGGGCGGGGCGGTGGCGGAGGCGATCGTGGGCGAGGCCCAGTCGCTCAACCCGCTATTCGCGGAGGAAGACAACGCGCGGGACATCGACAGCGTCGTCTACCAGGGCCTCTTCAGCGTGGACGCGGCGCAGTCGCCGGTGCCCGTCCTGGCGCGTTCCTGGTCGCTGTCAGACGATCGCACCACCTACACCGTGCGCCTGCGCACGGGCGTCAGCTGGGCGGACGGGCAGCCCTTCACCGCCGATGACGTGCTCTTCACGTTCCACACCCTGCAGGCCCCGACCTATGACGGTCCCCAGGGCACCTTCTGGCGCGACGTGCGCGTCGAGCTCAACGGCATCAACGAGGTGCGCTTCGTGCTCAAGGCGCCGAGCGCTTCCTTCCCTTACGCACTGCGCCAGGGGATCATTCCGCAGCACGTCTTCAAGGACGTGCCGCTGGCCGGCATGGCGTCGGACGTGCACAGCGGCGCCGGGGCTTTTGGGACCGGGCCCTTCATGGTGCATTCGATCTCCGAGAACAAGAAGACGGTGGTGCTGGTGCGCAACCCCCACGCCACGCCCGCGCCCAACCTGGACCGCCTGGAGTTCCACTCCTATCCCACGCTCGCGGACGCGGTGGACGCCGTGTCGCGGGGCGATGCCGACGCGGTGGGCGCCCTGCAGCCGCCTCAGTTGGGGACGCTGGCGCGCCGGCCGGACCTGCAGGTGAACGAGCTGCGCACGTTCAGCTTTGCGACCGCGCTGTTCAACGTGTCGCCGGAGATGAGCGTTTACTTCAACCCGCCCGCGGTGCGCCAGGCGCTGGTGCAGGCGGTGGACCGGCGCGCGGTTCTAGGCGTGCTGGACGGGCGCGCGGACGCGGCACCGGGGCCCATTCCACCCACCGACTGGGCCTACGACCGCGAGGCCGCCGGCAAGTACCCGTTCGACCCGGGCAACGCGCGCAAAACGCTGGACTCGACGGAGTGGCTGATGCCGCCGGGCGGTGGGGCGGTGCGCCAGCGCGGGGGGAAGGACTTTTCGATCTCGATGGTGGCCGCGGACTCCTATCCCTACGTGCAGGTGGCGGACCTCTTGGTGAAGGAGTTCGCGGCGGTGGGGGTGCAGCTGACGGTGGACGTGGTGCCGTCGACGGTGCTGGTGTCGCGATACCTGGTGGGCAAGAAGTATCAGATCGCGCTGCTGGCGTTCGACAACGGTCCCGATCCCGACCAGTACGGGCTGTGGGATTCGGCCAACAGTGCGGACCCTTTGAATTTTTCGTCGCCGCTCCTGCCCAAGCAGGCGCTGATCGACAAGGACCTGGAGGATGGGCGCGCGACGGCGGATCACAAGCAGCGCAAGGCCGCGTACGCCGACTTTCAGGACTTGATGTCGGACGCGGCGCCGGGCATCTTCCTGTACGAGCCGCACTACGCGTACATCGTGTCCAAGCGCGTGCACGGGGTGCGCACGAACCCGGTGGTGGAGCCCGTGGACCGCTTCGAGTACGTGACCGAGTGGTGGGTAGACGTCAAACGTGGCTGAGCTTCCGGGACCCGCCCAGTTTCGGTTGCCTTTGCGTCGCGAGATCCAACCGAATCCCGGCGGATGCGAAGCGATCCCTCACCTGTCCAGCGATCACGTGCTTGCGGTTGTACACATCGTCGGCGCAGTAGCGGAGTAGGGATACTCCGACCGCCAGCAGCTCATTCTGGCGGCGGTTATCGGCGAGCAAGGAATCCCGGTGAGTCGCGCCGTCATATTCGATGGCCAATCGCGCATCTGCGAAGTACAGGTCGACTCTGGCCACGAAGTGCCCGTTGGCATCGAAGATGGGCACCTGAGACTCGGGGCTTGGCAGGCCGGCGTCGATCAGCAGCATGCGCAGCCTGGATTCCATGGGTGACTGCGCTCGTCCATCTGCGAGGCCCGCGACAATCTGCAGTCTTCGGATGCCCTTGGTGCCTCGATTCTGGTCGATCCAACCGGCCAGGTCCGCGGCGCTGATCGTCTTGGCATACAGCGCCATATCGGCGACGACCACGGCATCGGTAAGTGGTAGACGCCAGGCCAGATCGCAGAGGGTCCTTCCAATCGATGTTGTTCGCAAGCCGTAGCGCACCACCACATCTGCGTCGTCCAGCCGGGCTCGACGGACGCACGCACCGGCCGCATGGGAGACACCGCAAGCTGGCGGGACGGTGACATCGATCGGCGAAAGGGGTTCCACATCCAGACCCAACAGCCACGCAGCCGTGCGCCCCGAGAAGGCTGCCCGGTCGGGCAGCCCTCGGGCCACGACCGCGAGCAAGCTGACGCGGTCAGCCGGTTGATTCGAGGGTGCGTACAGGCCGTAGCCCACGCGGGTCCAGCGCTTGCCACGCAACTGCTGCCGTGTGAGCCCGACCTCGCGGGCTTCGGCCAGTGAGATGACCATCGCCGGGGCAGCATGCGCCGGCACCTGCTCAGCCGGGAACCCCGGTCGTTAAGTAATCTCCAAGCGTGGATCTCGGGCTGGAAGGGCGACGCGCGCTGGTCACGGCGGCCAGCAAAGGGCTGGGGCGTGCCTGCGCGGCGGCCCTGGCTGCCGAAGGCGCGCGCGTCTACATCGCAGCCCGCGGGCAGGAGGACCTCGAGCGCACCGCAAAGGAGATCAACGCGGCGGGCTTCCAGGCCGCCGACGTCAGCCAGCCCGACGTGCCCGGCCGCCTGGTCGAGGACGCCGTCAAAGCCCTGGGCGGCCTCGACATCCTGGTCTGCAACGCCGGCGGCCCGCCCGCCGGCACCTTCGACTCGACCCCGCTGGAGGAATGGGAGAAGGGCTTCAACCTGACCCTCATGAGCACCGTCCGCCTGTGCAAGGCGGCCATCCCGCACCTGCGCCAAAGCGACCAGGGCCGAATCGTCGTGGTCACCAGCACGAGTGTCCGCGAGCCGATCCCAACTCTGGTCCTGAGCAGCGCCTTCCGGACGGCGGTGGTGCAGACGCTGAAGACGCTGTCCAACGAGCTGGCCGCGCAGCGCATCACCGTCAACAACGTCGCGCCCGGGCGCTTCCTCACCGACCGCGTGCGCCAGCTCGACGGCGCCGCCGCGCAGAAGGAAGGGATCAGCCAGGAGGAGTACACAGAGCGCAGCGTCAAGGCCAGCATCCCGATGGGCCGGATCGGCGATCCGGCCGAGTTCGGCGCGGTCTGCGCCTTCGTCTGCTCCCGGCACGCCGGCTTCCTGACCGGCCAGACCATCATGGTCGACGGCGGCCAGACGCACGGGGTGTACTGATGCCGCTCAAGTTCGCCGAGCGCATGGACCACATCGGCACCGAGGGCGCCTTCGAAGTGCTGGCCAAGGCGCGCAAGTTGGAGGCCCAAGGGCGGGACATCGTCCACCTGGAGATCGGCGAGCCCGACTTCGCGACACCCGACAACATCGTCGAGGCTGCGGTCAGCGCCCTCCAGGCCGGCTACACGCACTACACGCCGGCGGGCGGGATCATGGAGGCGAGGCAGGCGGTGGCCGGCTTCGTGCAGCGCCGCCTCGGCGTTGAGGTCGACCCCGCCGAGGTCGTCCTGGTGCCGGGGTCCAAAAACGTGCTGCTCTTCACCCTGCTGGCCTGCATCGAGCCTGGCGACGAGGTCATCTATCCCGACCCCGGCTACCCCGTCTACGCCAGCCTGGTCAACTTCATCCGCGCCATCCCGATCCCCATCCGGCTCCGGGAGGAGCGCCAGTTCCGGATGGACCTGGACGAGCTGGCGGCCCTGGTCACGCCCCGCACGAGGCTGCTCATCGTCAATACGCCGCAGAACCCGACCGGGGGCGTGCTCACCAAGGAAGACGTCGAGTTCATCGCCCAGCTCGCCAACGAGCACGACCTACTGGTCATCGCGGATGAGATCTACAGCCAGCTCGTCTACGACGGCTTCCAGCACGTCAGCCTCCTCAGCCAGCCCGGCATGAAGGAGCGCACGGTGCTCATGGACGGCATGTCCAAGGCCTACGCCATGTGCGGCTGGCGGCTGGGCTACGGGGTCAGCCCACGAGAGCTGGCGGCCAAGATGGAGACGCTGATGATCAACTCCAGCTCCTGCGCGGCCGCCTTCACCCAGATGGCCACCATCGAGGCGTTGGAGTCGCCCGAGTCTGAACGCGCCGTGCAGGCCATGGTCGAGAAGTTCCGGGCCCGCCGCGACCTCCTCGTCGACGGCCTCAACCGCATAAAAGGGATGCGCTGCGCGCGCCCCGACGGCGCCTTCTACGCCTTCCCCAACATCGAGGGCACCGGCCTACCGGAGAAGGAGATGGCCGAGCGGCTGCTCGACGAGGCCGGCGTGGCGGTGCTCCCGGGTACGGCCTTCGGGCCGGCCGGCAAGGGCTACATCCGGCTCGCCTACACGCAGGGCGAGGACGACCTGAACAAAGCGCTGGAGCGCATCGAGGACTTCGTCAAGAAGGAGTCTTGACGCCGAGGCGCTCCACCGCCTCCTTCACATCCAGCGCCAGTCCTTGTTGCCAGGCCTGCTCATAGGCGGCGTCGCCGAGTTGCTGCTCGCGCCTGCTCCAGGGCGGCCTGCCGCTTAGCGTGGAACATGGAGAGCTCTCTCCACCCGGTCGCCTGGCGCGCGGCCTGAGTATCGGCAGCCACGATGATCCGCCTGCAAACGCGCCAGCCAGTCGGAAAAAGACCAGCGCTTGGCCGTGCAGCAACGGAACGGTAGCGGGCGCCGCCGCCCAGCGCCACCAGCGAGGCCGCGAGCCGGGCGGGGGCTGGAAGCCGATGCCTTCCAGCCGCTCCAGCTCCTCGGCCAGGGCCAGCAGCTCCCGGCGGGCACCGCTCCGGACTTTGTGAAGGGCCTAGCCCGACCCTTATCTTTTCAGCAGCTCTGCAGTTTCTCGGGGGTTCAAGAAGGGGGTTGCGTATGCGCGTGCGCATGACGTTTCGTCGCCTGCTGGCCGGCATCGGCACGGCCGGCCTGACGGTTCTCGCGACCGGCGCCGGGGTGGGCGTTGGCCAGGCCTACGCGGCGGGCACGGCGGCCAATTACCTGGTCGTCTTCAAGTCGTCCCAGGTGCCGGCAAGCGCCGCCGGGACCATCCAGAATGCGGGCGGCACGCTGGTCACCAGCTACGCCCAGATCGGCGTGGCCCTGGCGCGTTCCGACAACCAGTATTTCCGGAGCAACCTGCTGGCGGACGCCAGCGTCGACGACGCCTCGGCCACCACCGGCCTCGGCTACAAGCTCTTCGACGGCCAGGCCGGCACCGACAGCACTACCGCGGATGGGCCGCCGCCGGGCGACCTACCGAACAGCCCGGCCACCGACAGCGACTCGCTGTCCCCGCTGCAGTGGGACATGCGCCAGATCAAGACCCCGCAGGCCCACGCCATCACCGGCGGCAGCCCGGCGGTGCTGATCGGCGACATCGACACCGGTGTGGACTTCAACCATCCTGACCTCAAGCAGAACCTGGACGTCGCCGATAGCGTCAACTGCGTCAGCGGCAGCCCGGTTCCCGGCCTGGCTGCCCAGGATGACAACGGCCACGGCACCCACACCGCCGGCACCATGGTCGCGGCTGCCAACGGCTTTGGCATCGTGGGCGTGGCACCCAATGTGCGCCTGGCCGCGATCAAGTCCGGGGACGACCAGGGCTTCTTCTTCCCGGAGTCGGTGGTCTGTGGCTTCACGTGGGCGGCCACGCACCACGTCAACGTGACCAACAACAGCTACTTCGCCGACCCCTACCTCTTCAACTGCCGCAATGACGCCACCCAGCGTGCGATATGGAAGGCCGAGGACCGCGCCATCCGATTCGCGATGCAGAACGGCGTGTCGGTGGTGGCGGCCGAAGGCAACGAGTCCGACGACCTCGCACACCCGACCCAGGACGTGACCAGCCCGGACAACACGACGCCCGTCACGCGGCCGGTCACCAACGCCTGTGTGGTGATCCCGGTCGAGATCCCGGGCGTGATCGGAGTCACGGCCGACGGGCACAATCAGCAGCCCGGTGGCGGCTACCTCAAGTCCTTCTACTCCAGCTACGGCATGGGCGTGACCCAAGTTGTGGCACCCGGTGGGGACAGCGTCTTCGGCCGCAATGCAGAGGCGCCCAACGGCCGCGTGCTCTCGACATACCCGGCCAACCAGTTCTGCCGTCGGAGCGTCAAGGAGCCGACCGGCGACCCGACCTATCCGACCGCCGTGTACTGCTACCTCCAGGGCACCTCGATGGCTTCGCCCCATGCGGCGGGAACGGTGGCCCTGATCATCAGTGAGTTCGCCAAGCTCAACCCGGGCCAGGTGTCCGCCTACCTGAAGCAGACCGCTGACCCACAGCCCTGCCCGGCCTCACTGCCGGCGGGCTACGCCGGTTTCGTGTCAGTCAGCAACGGCGCGCCTCAGGTGTGCACTGGCGGCACCGGCTACAACTCTTGGTACGGCGACGGCCAGGTCAATGCCCTGAACGCCGTCACCCACACGACCCACTAAGCGATTCCCGGAGGGGGCTGGAAGCCGAAGCCTTCCAGCCCCTCCAGCTCCTCGGCCAGCGCCAGCAGCTCCCACTCCCGACGGTAGCCGCCGACCAGCTGCACGCCGACCGGCAAGCCCTCCGCAACGCCGGCCGGCACAGACACTGCCGGCAGTCCGGCAAAGCTCACCGGCAGCACGAACTGCGTGTAGACGTCCCAGCCTTCGGCCAGGAAGGTCGGCACCTCCTCGATCCGCATCGGCACCAGTCCGAGTGTCGGCGTCAGCCAGGCGTCGTAGCCCGCCAGCCGTCGGCGGGCTGCGTCCAGCCCTGACGTCAACGCGGCCAGGTACTCCGCAATGCTGAGCGACCGCCCCTTCTCGATCAGCCCGCGCACCGCCGCGCCGTACTCACGGACGTCGCCGGGCATGGTCGACACGCTGGCCGGCCGCACCACCCGGTAGGCCTGGGCCACCGGTACCGGGTCCCAATCCACAGCCTCGATCACATGGCCGCGCGAGGCGAGCGCCTCCGCAGCCCGCCGGACCGCGGCCTGGACCGCCGCATCCATGCCCAGCGGCGACCGCTCCACCAGGCCGATGCGCAGCCGGCCTGGCTCGACGGCCGGCGCCGCCTCGGCGATCATCACCTCGAACAGTCGCCGGACCTCGGCCACCGTGCGAGCCAGCGGTCCCCGGACCGAAAGCCGGGTCGGATCGGGCAGCTCGGTCAGCACCCGGCCCGGCGAGGGCCGGAGGCCGACCACGCCGCAGCAGGAGGCGGGGATTCGAATCGAACCGCCCATGTCGTCGCCGAAGGCGAAGGTGCAGATCCCGGCGCCCACCGCCGCGCCGCTGCCGCCGCTGGATCCGCCCGGCGTGTAGCCGTCCCGCCAGGGATTGTGGGTGGCCGGAAAGAGCTCATTGGTGGTGCCCACCGCCGCGGCCAGCTCGGGCAGGTTGGTCTTGCCCAGGATGGCGGCGCCGGCCGCTCGCGCGCGAGACACCACGACCGCGTCCTCGGTGGCCACCCGGTCGCGCCATTTGGGCGAGCCGTACGTCCAGGGCAT
>DASUVY010000173.1:0-24863 GCA_036378695.1 Candidatus Dormiibacterota bacterium
CGAGAGGCAGCCGAGAAACTCGAGGCGCTGCTGGGGAGGAGACCGGGGTGAAGGTCTGGGTCGGCGACCGGGGTAACCTAGCCAGCGCTCCGCCTTCGCCGTTAAGAAAAGTTTGGCCGTCAAATTGGCCGTCAAGAGCCCCTCAGGGCACTGCTGAACCTGGTCGGACGGTGCGCGTTGAATACGAAATTGGCGTCCCGCCCCCGTAGCTCAGGGGATAGAGCAGCGGTTTCCTAAACCGCGTGCGGAGGTTCGAGTCCTCCCGGGGGCACCAATACGGGATGTCCTACTTCGGCTGATGTACCTCAAAAGGTCCTCGGCTGATGTGCAACAGAACTTCGGTTGCTGCGCTACAGCTGCTTCGGCTGAGCCGCAACACTCCCGGTCATGGGTGTCCTGACAAGTCGCCGTCAGGAGATCTTGCGGCGGTACGTGGCCATGGCGACAGCATTGGCGACTATCAGGACGCCCGCGCACCAAGCCAACGCGACCCAGATCTCACCGCCCGGCGATTGGGCCGCGAAGAGGTGGCGAATCGAGTCGACGATCGAGGTCACCGGCTGGTGCTCGGCGAAGGCGCGCACGGGTCCGGGCATCGTGTGCGTGGGCACGAAGGCCGAACTGACAAAGGGCAGGAAGAGGATCGGATACGCGAACGCGCCCGCGCCGTCTGGCGACTTCGCGGATAGTCCCGCGATGACGGCGATCCAGGTCAACGCGAGGGTGAAGAGAACCAGCATGCCCGCGACGGCGACCCAGGCCAGCACTCCCGCTCCCGAACGGAACCCCATCAGAAAGGCGACGAGCACAACGACGACGATCGAGACGGAATTGGCGGCGAGCGAAGTGAGCACGTGCGCCCAGAGCACGGACGAGCGCGCGATGGGCAGCGATTGGAAGCGCTCGAAGATGCCGCTCTTCACGTCCAGGAAAAGGCGGAAGCCGGTGTAGGCGATGCCCGAGGCGATCGTCATCAGCAGGATGCCGGGCAGGAGGTAATCGACATAGGAGCGCGCACCGGAGTTGATCGCGCCGCCGAACACATAGACGAAGAGCAGCAGAAAAGCGATCGGCATGACGGTCGTCGTGATGATGGTGTCGGGGCTGCGCGTGATATGGCGCAGCGAGCGTCCCGTCAGGACTGCGGTATCCGCGAAGAAGTGGATGCTCATTCGTTCCTCCCTGCTGCGGCGATGGCAGCTCCCGCCTGGCTTTCGGCGCGGCCGTCACCGCGACCGCCGACGATGGCGAGGAAGACTTCCTCGAGCGTCGGCTGCTTCTCGACGTACTCGACCTTGGCCGGCGGAAGCAGCCGCTTGAGCTCGGTGAGAGTGCCATTGACGATGACGCGGCCCTCATCGAGGATCGCGATGCGGTCGGCGAGCTGCTCGGCCTCGTCGAGGTGCTGCGTGGTGAGCAGTACGGTCGTGCCCTGCGCCGCGAGGTCCCTGATGGCCCGCCAGACCTCGAGTCGGGCCTGCGGGTCGAGGCCGGTCGTCGGCTCGTCGAGGAAGATGACCAGGGGGCTGCCGACGAGGCTCATGGCGATGTCGAGGCGGCGCCGCATGCCGCCCGAGTAGGTCGAGACGCTGCGTCCCGCCGCGTCGCCGAGCGAAAAGCGCTCGAGCAGCTGGTCGGCGATCGCGCGTGGGTTTCTCAGGTGCCGCAGGCGGGCGACCAGGACCAGGTTCTCGCGGCCGGTCAGGATCTCGTCCACCGCGGCGAACTGTCCGGTGAGGCTGATGGACTCTCTGACTTTCGCGGGCTGCGTGGCGACGTCGAAGCCGCCGACGCTCGCCGTGCCGCCGTCTGCCTTGAGCAGCGTGGCGAGGATCCTGACGACCGTGGTCTTGCCGGCCCCGTTGGGCCCGAGCAGCGCGAAGATGCTGCCAGGCGCCACGTCGAAGTCGACGCCACGCAGCGCGTGCACGTCTTTGTAGGTCTTCTGAAGGTCTTTGACCGCGATGGCTGCGCCGGTCGTCATGGCCGCTCTCCTCTCTCGGCGTCCTCGATCGTCTTGACGAGCCGGGTCCGTTCTTTGTCGATCCACTGCTTGCCGGAATAGGCCTGGACGAATGTCTCCGCGAACTCGACTGGGTCGTCGCCGACGACGGCACGCACCGGCGTTCCGTCGACGGCCGCTCGCTCCCAGAGATCGACGAGATCGCTCCACATGCGGAGCGTGGTGTCGCCGTCGGTTACGCCGCCGTAGTACATGAAGTACCGCTCGAGTGCCTTTGCGACCGACCGGTAGGGCTCGGGCAGGGCGTCGATCCGGCCCCGGTACTGCTTGTACCTCCGCTTCTGCTCGAGCGAGCCGGTCAGGAGCTCGATCCATTTCGCCGCCATCTCATTCGCCTCCCTTCGGTTGGTGCTGTAGCCGACTCAGTCGTTCGGCGAGGAAGCCCCAGGTCTTCCAGAAACTCTCGAGGTGCTCGCGCCCCCGGGCGTTGAGGGAGTAGACCTTGCGGGGCGGCCCCTTCTCCGACGGGACTCTCTCGACGTCGACCAGCCGCCGCTCCTCGACCCGGATCAGGAGGGCGTAAACCGTGCCTTCGGCGATTTCGGAGAAGCCCTGCTCGCGGAGCCAGGCCGTGATCTCGTAGCCGTAGGCGGGCCGGCGCGCCAGGATCGCCAGGACGATCCCCTCCAGGATGCCCTTGAGCATCTCGGACCTGCCCGGCCACGGCCCGTCTGCGCTGCTACTTAGCGACATTGGGTACCACTATATAGCAACGCAGAGTAGCGTCGCAAGCCGTGAGCGCTCAAGGCCGCGTGCGCACCGCGGACGCACCGGCGTCCGTTCCTAAACCGCGTGCGGAAGCTAAGGTCCTACCCCCCCTCCCTGCGCGGGGAGGGGGGCTCTTCGCGCCTTCAGCCCGGGCGAGCGAGCGTCAAGTCAGCCCGCGCAGGTCGCGCAGAGCCCCGCGAAGACGACCTTGTGGCTCGAGACCTTGAAGCCCGTCGCCCTCTGGACCTGCGCGGCCACGTCGTCGAGGACGCAGCCCGGAACCTCGTCGATGCGACCGCAGGCGTTGCACCGGATGTGCTCGTGGTGGCTGTCCTTGGGCTCGTACCGTGCCCGCCCATCGCCCAGGTCGATGCGGTCGATCACGCCCTCCCGCTCCAGAAACCCCACGGCGCGCGACACCGAAGAGTAGTCGGCTGATCCCAGGCGGTTCCGGGCCGCCTCGTGCAGCTCGTCGAGTGACCAGGCATGGCGCTCACCCGCGAGCAGGAGGCGCCTGACCTCATCGGTCACCGGACTCGGTCTGGGCATCCGCCGCCAAGTATATCGACGCAAACCACTTGCGCATCTAACTTGTGCAATACTCTTGCGCAATGCGGCGCCTACTGCTCGCAATCCTGTGCCTGGCCCTGACCGCCTGCGGCCTGAGCTCGCCGGCCGGCGCCGGCGGCTCCAAACTGGAGGTGGTCGCGGCCGAGAACTTCTGGGGCAGCATCGCCACTCAGATCGCGGGCGACCGGGCCCACGTCACCAGCATCGTCGTCAACCCCGACACCGACCCTCACGCCTACGAGGCGACCCCGGGCGACGCCCGCACGATCGCCCGGGCGCAGTACGTGATCGTCAACGGGGCCGGCTACGATCCCTGGGCGCCCAAGCTGCTGGACGCCGACCCGGTGTCCGGCCGGGCCGTGCTGACGGTGGCGGACATGTTCGGCAAGAAGGAGGGCGACAACCCGCACCTCTGGTACTCGCCCGGCTACGTCGACCAGGTCGTGGACCGCATCGCCTCAGATCTGGCCAAGCTCGACCCCGCCGGCGCCGCCTACTTCCAGCAGCAGGGCAGCGCCTACAAGTCGCTTGGGCTGAAGGACTACCACGGCGCCATCGACACGATCCGGCAGAAGTACTCGGGCACCAGGGTGGGCGCCAGCGAGAGCATCTTCTCCTACCTCGCGGAGGCCACCGGGCTCAACCTCATCACGCCCTACGGCTTCCTGAACGCGATCAGCGAAGGCAGCGACCCGACCGCCGCCGACAAGACCCAGACCGAGGACCAGATCGCGACCCGGCAGATCAAGGTCTTCGTCTTCAACTCGCAGAACCTGACGCCGGACGTGCAGGCGCTGGTCGACGCGGCCAAGGCCCAGGGCATCCCCGTGACCACCGTCACCGAGACGCTGGCTCCCGCCAATGCCACTTTCCAGGATTGGCAGACAGGACAGCTCAGGAACCTCCTCACCGCCCTGGGCGGATAGGCCGGACCATGGCGCAGCCCGAGTACGCGGTGGCGTTCTCCGGCGCCACGGTGCGGCTCGGCGACCACATGGTTTGGAGCGGGGTCGACCTGGCGGTCCCCGCTGGCGAATTCGTGGCCATTCTCGGACCCAACGGCGCCGGCAAGTCGACGCTGCTCAAGGCGCTGCTGGGCGTGACCCCGCTGTCGGCGGGCAGGGTCGAGGTCTTCGGGCAGCCGGTTCGCCGCGGCAACGACCAGGTCGGCTACCTCCCGCAGCGCCGCCGCTTCGATCCCGACCTCCGGATCCGGGCCATCGACCTGGTCCGGCTGGGCCTCGACGGCTCCCACTGGGGCGTGCCGCTGCCCGCGTGGCTTCCCGGGACGGCGGCCAAGGCTCGACAGGAACGGGTTACCGAGATGATCCGGCTGGTCGGCGCCCAGGGCTACGCGCGGCGGCCCATCGGCGAACTGTCAGGAGGCGAGCAGCAGCGGATCCTGATCGCCCAGGCGCTGGTCAGCGGCGCGCGCCTGCTGGCCCTGGACGAGCCGCTGGACAGTCTCGACCTCAACAACCAGCAGGCCATCTCCGGCCTCGTCCGCCGACTGCGCGAGGAGCACGGCGTGACCGTCCTGCTGGTCGCGCACGACATCAATCCCATCCTTCCCTCCGTCGACCGCGTGGTGTACTGCGCCGGCGGGCATGTGGTCTCCGGACCGCCCCAGGAGGTGATCAAGACCGACACCTTGACCCGCCTCTACGGCGCGCCGGTCGAGGTCCTGCGCACCAGCGATGGACGCCTCGTGGTCATCGGCCAGCAGGAGCCGGTGAGCTACCACGCGCACGACCGCGAATCCGCGTGACCGAGCCGGGCCCCTCCTGGGACCTGCTCGCCGACCTGCAACTGCTGCTGCAGTTCCATTTCATGCGGAACGCCCTGCTGGCCGGCACACTGGTCGCGCTGCTGGCGGGGGCCGCCGGCTACTTCGTCGTGCTCCGCGGCCAGAGCTTCGCCGCGCACATGCTCTCCCAGGTCGGCTTCCCGGGCGCCGCCGGCGCCGTGCTGGTGCACGTCTCGCCGGTCGCCGGCCTCACGGTGTTCTGCCTGGGCGCGGCCCTGGGAATCGGCTGGATGGGGCGTGACGTCGACGCCGGGCACCGCGCGGAGTCCGCCGCCGTCGGCAGCATCCTGGCCTTCTCGCTGGGCCTGGGTCTGCTCTTCTTCAGGCTCTACGCGGGCAGCGCGCAGGGCGTCTACGGATTTCTTTTCGGCACGGTCCTGGGCATCACCGACCGCGACGTCCTGATCACGCTGCTGGTGGCGGTGGCCGGTGGCGGCGTGCTGCTTCTGATCGGGCGGCCGCTGGTGTTCGCGTCGGTGGACCCGGCCGTGGCCGAGGCACGCGGCGTGGGCGTGAGGGCGCTGGCGATCGCCTTCCTGCTGGTGCTCGCCCTGGCGGTGGCGATCACGGTCCAGATCGTGGGGACGCTGCTGATCTTCGCCCTCCTGGTCGCGCCCGGCGCCGCCGCTCTCCAGCTCACGGCCCGGCCGGTCCGCGGCCTGGTGCTCAGCACGGCGCTCTCGCTGCTCTGCACCTGGTTCGGCCTGGCGTTCGCCTACTTCACCGATCTGCCGGTCGGGTTCTTCATAACCACGCTGGCCTTCGGCGCCTACCTGCTGGTCCGCGTGGCCAGGGCCGCCCAGGCGTGACGTCAGGCGTGCAGGCGATGCTGGCGCTGGACTTCATGCGCCACGCCTTCCTGGCGGGCGGCCTGATCGCGGTCGCGGCCGGGCTCGTCGGCTACTTCGTGGTCCTGCGCAACCAGGTCTTCACCACCGACGCCCTGGCCCACGTCGCCTTCACGGGCGGCCTGGGCGGGCTGCTGGCGGGGCTCAACCTGCTCGCAGGCATCTTCGGCAGCTGCATCGCGGTGGCGCTGGCGATGGGCACCCTGGGCGGGCGCGGACGGGGTCGAGACGTGGCCGTGGGAACCGTCTTCGCGTGGGTGCTCGGGGTGGGCGTTCTCTTCCTGAGCCTGTACACCACCTCACGGAGCGCGGCCTCAGGGATCGTCGGTGTGAGCGTGCTCTTCGGATCCATCCTCGGCCTCCAGACGGCGCAGGTCGTGGTCGCGTCGGCGGCCGCGGTGGCCACCGTGGTCGCCGCCGTCGCGCTGGCCCGGCCGCTCCTGTTCGCGAGCCTCGATCCCGACGTCGCGGTGGCGCGGGGCGTGCCCACCCGCTGGCTCACCCCGGTCTTCATGGTCCTGGTCGCGGTGACCGTGGCCGAGGCCGTCCAGGCCGTGGGGGCCCTGCTCATCTTCGGGCTCCTGGTCACCCCGGCCGCGGTGGCTCAGAACCTGAGCGCCCGCCCCTGGCTGGCCATGGGCCTGTCCGCGCTCATCGCGCTGGGAGTGGTGTGGGCGGGCCTGGTCCTGGCCTTCTACCTCTCCTACCCGCCGAGCTCCCTGATCACGGCGCTCGCCTTTGCCGCGTACCTGCTCTCGCTGCTCTTGCACCGCCTCAGGTGGAGGCGAGAGGTACGCTGACCGCGGGCCCATGGCGACGATCCCCGAGCAGCTGCGCGACGTCTTTCAGGAGCCGGCGCTGGCGCACGTCTCCTACCTCAACCCCAAGGGCCAGATCGTGACCTGGCCGATGTGGGCGGACTACGACGGCGAGCACGTGCTGATCAGCTCGCCGGTGGGCTCGAAGAAGGGCCGCTCGCTGCGTCGCGACGGGCAGGTGGCGATCTCGATCGTCAGCCGCGACAACCCCTGGCACTGGGTCTCGATCAGCGGCCACGTGGTCGACATCCAGCCCGACCACGACCTCGTGTTCATCGACCGCATGGCCCACAAGTACACGGGTGCGCCCTACCAGCGGCGGACGCCGCGCGAGATCTTCAAGGTCGCGCTGGACCGGGTGAGCCCTAGTCGAGCTTGAAGAAGCGGCGGATGGCGTCCGCCGTGGCGTCGGACGTCACGACCGTGTAGTGGTTGGCGTCGACCTCGACCACGGTCGCCGAGGGCACCTCGCGCGCGAAGCGGTCGCGGTCGGCGGGGCTGACGAGGTAGCCCATGCCGGGCATAATTTCCCGGCTCGCCCACACCAGGAGGACGGGCATCGTGAGGCTGGGCCACAGTCCGTAGCTCGCGCTGGCGTCGCCGCCGGCGTAATCCTCGAGCACCGCGTCCTTCTGGCTGCGCGGCCGCACCCCGCCTGCCACGGGCTCCAGCTCGTAGCGGAAGTAGGCGTCCCAGTACGGGTTCCAGGGTTCGATCAGCCCCAGTGACTTGACCGCGTCGATGTAGAACTCGGTGGACGGGAAGGTCTGGCCCAGCCGGTTCACGGAGGACTGGATGGGGATCAGGCTGCTGGCCTCGGGCTGGCCGCAGAAGTCGATCAGCACCACCCGTTCCAGGCGGGAACCGTCCTGGCTCGCCGCCGTCATCGAGACCGCCGCGCCCATCGAGTGGCCGATCAGGCTGAAACGCTCGGCGCCCAGGGCATCCGCCGCCGCGAAGAGGTCGCGGGCGTGGCCGGGCCAGCCGTACGTGCCGGGCGACGTTATGTCGCTGCGGCCGCGGCCGCGCAGGTCCATGGCGACCATCTGCAGCTGCTCGCCCGCCAGGCGCTCGCACAGGAAGTCGAAGGTCTTGAGGTTGGCGGAGAGGCCGGGCACGCAGATCACCAGCGGCGCTTCCGTTGACCCGAAGCGCTGGGCGTGGAGACGCCCGCCCGGCAGCGTGAGGTCGAACTCGGTAGCCTTCATTCGGCGATCCGGTCGGCGACGCGGAGCATGTCCCGGCCCGCCGGCTGCAGCTCGATCCGAGTGCACAGCAGGCCGGTCGCCACGCGTTCCGCCGCGCCCCATTCCCAGATGGCCGCGGCGTCGAGACCGGTGCGCCGTGCCAGCCAGGCCGCCCGTTGCTCTGTCAGGGTCTTGCTGTCGCCCGCCAGCAAGTTCTCGGGATCCTCGCGCATCAGGATTCCCAGGTCGTACTCGGCTTCCGCGAGCAGCCCGTCCGGGTCTACCAGCTTGAATCCCGCCGGCGACTCCAGTGCATTCCATTGGTGCACGTCGCCGTGCACCAGAACCGCCCGCTCATCGTCGTGGGCTTGCACCCGACGCCCGGCGCAGACGAGGGCCAACTCCATCGCGGCCTCAGAGCAGGGCCGCCGTAGCTCCTCCCAGGCGGTCGCGATGTAGTTCTGCAGCCAGCGGCCCTTGGCGGCACCGGTGGGCAGGCCGCACCCGGCCGCCGGTCGCCAGACTCGGGCGGCCGCCGCGCAGAGGACCTCCAGCCGGCGCTCGAGCGGTGGGCCGATTTCATACAGCGACCGCCCCAGTCGCTCCAGGAGCAGGGCTCTGCGTCCAGGATCCTCCTGCAGCAACTGCGCGCAACCGAGCCCGCCATCGAGCCGCAGCGCCGTGACTTCATGCCGGTGGGCCTCGCCCCGCCCCGGCAGCGCGACCTTCAGCACCGCGGGTGAGCCGTCTGCACAGGTCGCCTCGGCGACGAAGGCCTCGGTGGCGCCCGCACAGGGCCGTCCCAGAGTCAGCGACCAGTCTCGCTCGAGCTCGCCGACCAATCCCGGCAGCTCCTCGAGCCACGCGCTCGCCCCCAGCGCGAGCGCCTTGTTGCGGACCGGATCGGAAACAGTCAGCAAACCGGTGGCGTCCAGGGGTCGAGGGCCTCGTGACCGTGCATGCTCAGCAGCAGCGAAATCTCGCCGCAGTGGAAGGCGTCGCGCATGACCAGGCGCGTCATCACCGAGGCCCGCGTGTGGGTTTCGACGCGGTCGCCGCGCCGGGGCGGCATGCTGACGCCCAGCGTCTCGGGGGTCCAGCGCTCGTGGCAGGACTGCACGATGCGCCAGCTGCTGTGGACGGCGAACCGCAGCTCGTCGGCCTGCCGCGGATGGTCGAGGTGGTCTTCCCAACCCTCGCCGCTGGGCGGGTCGACGGGAGTGGTGTCGGCGCCGGGCTCGTTGAGCTCGTGGGATGTGATCATCGCGGCATGGCCAACGTCAGTTTCCAAACCGAGGGTAGCGTCGCCGTGGTCAGCATCGAGCGACCGGAGGTCCGCAACGCCGTCGACGGGCCGACCGCCGACGAGCTGGTGGACGCCTTCCGCCGCTTCGACCGGGAGCGTGGGCTGGCCGCGGCCGTCCTCACGGGCGCCGGCGGCAACTTCTGCGCCGGCGCCGACCTGAAGGGCGTGGCCGAAGGGCGCGGCAACCGGGTGGCGGAGGATGGGGAGGGCCCGATGGGGCCGACGCGCCTGCGCCTGGGCAAGCCGGTGATCGCGGCCGTGGAGGGGTACGCGGTGGCAGGCGGCCTGGAGCTGGCGCTCTGGTGCGACCTGCGCGTGGCCGCCGAAGGCGCAGTCTTCGGCGTCTTCTGCCGACGCTGGGGCGTGCCTTTGGTGGACGGCGGGACGATCCGGCTACCCCGCATCGTGGGACAGGGCCGCGCGCTCGACCTCATCCTCACCGGCCGCCCGGTGGAGGCGGCGGAGGCGCTGGCCATCGGCCTGACGAACCGCGTCGTGCCGCGCGGCCAGGCGCGGACGGCGGCCGTCGAGCTGGCCCGGCAGCTGGCGGCGTTCCCGCAGGCCTGCCTGCGCAGCGATCGCCGATCGGCCTACGAGCAGTGGGACCTGGACCTGGCGGCCGCGCTGCGCAACGAAACCCGGCTGGGTCTGGAGGTCATCGCCACCGGTGAGACGCGGGCCGGAGCGGAACGCTTCGCGGCCGGCGCCGGCCGGCACGGCAGCTTCGAAACCTAGCCGACCTGGCGCTCGCGGCCGGCCCAGTACTTCGCCCGCAGCACCTTCTTGTCGGCTTTGCCGACCGGCGTCATGGGCAGCGCGTCCAGGAACTCGACCGACTTGGGCGCGTAGATCGGCCCCTTTCGCTCGCGCACCAGCGCCAGCAGCTCCGTCTCCTCGACCGCTGCCCCCGGCCGCAGCACCACCAGCGCCTTCACCGCCTCGCCCCACTTCTCGTCGGGCACGCCGATCACGGCCACGGTGGAGACGGCGGGATGGCCGGCGAGCACGTCCTCGACCTCGCGCGGGAAGACGTTGAAGCCGCCGCTGACGATCATGTCCTTCATGCGGTCGACGATGTAGAAGAAGCCGTCGACGTCGCGCACGCCCACGTCGCCGGTGTGCAGCCAGCCGCCGGCCAGGGCGCCGGCGGTCAGCTCGGGCTGCTTCCAGTAGCCCTCCATGACCGTTGGTCCCTGGATGCACAGTTCGCCCGGGCTGCCATCGGCCATCGGACTGCCCTCCTCGTCGAGGACCGCCACCCGGTTGAAGGGCATCGCCTTGCCGCAGGAGCTGAGGCGGGTCAGGTCGGAGGGGTCGTGGTGCCCGCGCCAGAGCGAGGTGCCCTGGCCGGCGGACTCGGTCTGGCCGTACAGCTGGCAGAAGACCGGTCCGATCCGCTCCAGTCCCTCGGCCAGGCGGGTGGGGGAGATGGGCGAGGCGCCGTAGATGATCGTCTCCAGGCTGGAGAGGTCTGTGGTCTCCAGCTGAGGATGGTCGAGCAGGGCGTAGATCATGGTCGGGACCAACAAGCTGAGGTTGGCGCGCTCCGCCGCCACCGCCTGCAGCCAGGCGGCCGGGTCGAAGCGTCGCTGCAGGATCACTGTGCCGCCGCTCAGGAAGACGGGCATGATCAGCATGCCGGCGGCGTGCGAGATGGGCGCCACCGCCAGGTAGCGCATGTGCTGGGGCAGGTCCCAGCCCAGTGCGGTCCCGTAGTAGTGGGCGACCACCGCGCGGCCGGTCAACATCGCGGCCTTGGGCACCCCGGTGGTGCCGCCGGTGTAGAGCAGGTAGGAGACGTCGTCGAGGGTGGCGGGGCCCGGCCCCAGGCCGCCGTTAAGTCCGACCTCGGCGGCCAGCGCGTCGATGTCCTCACCTGCGTCCGAAGACCCGAATCCGAAGACGGCCTCCACGGTCTCGGCCTTCTCCTTGAGCGCGACCCCGCGCTCGGCGAACGCGGGGTCGACGAAGACGAAGCGCAGCTCGGCCTCGTTGCAGGCATGCAGGTGGTCCTCAAGCGAACCCAGCGGGTGCAGGGCCGTGTAGCGGCCGCCGGCCAGGATGGTCGCGCTGGAGGCCAGCCAGGCCTCCGGCCGGTTGGGTGAGAGCAGGCCCACACCCTCGCCTCGGCGCAGGCCGCGCGCGTGCAGCACCGCCACCCAGCGGGCCAGACTGTCCTCGACCTGGCGGTACGTGAGCTCGCGGCCGTCCTGGCGGAAGGCGACCCGCTCAGGGAAGCGGCGCAGCGCGCTGCAGATGACCTCGCCCACCGTCACCGCCTCGTAGAGGCCGGCCACGCCGGCAGCTTAGCTCGCGGCCAGCTTGCTGCGGAGCTCCTCGATGCGCTCACGGTCGGCGTCCAGCAGCTCGGCGCCGGCCGCCTCGGCGGCGGCGTACAGCTCCAGTGAGCGGGCGCTGCAGCGGCGGGCCTGGACGGCGTCCCCGCGCAGCTCGTGGACGGCGCCCTCCTCGCCCAGGAGCGCAGCGTAAAGCCGCACCCGTTCCAGCTCGGCCGGCCCCAGCACCGCCACCGCGCTGGCCGGTTCCAGGCGGTCCAGCAAAGAGCGCATGGCCGGCGGGACCACCAGGTCCGAGGCGCGCCGGATCGCGATCAGGGCGAGGTCGAACTTGCCCGCCTTGAGCAGCCGGGCCGCCTCGGCCATCGCCTGCACCGTCTGCTCGATCATCCAGACGATGTAGTCCTGGCGGCGGTTGATCACTCCGAGAACAAGAGGCCCTCGGTGAGGCGGCGACCCGTCGCGGCCGCCAGCTCGGCGCCGGGCAGGTTGGGGTCCCAGCCCGTGAAGGAGAAGGCGGCCACCCGGCCGCTGGCGAAGACCCGCTCGACCGCCTCCCGCACCGCGGCCGCCCCCGGTCCGCCGGCGGCCGGGTAGTTGACGGCGGGCATCTCCTCGATGGCCACCACGTCGCAGTCGAGATGGAGGTAAAGGGGACCGTCGGGCAGATCGGCCGCGCGCAGGTCCTCGACGTCCGCCTGGCGCACACCGGCCTGCTCAAGGTTGGTGTCCTCGCCGCTGTCCAGGTCGCGCGCGCCCACCAGGAGGATCCGTTCTCCGGCCAGCGGGCGCACCCCGACCGCCTCGACGATGGTCTGCTCGCCGAGCCCGGCCAGCATGGCCAGGGGCATGCCGCCGAGGAAGCCCGAAGGCGTCGTCTCCCAGGTGTTGAAGTCGCCGTGGGCGTCAAGCCAGACGATGGCCGGGTCGAGGCCCTTGGCCTGGAGGCCGCCCATGACGCCGATGCTGGCCACGCAGTCGCCCACCTGGACGCGCGGGTCCGCGGCCTCACGCACCCGCTCGGCCAGCGCGGCGTACAGGACGCCCAGGCGGTCCGGCGCCGAACCTTCGGGCAGCGCCGGCTCGACCACCTCCGCCGGCGCCAGGCGCGCGGCGTCGCGAGTCCGGGAGCCGATGAAGTAGGGGACGAAGATCATTCCGCGCAAACCGTATCTTGGAGGCGTCCGTGAGCGTCTTCCGGAGCGACCAGCGGGTGGAGGCCGACGGGGCCACGCTGTCGATCCACGAGTGGCGAGGGAGCGGCCCGCCCCAGCTGCACGTGCACGACGAGGACGATGAGGCCTGGCACGTCCTGGAGGGCACGCTGCGCTTCCGCCTGGGCGAGAAGGACGTCGACGCCGGAGCGGGGTCGACGGTCTTCGTGCCCGCCGGGGTGCCCCACACCTATGAGGCGCTGCCCGGCTCGCGCTACCTGATCGTGCTCACGCCGCGCCTGCGGCGCCTGATCGCCGAGCTGCAGGAGCACCGCGACCCCGACGCCCAGGCCGGGATCTACGAAAAGCACCGTTCTCGCCTGCTCTCCTAGTCTCGTTTAACCCCGGCTGCGGGCGGCCAGCCCGAACGCCGCCAGGCTGCCGGCGGCCACCACGGCCAGGATCACGGGAGTCCAGCCCAGGCCGACCCGGCCCAACAGGAGGCCGACGGCGCCGGGGATCAGCGCACCGCCCACCATGGCCGCCGGGAAGAGCCAGGACGTCGCCCGCGCGTCGCGCGGCCGCCGCCGGGCCAGCCACGCCACCGCGGTCGGCCATATCGGCGCGATCGCCAGGCCCGTGAGCAGGTAGCCCGCCGGCGCCAGGGGGCCGGCCGCGGCCAGCAGCAGTGTCACCATGGCGAGGGCGGCGCCGCCCAGCACGACCGCGCCCTCCGGCAGTCGGGACGGCAGCAGAGGCGCCAGCAGCCGGCCCAGGGCGAAGGTCAGCCAGTAGCCGGAGGTGAGCAGCGCCGCGGCCGAGCTGGAGTGACCGAGCGACTCCAGGTGGGACGGCATCCAGCCGCCGACGCCGACCTCCACGCCCACGTACAGGATGAAGGCGCCCATGAAGAGCGCGACCAGCGAGTTGCGACCGGGCCGGCCGGGGTCGGGCTCATGGGGCAGGCGGCCGCGGATCCCGCGCAGGGCGGGGATCAGCGCGAGGGCCAGCAGGGCGCCGCCGCCGAAGAGGCGCGTCAGGTCGGCCGCCGCCAGGGCGACCAGGACCGGGCCCAGCACCGCGCCCAGTCCATAAGCGCCGTTGACGGCGTTCAGCAGCGCCGTGCGGCGCGAGCCCTCGCTGTGGGCGATCAGGTTGGTGAGCGTCATGTCCAGGGCGCCCGCGCCCAGGCCGACCAGGGCCACCGCGAGCAGGAACAGCGGCCAGTCCGACGCCAGGGCGACGCCCACTCCGCCCAGGGCGGCAATGGCCAGCCCGCCCCAGACCAGCCAGCGGCCCGGCGTGCGCGGGAAGAGCCAGAAGCAGGCGCCGACCGCGAGCAGGGCCCCCAGAAAGTTGGCGCTGATGGCCGCGCCGGCCACCGGCAAGCTCACACCGAAGCGGTGGGTGAGCGGCTGCAGCAGCGGCCCGTACGCCGCCGCCTGCGCACCCATCAGGAGGAAGGTGGCGGCGATCGCCACCAGGGAGGCTCGAGAGAGCCGGACTATGCCAGCGCCACGCCGTGCGGCTCCAGCCGCACCGGGTCCCCGCCCGGAGCCATCACCACGTCCACCGCCTCCGGGCGGTGGTTGAGGAGGAAAAGCTTGCCGCCCCGGCGCACCGCCTCCACGCCGCCGGGGGTCTGCAGCGTGGGCGTCACGCCGGCTTCGGTCCAGACCCCGCGCAGAAAGCCGGCCATGGCCGCCGGGTCCAGGCGGGTGGCCAGGTAGTAGGCGGCTCCGCGGCCGAAGGGGTGCTTGGTCGCCGCCGGCTTGCCGTAGAGCGGGGCGGCCTGGAAGGTGGCCAGGACGGTGGCGGCCTGGGTGCTGAGCAGCTCGGACCACAGGTCGGCCCGCGCGGCCCCGCCGCCGGCCGCGACGGCGATCTCCTGCCCGGCCGCCAGCGGCAGCCAGTCCTCGACGCGCAGGCCCAGGAGCTCGCGGAAGGGCGCGGGATAGCCGCCCAGGCGGATGTGGTCGGAGGGGTCGACGATGCCGCTGAAGAAGGAGAGCACGAGCACGCCGCCGGCCTCGACGTAGGCGACCAGGTTCTTGACCGCCTCGTCGCTGACCAGGTACAGGCTCGGCGCCAGCACCAGCTTGTACTTGGAGAGGTCGCGCGCAGGTGGCGCGAAATCGACCGCCACGTTGGCCTCCCATAGCGGCCGGTAGTAGGACTCCAGCTGCTCGACCTGGCGCACGGCCAGCGAGGGCTTGGAGGGCAGCTCCAGCGCCCACCAGCTATCCCAGGCGTGCAGGATCGCGACCTCGGCCTCGACCGGCGTTCCCTGCAGCGCCGAGAGCTCCTTGAGCTCGGTGCCCAGGCGAACCACCTCCTGCCAGGTCGGGCTGGTCTCGCGCGGGCCGTGGGGAACCATCGCGCTGTGGAACTTCTCGGCCCCGGCCCGCGACTGCCGCCACTGGAAGCAGAGGACGCCGCCGGCGCCCCGCGCCAGCGCCTGGTAGCTCCAGAGGCGATATTGCCCGGGCGCCTTGGCCAGGTTTATCTCCCGCCAGTTGACGCGGCTGGGCGTCTGCTCCATCAACAGCCACGGCTGCCCGCGCTTCAGTGAGCGCATGAGGTCGCCGGCCATGGCCGCTTTCATGGGTGAGGCGGGATCGCCGGGGTCGGGATAGCTGTCGTTGCTGACCACGTCCTCCCGCTGCGCCCACTTCCAGTAGTCGAGCGGCTTGAAGAAGCTCATGAAGTTGGTCGTCACAGGCACCTCGGGCGTGTGCCGCTTCAGGATCGCGTGCTCCTGCTCGTAGCAAGCCAGCAGCTCGTCGGAGCAGAAGCGATGGAAGTCGAGCTGCTGGCTGGGATTGGGCCAGGTGGGCGTGCGCCGCGGCGGCAGGATCTCCTCCCAATCCGAGTAGCGCTGCGACCAGAAGTCAGTGCCCCAGGCGGCGTTGAGCGCGTCCAGGTCCTGGTAGCGGTTCTTGAGCCACTCGCGGAAGGCGGCCGCCGAGCGGTCGCAGTAGCAGGCCGGCACGTGGCAGCCGAACTCGTTGCCCACGTGCCACATGACCAGCGCCGGGTGCTTGCCGTAGCGCTCGGCGATCCTCTCGACCAGCGCGGCCGCCGCCTCCCGGTAGGCGATGCTGCTCGGGCAGTAGTGCTGGCGTGCGCCGGGCCAGAGCTGGACGCCGTCGGCGAGCACCGGCAGCATCTCGGTATGCGCGCGCGCCAGCCAGGGTGGGGGAGAGGCGGTGGCGGTGGCCAGGTCGACGCCGATCCCGCCCTCGTGCAGCAGGTCCAGCACCCGGTCCAGCCATCCGAAGTCGAAGCGGTCGGCGGTGGGCTGCAGGCGCGACCAGGCGAAGATGCCGAGCGAGACCAGGTTGACGCCGGCCTCCTGCATCAGGCGCACGTCCTCCGGCCAGACGTCCTCCGGCCACTGGTCGGGGTTGTAGTCGCCCCCGTAGTAGATGCCGGTCAGCTGCTTAACCCTTGGTGGCGCCGAGCGTCAGGCCGCGCACGAAGTGCTTCTGCAGCAGGATGTAGGTCACGATCGGCGGGATGGCCGCCAGCATGCAGCCCGCGGCCAGCATGTTGAGGTCGGTGAAGTAGGAGCCGCGCAGGTTGTTGAGCGCGCTCGTTATCGGTCGCTTGTCACCCGACTTCATCAGCACCAATGCCCAGAAGAAGTCGTTGTAGATGAAGGTGAAGAGCAGCGTCGCCATGGCGGCCAGCGCCGGCCGGCATAGGGGCAGGATCACGCTCCACCAGATCTGCAGCACGTTGGCGCCGTCGACCAGCGCGGATTCGGTGATCTCCTTGGTGATCGTCTTCATGTAGTTGCTGAGCACAAAGGTTGCGAAGCCCATCTGGAAGACGACATGGATGAGCACGATGCCGATGTACTGGTCGTACAGCAGGCCGTTGTCGCTGGCCCAGTCCGGCAGCGGGATGTTGAGGTAGACCCAGTAGAGCGGGACGATGATGACCTGCGGCGGCAGCAGGTTGCCGGCGGTGAAGATCATCAGCACGATCAGGTTGAAGCGCCAGCTGAACTGCGTCACGGCAAACGCGATCAGAGAGGCGACCAGCAGCGTCAGGATCACGCCGGGCACCACGATGATCAGCGTGTTCAGGTAGTAGTAGGGCAGCCGCGCCGCGTTCCAGGCCGTGATGTAGTTGTTGAGGTTGAGCGTGGTCGCGATCGACACATAGCCGTTGCGGCTGGTGTCCCCGAAGGGTCGCAGCGAGGTGTAGATCGCGTACACGAGCGGGAACAGCCAGAGCGCGCAGACACCGATCAGGAATCCGTGCAGCAGGAAGCGCGCGGGACGCAGGCGCCGCGCCGCCGCGCGAGTGCTGCTACGCGGGCGCGCTACGGCGGTGGCGGTCGCCATCAGGGGCGCGGCCGGGCGGTGGGCCGCCACATTTCGTGATCCTGATGCTTCGAGGCGCCAGCTTGCGCCGAGGAGCGGAAGGAGCGCAGCTCACGCTGCGTGACTGAGCACCGCAGAAGCAAGTGTCCGCATCGGACATCCGGGCGCGAAAGGTACGGCATCACTGCTCGGCTGCGCCCCTCATGCCGGCTCCGCCATCACGCGTGACAGGAAGATCACGATCGGCACCAGCGAGATCACCAGCAGCACCACCGCGATCGCCGAGCCGAAGCCGATCAGGCTGGCCTCGCTGATGCTGTTGTTGGTGATCAGCGTGGAGAGCAGCTCGAGGCCGTTCTTGCCGCGGTTGATGATGTACGCGATGTCGAACGCGCGCAGCGATTCAATGGCGGTGACCACCACGATGATCACGTTGATCGGCGCCATCACCGGGAACACCACGCCGAAGAAGATCTGGCGCTCGTTGGCGCCGTCGACCTTGGCCGCCTCGCGCAGCGAAGGGTCGACGCTCTTCAAGCCGGCCAGGTACAGAACCATGATGTAGCCGACGTGCCGCCAGCTGGCCGCGATCAGGATCGAGAAGAGGTTGATGTTGGGGTTGCCCAGCCAGTCGATGAGCCGGTTGCCCGTGAGGTGGAAGGCGCTGTTGATGAAGCCCTCCGAGGGCGCGTACTGCAGCTCCCAGATGAAGCCAACAACCGCGAGTGAGAGGACGACCGGCAGGAAGAGGACGCTCTGGTAGATGCGGGCGCCGCGCATCTCGCGGTCCAGCAGCACCGCCAGGAACATACCGAAGGGCGTGGCGATGAAGGTGAGGAACCCGAGCCAGACCAGGTTGTGCAGCAGCGCCGGCTTGAAGAAGAGGTAGTGGGTGAAGAGGAACGAGTAGTTCTTGGTGCCGACCCAGTTGTCGGCGGTAATGGCGTTGACGCCGTTCCAGTCGGTGAAGGAGAGCCCCACCGAGGCCAGGGTCGGGCCCCAGATGAAGACCAGGTCCAGGATCAGCGGGATCCCGACCATCAAGAGCAGGAAGACCTTGTCGCGGCGCGTGAGCAGGCTGTAGCGGCGCCGCTTGATGCTCCTGACGAGGGCCCCCGCCCCGGACTCGGCGACCGGGGCGGGGGCGAGGCTACCTGGCAATCACTTCTCCGGCGGCAGCGAATCCCAGAAGTCCTGCATCGTCTTCTGCAGGCCCTGGATGTCGCCGCTGGGATTCTGCAGGTACTTGAGCAGGAAGCTCTGCATGCCGTTGGGTCCGGCGAAGTCGGGCCGCGAGTCGCGGTCGAAGTACTGGGTGATGCGCTTGGCGTTGCTGATGATCTGCTGCGCCTTCTTGAAGAGCGGCGAGTAAGTGCTGGTGTCCGCATCGTTGGCCGCGGGGATGGTGCCGGAGGGGGGCGCGATGAGCAGCTGAGTCGAGCCTTTCGACCAGAACTCCAGGTAGGCCTTGGCCTGGCCCAGGTCCTTGCTCAGCGTGGGCGACTTCTTGCTCATCATCACGATGTCGATCGGCGCGTCGAGCGCCTTCTCGGCGTCGTACTGCGTGCCCAGGTCGGGGAAGGGGAAGAAGTCGAGGTCGTCGAGGTCGGCCTGGCCGACGGCGGAGAACTGCTGGGCCACGAACAGCCCCAGCAGGTACATGCCGGCCTTCTTCTGGACCACCAGGTCGGCGCCTTGCTGCCAGGTCATGCCGGCCAGCCCGGCGTTGTAGTAGGGCGTGATCTCCGCCCACTTCTTGAAGACGTTGGTGACCCGGCTGTCGGTGAACTTCTGCTTGCCGGTCAGCAGTTCGACGTGGAACTGGTACCCGTTCAGGCGCAGGTTGATGATGTCGAAGGTGCCCTGCGCGGGCCAGCCGTCCTTGTCGGCCATGGCGATCGGCGTCAGGCCGTCCTTCTGCATCTGCTGGGCCAGCGACTTGTAGTCGTCCCAGGTGCTGGGGATCTTGTACCCGTGCTGCTGAAAGACGCTCTTGCGGTAGAAGACCGCCCACGGGTAGTAGCTGACCGGGACCCCGTAGTAGTGGCCGTCATTGCCTTTGACGGACTCCGCAAACCCGGCGGTGTAGTTGCCCTTGACCTTGTCCCAGGTGTCGTCGATGGAAGTCGCCAGGCCCTGGTCCGCGAAGAAGCGCATGCGGTGGCCGGAGAACCAGGTGAAGATGTCTTCGGGCGTCCCCTGCAGGTAGGAGTTGATCTGGTCCTGGAAGGTGCCGTGGTCGACCGTGTTGAGCTTGACCACGGTGCCGCCGTTGGCCTTGCTGAACGCGTCGTTGATCGCCTGCATGCCTTTGAGAGGCGCCGGGTCGGAGGCGTTGCTCCCCACGGACACGGTGCCGCCGGTGGTCGAGCCGGTGTTCGAGGTCGTGCCGCCGTTGGAGCACGCGGCCAGGAAAGCCGCCAGGCTGCCGTAGCCGGTCAGCTTGAGAACGTCTCGGCGCGAGAGGTCCAGGTTCAGCGGCACCTCCTGGCCAAGCAACGGGATGCCCGCCTTGCGGGGCTCGCTATCACCCATAAATCGCCCTCCTAGGAGTTCTGCAGCCAGGCGTACCGACGCCGGATATGGCGGCAAACATACAGGATCGATCGATTTTGTCAACGTCCCTGTACTACGGATGATCGCTATTGCTCGAATGCGATCGTTCCGTTACAGTCTGACCGCGATGCTGGCGGCGGAGAGACGGCGGCGGATCGCCGAAATCATTCGCGCGCGCGGCGTCGTCTCGGTGACCGAGATGGCCGAGGCGCTGGGCACCTCCGAGATCACGCTGCGCCGCGACCTGCGCGCCATGGCCGACCAGGGCCTGCTCATGCGCACGCACGGGGGCGCGGTGCTACCGGCCGGCCTGGCCCACGAGCCGACCTACTCGGAGAAGTCCAGCCAGGCGGCGGCGGAGAAGGCGGCGATCGCGCGCCTGGCGGTGCGCCTGGTGCGGGCGGGCGACTCCATCGTGCTCGGCCCGGGCACGACCACGCTGGCGCTTGCCCGCCTGCTGGTGGACTACCCGGAGCTGACCGTGGTCACGAACTCGCTGCTGGTGGCCGAGGCGCTGATGCCAGCCACCCGCGTTGAGGTGATCCTCACCGGCGGCACCCTGCGGCGCGGCATCCACGCGCTGGTGGGGCCCGCCGCCGAAGAGTCGGTGCGCTCCCTGCGCGCCTCCCAAGCCTTCATCTCCGGCAACGGCCTCACCGCGGAGCGCGGCCTGAGCACGCCCAGCCCGCTGGTGGCGGCCACCGATCGGGCCCTCGCTGCCGCCGCGCAGCAGATCGTGGTCCTCGCCGACCACACCAAGATCGGGCACGAAACCATGAGCCAGACCATCCCTCTGGAGCGCATCTCCACGCTCATCACCGACGGCCACGCCGACCACCGTGAGCTGGCGCTGATCCGGGAAGCCGGGGTCGCCGTCCAGGTGGCCGAGGTGGAGGAGCCGGCCCTGGTGGCCGAGGCCGGTGGCTGAACCCCAGCCGGCGCCGCTGCCGGCCCGCGAGGAGGCGCCCACCCTCGAAAAGCAGGTCATCCAGCTGCCCGACGGCCGCTACCTGATCGTCTACGGCCGCCCGGGTGCCTGAGGTCCGGCTCGACCCGCTCCGCGGCCAGTGGGTCGCGTATGCCACCGAGCGCAACGACCGCACCTTCCTGCCCGCCGAGGACCAGTGCCCGCTCTGCCCCAGCGGCCCGGAAGTGCCTCTGGACGAATTCCAGGTCGTGGTTTTCGAGAACCGCTTTCCGGCCTTCGGTCCCAGCCGGCCGCCCGGCGCCGGCTGCGAGGTGATCGTCTATACGGCGCAGCACGAGCTGACGCTGGCCGGGCTGCCCGCCGAGCGCGTGCGCCTGTTGATCGACGTCTGGGCCGACCGCTACCGCGAGCTGGGCGGGCGGCCCGAGGTGGAGTACGTCTACATCTTCGAGAACAAGGGCGCCGAAGTCGGCGTCACCCTCACGCACCCGCACGGGCAGATCTATGCCATGCCCTTCGTGCCGCCCTTCGCCGAGCTCGAGCTGCGGGCCTCTGGCGAGCACCTGGACCGCACCGGCCGCTGCCTGCACTGCGAGGAGCTGGAGAAGGAGCTGGAGGGCCCGCGGCGCCTCTTCGAGGCAGAGGGCATGGCGGCCTTCGTACCCCACGCCGCGCGCTGGCCGTACGAGGTGCACCTCTATCCGCGCCGCCACCAGCGCTCGGTGGCCGACCTCGATGACTCCGAGCGCTGGGGCCTGGCCCGCGCCCTGCTCCGGGTGGCGGGCGCCTATGACCGCTGGTTCGGCTTCTCAGCGCCCTACGTGATGGCCCTGCACCAGGCGCCCACCGACGGCCGCGGCTGGCCCGAGGCGCACCTGCACGTCGAGTTCTATCCGCCCCATCGCCGGGCCGACCGGCTCAAGTACGTGGCAGGCGTGGAGCTGGGCGCGGGCACCTTCGTGAACGACACCCGTCCCGAGGAGACCGCCGCCCAACTGCGCAGCGTGATCTAGCGGGGCTTGCCGCCCTCCGAGCAGTTCATGTCTCCGCTCCACGGTTCGCCAGCGCCGCCGACTGCCACCGGCTGATCGCGACCAGCAGCATCGCCAGCACCAGCACGTGGGCGGCGGTGCACCACTCGCAGATGTGCCGGAGCAGTGCCAGCTCCACGTAGACCAGGTACAGCACCACCAGCAGCCCACCCGCGCACCAGGCCGCCAGCAGCCCGAAGCGGCGGGCGGCGGCCAGGGCCAGTGCACCGGCGAAGAAGAGGATCCCGAGCAGGCTGGTGGGCAGGGCGGTGCCCGGGATCACCCCGTAGCGGCTCTGGGTGACGAGCCCGCAGTCCACAACGCCGCCTGAGGGGCAGGCCAGGGGCAGCGCCTGGTAGTGGGTCAGGGTCAGGTAGGCGCTGATCGCGGTCCCGGCCAGGGCCGCGACCTGGATGAGCTGGAGCCGGCGGTCCACGGGGGCGCTCCTCAGAGCTGGGAGCGCAGCTGGGCGATCTCCGGTCCGCCGCATACGGACGCCGGCGGGCTGCCCAGCTGCTGGCAGAGGGCGGCGGTCATCCAGTTGGCCACGCCCAGGATCCTGGCCGCGGCGGGGCCCTGCGGGTTGTTCGCCAGCTGGTCCGCGATCTGCTGCCAGCTCATGCCCTGCAGCACGTCCGGCTGGAAGCTGGCGCCGATGGTCACGTAGCGGCTCCCGAAGTCGACGAAGGGGATGGAGCCGCGGCTGTTCAGCTGCTGGAAGATGCGCTCCTGGTCGGCGGTGGGCGTCTGCAGCGGGTTGTGGTCGCGGTCGGTCTCCTCGACCGCGGCGAAGTCCAGGAAGTCGCTCTGGTAGGCGCTGTGCGCGAAGGTCAGGGTCGGCGTGTTGGGAAAGACGTCGGTGCCGGAGGAGGTGGTCAGGCCGACGCCGCTGAAGGTCCCGAAGCGTGCCATCGCGATCAGCAGGCTCCAGCGCTGGGCCGCGCAGAAGGGGCAGAACTCGGCGCCGATATAGAGCACCTCGGGCCTGCCCTGGGGCCCCACCAGCGGCGCCGCGCTCACCTTCTGCAGCGGCGACTTGATGCCGGCCGCGCCGACTGCCTCGGTGCGCTGCACGTCGAGAGAGGTGAGGGTCTCCACGACCTGGCTCTGGACCGACGGGGAGGGGGTGGGCACGGGCCGGGAAGGGTTCAGCACGCCGGTCAGGAAGAAGACCGCGATCGCGGCGGCCACCAGGACCACGACGCCCACGATCGGGAGCGGGCCGCCCCACCAGGGCGTGGCCGGCGCCGGCCCCCTACCGGTGGGACGGCGGCGTCCACTTCTCACCGGGCCAACCCGTGCAGGATGATAGGCGTCGCCATGGCCGAAACCGGCGCTTGGGGATTAAAAGACTGGGCCACAGACGGCCCCCACGTTTGCAGGGAATGGCCTCTGAACTCCTTGTGATTCCCAAGTTTGTGAACAAGTCTGCTGCAGAACTTCAGGACTCTTAACTTGGCCCTTCGTACCCTTCCGACAGCCCCAGAGGGGGTAGGGAGACAGGGATTTGACGAAGCCATACAGGATTCAGCATGACGCGACCGGTGGAGGGCCGGACGCCGGAACCGGGTTCCGGCTGGTGCTCCTCGACGAGCAGCCGGCGACGCGGGCACGCCTCACCGCGGCCGAGGTCCTGGACCTCTTCCGCCCGGGCACGCCCTCGCCGGTGGAGAGCCGCCCCTTCATCCGCCGCCGCCGCTCAGCCCAGGCCGCCATCTCACCACTGGGCGACTGAGCATGCCGGGCCGGCAGAGCCCGCTCGGATGGCCTGAGCCGGGGCGGATGGAAGCGGACCTGCCCACACTGGCCCGCAACCGCGAGCAGCTGATGGCGGCCGCCCGCCGGGCTGCCGAAGAGGTGGCCGTGCTCCTGGAGCCGGACCGCTGGCCGGAGCAGGACACCGCCGCACGCATAGGAAGGCGGCTGGCCTCCGACCTCTTCTTCCACGCCAGCGTCGCCGGTCGCCTGGGTGGGCTGGAGACCGAGGCGGGCATCGAGGCCGCCGCCTGGATCCTTGACCCCGCCCGCCTGATCGCCGACGCCGGCGACGAGCCGCGGCGCACCGAGCAGGCCGTCCAGGTCATGCGCGATGGCGCCACCACATGCCGCGCCGCCTGGCGCCGGCAGCGCTCGCGGCCGATCGAGCTGGCGGAGCTGGAAGCGGCCGGGTTCGTGGCCCAGGCCCTCATCGAGTCGCTCCGCCGGGCGGTGCAGGCCGTGTCCGATCTGGACGGAAGGCCCGCCGACACCCTGGAGGCCGCCGAGGAGACCCGTCTGATGGTCGAGCTGGGCGGCGAGATGCTGAGCCTGGCCGCGGCGCTGAGCCTGGTCGACGCCGACCTCGACAACCTGGCCGTCTGCCTGGCCGCCAAGCTTTGCGCGCGCCTGCCCACCCCGCTCTACCGCGGCCTGCTCCCGGCCATCGCGGAGGTCCTGGACGACGTCGCCCGCCGCTGCCTGACCGAGATCGGCGGCGAAGAGCCGGAGCTGGCCTTCGAATCGCTGGACGGGCTCGAGGAGGAGCCTGAGCCTGAGCCCGCGGTCGCCGAAGCGGCCGTGGCGCCGGAACCGCCCGACGCGGCCAACGTCACGCCCGAGCCGCCGCCGGGGGCGCCGCCGGCGCAGCACATCCCGGCCGAGGTCCCAGCGCCGGCGCCGGAGCCCATGGCCCTGCCCAACCTGGGCCGCTTCCACGTCGAGGAGGAGCTGGGCCGCGGCTCCATGGGCGTGGTCTACAAGGCCCTGCACCCCAGCCTGGGCATCCCGGTCGCCATCAAGGTCGTGCACGAGCACTCGGGCAACGAGGCCGTCCGCACCCGCTTCCAGCGCGAGGCGGCGGCGGTGGCCGCTCTAAATCACCCGGGCATCGTGCGGGTCTACGACTTCGACGCCGAGCGCGACCGCCTCTTCATCGTCATGGAGTACCTGGCCGGGCGCTCGCTGGGCTTCTGGCTGCGCGAGATGGGCCGCCTGGGCACCGACCTCGCCCTCGACCTCGCCCAGCAGATCCTGTCGGCGGTGGGCGCCGCCCACGACCACGGCATCATCCACCGCGACCTCAAGCCCGAGAACATCCTCATCTCGGGGCAGGGCAAGGCCAAGATCCTGGACTTCGGGGTCGCCAAGCTCCTCGACGACAGCCCCCAGCTGACCGCCGAGGGCTTCACCGTCGGCACCCCCACCTACATGGCGCCCGAGCAGCTGCGCGGCGAAGTCGTCGATGCGCGCAGCGACATCTACTCGATCGGCATCCTGCTCTACCAGATGCTGGACGGGCACCCGCCCTTCCAGGGCAC
>DASUVY010000174.1:0-10872 GCA_036378695.1 Candidatus Dormiibacterota bacterium
CGTGGCGCTGGTGATGGCCGCTTACAACTCCGTCAACGGCGCCAGCATGACCGCCAACCCGGGACTCCTGCGCGGGCTCCTGAAGACCGAGTGGGAGTTCCCCGGCGTGGTCGTCTCCGACTGGTCGGCCACCCGCACCACGGTGCAGAGCGCCGCGGCCGGCCTGGACCTGGTGATGCCGGGTCCCCAGGGCCCGTGGGGCGATCTCCTGGTGGCGGCGGTCCGCGCCGGCCAGGTGGCCGAGGCCGAGGTCGACGACAAGGTCGCCCGCCTGCTCGCGCTGGCGCGCCGGGTCGGCGCTCTGCGCAACGGCCACGCGGCGCCCGCCGGCAACGGCGCGCAGGCGGCCGTCAGCCCCGACCTCCTGCGCGCGGCCACCGCGCGCTCCTTCGTGCTGCTGAGCAACCCGCACGGATTGCTGCCGCTGCGGGCGCGCAGCCTGCGCCGGGTGGCGGTGATCGGTCCCAACGCCACCGACCCGCAGACCCAGGGCGGCGGCAGCGTGCGCGTGCTGCCGGTCGTGCGTCCGGGCGTCCCGGAGGCTCTGCGCGCCGCCCTGGGTGCGGCGGCCAGCGTCAGCATCCACCAGGGCTGCCTCACCAGCTCGACCGTCGCGCTGCCGGCGCGCGGTCAGCTCCACGACCCGGTGGACGGCGAGCCGGGCGTGCGCCTCCAGGTCCTTAACGCGAGCGGCGGCCTGGAGCATGACGCGCACCACGCCGGCAGCGCCGTGACCTGGTGGGACGGCCTGCCGGACGCGGTCCACCTGCCCGGCTCCACGCTGCTCATGCGGGGCCGCTTTCGCGCGCCGGCCGCAGGCCGCCACGTGCTGGGTGGCGCGGGCGTCGGCGTGCTCCGGCTGGCCCTGGACGGCAACGTGCTGGCCGAGGCCCGAACGCTGCCGCCCCGCGACAACGTCGAAGCGCTCTCGCGCCCGCCGGAGCTGCGTGCTCTGGTTGACCTCGAAGCCGGCCAGGAGTACGAGGTCCACCTCGAGCTGCGCCCCGACGTGCGCGGCCGCCAGCCCGGCTTCGTGGGCCTGCGGCTGGGGATTGCGCCCCTCCGGGACGACGACGCGCTGATCGCCGACGCCGTCCGCGCGGCGGCTGCCGCCGACGTGGCCGTGGTGGTGGTCGGCTCGCCGGACGGCGCCGAAAGCGAGGGCTTCGACCGCGAGACCCTGGCCCTGAGCGGCCGCCAGGACGAGCTGGTGAGCCGGGTGGCGGCGGCCAATCCCATGACGGTGGTGGTGGTCAACTCGGGCATGCCGGTCCTCATGCCCTGGACCGACGAGGTGGCGGCCATCCTCCAGGTCTGGTTCCCGGGCCAGGCCTTCGGCGAGGCGCTGGCGGACGTCCTGCTCGGCACGGCCGAGCCCGGCGGCCGCCTGCCGGTCACGGTGCCGAGAGCGGAGGCCGACTCGCCGGTGCTCCACGCCCACCCCGTGGCCGGCGAGCTGCCCTACGACGAAGGGCTGCTGGTCGGCTATCGCGGCTACGACCGGGCCGGTCGGGAGCCGCAGTTCAGCTTCGGCCACGGACTGGGCTACACGGAATGGGACTACGAGTCGCTGGCGGCCGCGCCCAACCTGGACGCCGGCGAGCCGCTGCCGCTGGTCGTGAAGGTCCGCAACCAGGGCCGGCGCCCTGGGCGCGAGGTGGTCCAGGTCTACCTGGAGGGTCCCGACGACGAGCCCGGCCGGCCGCTCCGCGTGCTGGGCGCCTTCGCCGGCGTGGCTGCCGCGCCCGGCGAGACCGCGGAGGCGCACCTGAAATTGCCCTCCAGGCTTTTCGCCCGCTACGACGAGGAGCGCGGCGAGTGGCGCTGGCAGCCCGGGACCTACCGGCTGCGTGCCGGCCGTTCCTCGCGGGACCTGAGGCTGAGCGCCGAGGTCGTCTTGCGCTAGCTTTCGCACCCGCTGGGAGAATGGCAGCCATGTCGACGCGCCAGATCGCGCGCTACGGATGGATCCCCGACCTGCCCGACCAGCGCGACCGCCTCTACGCCGCGCCCCCCGAGATGCTGGCCGCGCTGCCGCCCAGCGCCGACCTGCGCGCGGGCTGCCCGGCGGTCTACGACCAGGGCCAGCTGGGCAGCTGCACGGCCAACGCCATCGCGGGCGCCATCGAGTTCGACCGCCGCAAGCAGCAGCTGCCCGACTTCGTGCCCTCGCGGCTGTTCATCTACTACAACGAGCGCACCATCGAGGGCACCGTCGGCTCGGACAGCGGCGCCCAGATCCGCGACGGCATCAAGTCGGTCAACGCCGACGGTGTCTGCCCCGAGAGCGAGTGGCCCTACGACATCGCCAAGTTCACCCAGAAGCCCCCGCCCCAGGCCTACCGCGACGCCCAGCTCGACCGCGCCGTCTCCTACCAGAGGCTGATCCAGAGCCTCAACCAGATGAAGGCCTGCCTGGCCTCCGGCTTCCCCTTCGTCTTCGGCTTCACGGTCTACGAAAGCTTCGAGACCCCGCAGGTCGCGAAGACCGGTCAGGCGCCCATGCCCGGGCCGCTCGACCGGCCGGTGGGCGGGCACGCGGTGATGGCGGTGGGCTACGACGACGCGGCTCAAACCCTGCTGGTGCGCAACTCCTGGGGTCCCGGCTGGGGCATGGCCGGCTACTTCACGCTGCCCTACGCGTACGTCGCGCAGCCCTGGCTGGCCTCGGACTTCTGGACCATCCGCCTGGTCGGCGCCTGAACGCGGAACCGGCCACCCCAGCCCAGGTCGGGCACCGGCTGGTGCGGGCCTACCGCCGGCACGTCGACTACCGCCGCGAGGCGGGGCTGCGCACGCTGGCCGCCTTCGTGGTCATGTTCCTCTTCCTGCGCGGGCTGACCGCGGGCATCCACTACCACCTGCTGCCGGTGCACGACATCGTGACCGGGGGTCTGCACATCCACCACTTCGTCTGGGGGATCTTCATCGTGCTGGTGGTCGGGTTCCTGGCCCTCTCCCTGGACCAGGCGCGCTGGCATCCCTGGCTGGCGATCCCCTTCGGCGCGGCGGCGGCGCTGATCCTGGACGAGTTCGCCCTCTGGCTGAACCTGGAGGACGTCTACTGGGCGAAGGAGGGCCGGAGCAGCGTTGACGTGGCGATCGTGGTGGCCGCGCTGCTGCTGGCCTACGTGGTGGCGTACCGCTTCTGGAACGCGGTGGGCGCCGAGCTGCTGGCCGCCGCGCGCTTTGGCGGCGGCCTGGTGCGCAGGCGGGCGTGAGCCGGACCGCGGCCGCCGCGGCCGCCCTGCGCCGGGTCCCGATCGGGCGCTACGCGCTCCTGCTGGTCGTCATCAGCTCCGCCGCCGCCGCCGCCGAGGTGAAGTTCGGGGGACTCTTCCGGGAGGCGGGGTACTTCGTGCCCGCCGCCTGTGTGGCGGCGTTCTTGGCGCTGGTCGAGGCCTGGGATTTGGCGGTCGGCCTGCTGGCCTGGCGCGACGCGCCCTACCTGGTGCTCCCCGAACAGCTGCAGCTGCCGGGCTGGCTGGCGCCGGCCGGCGAGTGGCTGGCGCCGGCGATGCTGCTGGTCGGGATCGTGCTCGCGCACTTCTTCTGGCTGTGACCGCGCGTCACCTGTCCCTGGCCGGGCTGCTGGCCGCCGCCGGCCTGATCCTGTACGGGCTGGGCAGCGCCTTCCTCTACACCGCCACCCACGCCGGCCCGCCCTGCTCCAACCCGCCCGCCCTGAACGCGAACCCGCCGCAGCTCGTCGTGATCGGCATCTGCGTGGCGGCCTTCGTGGTCGGGCACCTGGCCGCGCGCCTGCAGCCCGTTGACCCGCAGCACATCGCCGCGCCAGCGGCGGCGGCTTCCGAGCCGGAGCAGCGGCGGCGGGCCCGCCAGGCGCTGCTGATCCAGGCCCTGGTGCTGCTCTTCCTCCTCGAGGTCGTGGCGCTGCTCCTGTTCGAGGTGGTGGCGCTCTCCAGCGGGCGCTGGCCGATCACCTACTACGTGCGCTGCGCCTACAGCGCCGCCGGCTGGCCCACCACCCTGGCCGCGGCGGCCATGACCTTCCTGCTCGGACGCTGGCTCTGGCTGCCCGGGAGGTCGCTTGCTGACCCCGGCGCCTAGCGGCGCGGTGCTCTGGGTGGCCGGCGTGGCCCTGGGCACGCTCCTGCTGCTGGTCGCCGCCGACCTGTTCCTGACCTGGACCGGGCGACTGCCGGTGGGCGCCTGGGTGACGCGCTGGGCGCGCCGCTACCCGGTCTACGCGCTCGGCCTCACGCTGCTGGCGGGCGCGCTGCTCGGCCACTTCTTCTTCGCCATCGGCTAGCCTGTCCGGCTCTCAGCCGGCCAGTTCGAGGTCGGTCAGCACCACCCGCTTGCGGCTGGTCAGGCGCCCCGGAACGGGCGCGGTGTAGGTCCCCGAGGTGGGGGCGACGTCGGCGTAGTCGCCGCCGACGGCGATGGTGACCTGGTTGAGGCCGCCGCGCGCGGCGTGGGTGGGATCGAAGGGCCAGGCGATCGCCTCCCCGCTGCCATCTCCGGCCGGCAGCAGCACCTCGACCCAGGCGTGGGTGCCGCCCTCCCCGATCAGGTGGCCCGAGACGTAGCGCGCCGGCAGCCGGCAAGCCCGGCACAGCGCCAGCATGACGTGGGCGTAGTCCTGGCAGACGCCATGGCCCAGCGCCAGAGCCTGGGCGGCGGTGGTGCTGACGTCGGTGACGCCGGACTGGTAGGTCAGCGACTGGTAGACCCAGTCGTTGATGCGGTCGGCCAGCTCGAAGCCCCAGGGCGCCGAGGCGCTCAGCTCCGCCGCGGCGGCCAGCAGGCGAGCGTCGGGCTGGGTGAGGCGCGTGGGCGCGAGCAGGTAGCCGGCGCTGAGCCAGCCGTCCGCCAGCCGGTGGGGCTCGCCGGCCCGCCGCTCGACGCGCACCTCGGCGCGAAACTCGATGCTGGCCGCGACCTCCGGTGCCTGGACTTCCACCACCAGGTTGCCGAACTCGTCCAGCCGGTCCTGTACGACCGATCCGGATCCCTCGACCGCCAGCTTGTGGTCGAGGCGGCGCTGGTCGCCGAAGCGCTCGGGCGGGATCACCACCAGGCGGTGGTGGAGATCCTGGATGGGCGAGGGGTAGTCGTAGCGAAAGCTCTGCTCGACCAGGTAGGACACGCGGCGGGCGGCGTTCCAGTCGACGCTCATGCCACGTCCGCCCAGACGCGCATCGACTCAAAGCGCGCCTGCCCGTAGGTCGTCAGCATGGCCACGTCCAGAGCGTCGCGGCCGCGCCCGACCAGCACCCGGCCCGTCCGCCGCTGGTTGTTGCGGGGGTCGAAGGTCCACCAGCGCTCGCCCAGCCAGACCTCCATCCAAGCCGCGAAGTCCATCGGCGAGTCGGGCGGCGGAACGCCGATGTCGGGGAGGTAGCCGAAGACGTAGCGCGCGGGCACGTTGAGGGCGCGGCAGAAGGTCACGGCCAGGTGCGTGAGGTCCCGGCAGACGCCCACGCGGTCGCGAAAGACGTCCTCGGCGGTCGTGCGCGGGTTGCTGGTGCCGTACTGGAAGCGCACGTTCTCGTGCACCCAGTCACACACCGCCTGCACGCGCTCGAACCCGGGCTCGGTCGACCCGAACAGCTCCCAGGCGGCGTCCATCATGACGTCGGACAAGCAGTAGCGGCTGGGCAGCAGGAAATGCAGCAGCTCACCGGGCAGCTCCTCGACCGGCAGCTGGGCGGCGCCCGCGGCGTCGGGGTCGAGCGCGTCCGGGACCTCCCACACAGCGTCATAACGGATGACGACGCCGCCTTCCGGCATCAGCACCCGCTTGACCGCATTGCCGTAGACGTCGTCGTACTCGTCGAGCGGCAGCACGGGGTCCGTTTCCCAGGTTTCGCTGACCAGGCGGTGCGCGGCGTCCGTGCGCGGCCGCACCTGCACGATCGCGGGGCTGGGCGCCGTGACCTGGTAGCGGAACTCGCAGCCCACCCTCAGGTCGATCGTTTTCTCTGCGGTCCCGATGGCGCTGAAACTATACCGATGCCTCGGCGGAATTCCCCGCTCGCTGCGCTGCGCTACGCATCGCTGCGCGGGCTGGAACCGTCCCGGTTCCCCCCGCGTGCCCCCTTCCGGCGCACGCCACCGCGCTTCGTCCCCAACGTTTCGATCTGGGACTCAAACGCCCCCGCGTAGGCGGGGCTTCCTCGGGCGTTTTCTCACCCGTCCCGCGGGTCCCGATGGCGGTGAAACTATACCGATGCCTCGGCGGAATTCCCTCGAGCATGGCTACTCGCCCAACGGGTTCTTCGACGAGATGTTCGCGGCCCCGGGCCAGCCGCGCGCGGCCTACCGGCGCATCTACGAGCGCCTCAACGGACTGGGCGCGCAGGAGCTGGCGCGCCGCCACCAGGCGGCCATGGGCATGCTCCGCAACCACGGCATCACCTTCGCCGTCTATCCCGACGAGCAGGGCATCGAGAAGGTCTTTCCCTTCGACGTCATCCCGCGCGTGATTCCGGCGCGCACGTGGAAGCGCCTGGAAGCCGGGCTGCGCCAGCGCGTGCAGGCCCTGAACCATTTCCTGGAGGACGTGTACGGGCGCAAGCGCATCCTGCGCCAGCGCGTAATCCCGCCCGAGGTCGTCCTCTCCAGCCCGCAGTACATGCGCGAGATGGACGGCTTTCCGGTGCCGCACGGGATTCACTGCCACATCGCCGGCATCGACCTGGTGCGCGACCAGCGCGGTGATTTCTTCGTGCTCGAGGACAACTTGCGGACACCCTCCGGCGTGTCTTACGTGCTCGCCAACCGCCAGGTCATGAAGCGCGTGCTGCCCGATCTTTTCGCGGGCTATCCGGTGCGCGCGGTGGAGGGATACACGCACCTGCTGCTGCGCAACCTGCGCTGGCTGGCGCCGCGCGAGGTCAGTGAGCCCACCGTGGTCCTGCTCACGCCGGGCATTCACAACTCGGCCTACTACGAGCACCTGTACTTGGCCCGCCAGATGGGCATCGAGCTGGTCGAGGGCACCGACCTGCTGGTCGACCGCGACCAGGTCTTCATGCGCACCACGCGCGGCCTGCGCCGCGTGCACGTGATCTACCGCCGGGTCGACGACGAGTGGCTGGACCCGGTCTTCGGCCGCCCCGACTCGGTCGTCGGGGTGCCGGGGCTGGTCGACGCCTATAGGGCCGGCGGGGTGGCGATCGCCAACGGCATCGGCAGCGGCGTGGCCGACGACAAGGCGGTCTACTCCCAGATCCCGGCGATCATCCGCTACTACCTGCGCGAGGACCCGATCTTGCCCAACGTCCCCACCTACCTGTGCGCCCGGGACGACCAGCGCCGGCACGTGCTCGCCCACCTGGACGAGATGGTGGTCAAGACCGTCGACGGCTCGGGCGGCTACGGGATGCTGGTCGGACCCAGCTCCACGCGCCGCCAGCGGGAGGCCTTCCGGCGCCAGATCGAGGCCCGGCCGCACGCCTTCATCGCCCAGCCCACGGTTGCGCTCTCGGTGCAGCCGGCCCTGGTCGGCGGCCGGCTGCGGCCCTGCCACCAGGACCTGCGGCCCTTCGTGCTCACCGGCGCCGAGATCGACGTGCTCCCCGGCGGCCTCACCCGCGTGGCGCTGCGCGCGGGCTCGCTGGTCGTGAACAGCTCGCAGGGCGGCGGCAGCCGGGACACCTGGGTGCTGGGCGCCTTGGGCACCGAGGCCGCCGCGGTTGCTTAGCCGGGCCGCCACCTCGCTGGCCCTGCTCGGCCGCATGCTGGAGCGCTCCTACCACCTGGCGCGCATCCTGGAAGTCCACGTCGCGCTTTCCCTCGACCGCCGGGACGAGCCAGGACCGGGATTCTGGAACGCGTTCCTGGAGCTGGCGGGCTGGCCCCCGCCAGGCAGCGTGGACCACCGCATGCAGGCCACCGAGCTGGCGGTCACCGCCGCTGCCGGGCCGTCGGTGCGGCGCAGTGTGGCCGCCGCGCGCACCGCGGCCCAGGCCGTGCGCCCTTCGCTGCCCAGCGAGCTGTACGAGGCCATCAACGCGCTGCACTGGCGAGTCCAGGAGGAGGCCTGGCAGCAGGACCTGCACGAGTACCTGAAGGATGTGCAGATGTCGGTGCACCTGGTCGACGCGCTGCTGGAGGACGGCATGATGCACGACGAGGCCCGCGACTTCGTGCGCCTGGGCAAGTTCCTGGAGCGAGCGGACAACGTGGTGGCACTGGTCGTGCGCAAGTCCGTGGAGCTGGCCGAGGCGCCCGAGGACGCCCTGGAGTGGACGGCGGTCCTCAAGTGCTGCTTCTCCTTCGAGTCCTACCGGGCGCGCTACTCGGCACCGGTGACGCCGGAGCGCGTCACCGGGTTCCTGCTCCTTGATCCCGAACTGCCGCGCTCCGCGCGCTTCGCCGTCAACGCCGCCCAGGAGGCTGTCCGCCGCATCGACGAGCGCGCGGGCTCGCGGCCCCGCCGCCTGCTGGCCGGTCTGCACGCCCTTTTCGGCGACGCCGACGCCGAGCGACTGGCGCACCGGCCGCTCGAGTTCGAGGCCCAGTACCGCGCCCTGCGCCGGCCGCTGGAGGAGGCGCTGGGCGCGGCCTACTTCCGGCCCAGCCGGGTCGCTTCCGCCGTGCCCACCGGCGAGGGCGGCGGCCGCGTGCCCCAACAGCAGCAGCAGCGGTGAGCCCCCGTTTCGAGATCGTCCACGAGACGGCCTTCGAATACAGCGCGCCCATCTCCGAGACGGTGATGGAGCTGCGCCTGCGGCCGGCGGACGAGCGCGGGCAGCGCTGCCTCGAATTCCACCTCGAGGTAGAGCCGCGGGTGCGGCTGCGCGGCTACCGCGACGGCTACGGCAACCAGGTTCACTACTTCAACCTGCTGAAAGCCCATCCGCGCCTCCGCGTCACCAGCCGGTCCCTGGTCGAGACGGGGCTGCGCAGCCGGCGGGAGCCGGACGGTGACGCGCTGGTGCTCGACTTTCTTCGCTTTCGGCCACCGGCCGGCGACGCCCCCGGCGTGCGCCGCCTGGCCGCGCCGCACCGGCCCCGCAGTCAGGAGCCGGCGGCCCTGGAGGCGGCGCTGGACGGGCTGGCCCTGGCCATCAGCCGCGACTTCCTGTACGACACCTCGGCCACCAACGTGCACAGCTCGGTGGAGGAGGTGCTGGAGCTGCGGGCGGGCGTCTGCCAGGACTTCGCGCACCTCTTCATCGCAGGCGCCCGTGCCCTGGGCGTGCCCGCCCGCTATGTCAGCGGCTACATCCACGTGCCCGGCCCCGACGCCGTGACCGAGGGAGCCTCGCACGCCTGGGCCGAGGCCTGGGTGGCCGGGCGAGGCTGGATCGGCTACGACGCCACCCATCCCATCCGCACCGGCGCCAACCACGTGCGGGTGGCGGTGGGCCGCGACTATCGCGACGCGGCGCCCACCCGCGGGGTCTACGTGGGCGCGGCCAGCGGGACCATGGACGTCAAGGTCCGCACCCGGCCGGTCTAACTCTCTGCGCTGCCGGCGCCGTGCTGGACGAGCAGCCGGACGATCTCCTCGCGCCCGGGCCTGCGCCGCGCCCGGCCGCTTCCCCGTAGTCGACGTCAGGCCGCGATCGACGACGCACGGAGAGCTGCCACCGGCCCCCCCCAAATGCAGGGGGCGCACTGGAGTCCCCAAGGCCCTCTGCAAAAGGTGCGCGCTTCTTAACAGGTTCTAAACAGAGAGTGGACACCGGCTGACCGTACTCTGCCGCCCGGTTTCCGGCACCGGCTGGGTCCAAAGAAGGGAGGGAGATTCTCAAAGTGAACAGGAAGTTCCTGATCGCCGGAGGCCTGGCCGGTGCCCTTGCCGCGGGCAGCGGCGCGAGCGTCGTGATCGCCGACTTTTGCGCCGACGACCCGGTCGTGCAGATCGGCCCTGATCAGGTCGTCTACCTGACGGACCAGGCCGATAGCTCGCACCTGGCGAGCCTGCAGTCGGTGAAGTACCGCGTGCTGCACACCAACCGGAACGCGGACGGCGCCCACGTGACGATGCTGCTGTACTTCCCCAGCGCCCCGACCGGGGAGTCCTTCGACGTCCAGTACACCGTCTCAACCGGTCCCGATGGCTCCGGCACCGTGCTGGCCAGCGGCGAGACCGAGAGCGGCAAGGTCGTCATCGTCAACTTCGTCGCTCCCCGCTAGCCGGCACTCATAGAAGAGAAGAGAAAGAGCATGAAGCTCCCATTGCGCCTGCGTGCTTTCGTCTGGCTGACCGCCCTGGCGGCGGTCGGAGCGGAACTGGCCTGGCTGCGCGCCTGGCACGGAACGACCGGGGTCGACCTGACCCTGGCCCTGATCCTGCTCGGCTTCTCGGCGGCCGCCGTGCAGTTCCAGCTGCTGATCAGCCCGCGCGTCAAGTTCAACCTCACCATGGCCTTCTACTTCGCCGCCGTGCTCCTGTTCCCGGCGCCGGTGGCCATCGCGTTGGTGGTGGTCAGCCGTCTGCTCGGTGAGGGGCTGCTCGCGCTGCGCCTCAACCCGCTGACCGGCCGCGGTCGCCGCGACAGCGTCAGCCTGGTCTTCAACAACGCGCTCTACACCCTGGCCACCGCCGCTTCGGCCGCCGCCATCTACGTCGGGCTCGCCCAGCGTCCCGCCGCCCTGGGTCCGGCCGCGCGCCTGGCCTGGGCCGTGCCCGTGGGCGCGCTGTCGATGTACTTGGTCTACACCGCGGGCGTGTCGCTGGCCGCCGCCATCCAGATGAGCCAGGACCCCTTCCGGATCTGGGTGGCCGGCCGCCGCAAGGCGCTGGTCCCGGAGATCGGCCTCTACCCGGTGGGCGCGGCCATGGCCGTGGGCGCCGTCAGCTTCGTGTGGACGCCCATCCTGATGATCGTTCCCGCCTGCGTCATCTACCTGACGCTGCGTCACAGCTTCCGCCTGCAGCTGGTCAAGCAG
>DASUVY010000175.1:0-19910 GCA_036378695.1 Candidatus Dormiibacterota bacterium
CGCGCAGGCCGCGGCCGACCAGGTCGCGACGCAGAAGGAGCAGGAGGCCGAGGCTTTGAAGGCCCAGGCCCGCCGCGACTCGGCCATCAAGCAGGCCGGCTACCAGGCGGAGATCGACCAGGCATCGGCGGTTTCGAAGCAAGCCGGACCGCTCTCCGAGGCCACCGCCCGCCAGAAGGTGGTGGTCGAGGAGACCAAGGTCGCCGAGCTGGAAGCCCAGCGCGCCGAGCAGCAGTTGCAGGTCGAGGTGCGCAAGCCGGCCGACGCCAAGGCCTACGAGCGGACCACGCTCGCCAAGGCCGATCGCGACAGCCAGATCCTGGCGGCTGAGGCCGCGGCCCAGCGCGTCAAGCTCGAGGCGATCGCCGCCGCCGAGCAGACCAAGATCATCGGCGAGGCCGAGGCCCACGCCACCCGCGCCAAGGGCCTGGCCGAAGGCGAGGCGGTGAAGGCCAAGGGCCTGGCCGAGGCCGACGCCATCAAGGCCCGCGCCGAGGCGCTGGCAGAGCATCAGGAGGCGGTCATCGGCCAGCAGCTGGCCGAGCAGTGGCCGGCCATCGTGGAGGCGGCCGCCAAGCCCTTCGGGTCGATCGACCAGCTGATCGTGCTCAACGGGGCCGAGGGCATCTCCGAGACGCTGGCGCAGGCGGTAAGCCAGGGCGCGGCCGGCCTGCAGGTGGCCCGAAAGCTGCTGAGCAGGCAGCCCGAGAGCGCTAGCAACGGCACCGGCCGCCGGAAGCCCGCCAAGCGGGCGGCCGAGGAGACGGTCTCCGAAAGCTGATCGACTCCAATCGCGGCGGCCGCCACCGCTGGCTCGTGGTGGCGGCCGCCTTCGGCTCCATGTTCACGGTCTTCGCGGTCGTCTACAGCTTCGGGGCCTTCTTCGACTCCATGGCGCGCGAGTTCCACGCCGGCCGCGCGGCCACCTCGGCCGTGTTCTCGATCACCGTCTTCCTCTACTTCACCCTGGGCAGCGTGACCGGCGCCCTGGCCGACCGGGTGGGCCCGCGCCGGGTCCTGGTGGTGGGCGCGCTGGTGATGGCTGCGGGCTTGGGGCTGACCTCCGTGTCGCCCTCGATCTGGCTGGGCTACCTCAGCTACGGGCTCGGGGTCGGCATCGGTGTGGCCTGCGGGTACGTGCCCATGGTGGCGGCGGTCGGCGGTTGGTTCACGCGGGGGCGCAGCCTGGCACTGGGTCTCGCCATCTCGGGCATCGGCTTCGGAACGCTGGTCGGTGCGCCGGTGGCGGCCGCGCTTATCAAGAGCTTCGGATGGCGGGAGACTCTGGTGCTGCAGGCTGCCGCGACCCTGGTCCTGCTGGCGGTCTGCGCGGCGCTGGCGGAGCGCCCGCCGGTGGCGGCCGCGACCGACCTGCGCCTGGGCGCGGCCGTACGCACCCGGCGTTTCGCCGCGCTGTACCTGAACGGAACCATGGCGGGCTTCGCACTCTTCATGGCCTTCGCCCATCTCACGCCGTTCGCAATCCGTCGGGGGACGGAGCCGGTGGCGGCGGCGGCGCTGGTGGGCGTCATCGGCGCCGGCAGCGCCGTGGGCCGCCTGGCGCTCACCGGCATCGCCGAGCCACTGGGAGCCGTGCGCGCGTTCCAGACCGCCGCACTCCTCTTCGCGGCCAGCTTCGCCGTCTGGCTGCTGGCGCCCAGCTACGCCGGGCTTGTCGTCTTCGCCGCCGCCCTGGGCGTCGGGTACGGCGGCTGGGTGGCCCTGGCACCCAGCGTGGTCGCCGAGCTCTTCGGCACGGAGCGCCTCGGCGGCACCATCGGCGCGCTCTACACGGGGCCCGGATTGGGCGCGCTGGTGGGCGCGCCGCTGGCGGGGTTCATGGTCGACCGGACCGGAAGCTACACGCCTGCGATCGCCACCGCGCTGGTGCTGGCGGCGGTCGGATTCCTGCCCGTGCTCGGGCTGCGTGTATCGTCGAGCCATGGCGATCGACAGCCAGGTTGAGATCAAGGGCGCCGTCGAAGGGCGGGGCCGGGAAATCCTCAGCGAGCAGGCCCTGGATTTCGTGGCCGCACTGCAGCGGCGCTTCAACCCCCGCCGCGAGGAGCTGCTGAGGGCAAGGACTCTGCGCCAGCAGCGGCTGGACGCGGGCGAGCTGCCGGGATTCCTGCCCGATACCAAGGAGATCCGCGAGGGCGACTGGAAGACGGCACCTCCGCCGCCGGACATCCAGGACCGCCGGGTCGAGATCACGGGTCCGGTCGAGCGCAAGATGGTGATCAACGCCCTCAACTCGGGCGCGCGCGTCTTCATGGCCGACTTCGAGGACGCCAACTCGCCGACCTGGGACAACAACCTGGAAGGCCACGCCAACCTCATCGACGCCATCGAGGGCGTCATCGAGTTCAAGAACCCCGACGGCAAGGAGTACCGGCTCAACGAGAAGACCGCCTACCTGCTGGTGCGCCCGCGCGGCTGGCACCTCGTCGAGAAGCACCTGCTGGTCGATGGGCAGCCGGTCTCGGGCAGCCTCTTCGACTTCGGGCTCTACGTCTTTCACAACCTGCAGCGGCGGCGCCGCAAGGGGTTGAGCACAGCCTTCTACCTGCCCAAGCTGGAGAGCCATCTCGAAGCCCGCCTCTGGAACGACGTCTTCACCTTCGCGGAGCAGGAGCTGGGCGCTCCCACCGGAACCATCCGCGCGACCGTGCTGATCGAGACCATCCTGGCCGCGTTCGAGATGGACGAGATCCTCTACGAGCTTCGTGACCACTCGATCGGGCTCAACGCCGGCCGCTGGGACTACATCTTCAGCGTCATCAAGAAGTTCCACACCCGGCCCGAATTCATCCTTCCCGACCGCGCCCAGGTGACCATGACGGTGCTCTTCATGCGTGCCTACACCGAGCTGCTGGTCAAGACCTGCCACCGCCGGGGCACCTTCGCGATGGGCGGCATGGCCGCCTTCATCCCGAGCCGCAAGGACGCCGATGTCAATCGCGTGGCTTTGGAGAAGGTGCGGGAGGACAAGGTGCGCGAGGCCGGCGACGGCTTTGACGGCACGTGGGTCGCGCACCCGGACCTGGTGGAGGTGGCCACCGAGTGCTTCGACGCCGTGCTCGGCGAACGCCCCAACCAGTTGGAAAAGCAGCGTCCCGAGGTGGACGTCGAGGGCGAGCGCCTGATCGACGTCAGCATTCCGGGTGGCCACGTCAGCGAGGAGGGCCTGCGCCAGAACGTGAGCGTCGGCATCCAGTACCTGGAGTCGTGGCTGCGTGGCAACGGCGCCGCCGCCATCAACAACCTGATGGAGGACGCGGCGACCGCCGAGATCTCACGCTCGCAGGTCTGGCAGTGGGTGCATCACGGGGTCCAGCTCGCCGACGGCCGGCGGGTCGACCGCGCCCTGGTCGGCGCGCTCGAGGACGAGGAGATGGAGAAGCTGCGCCAGGCATACGGCGAGGAGCTGTGGGCGAGGGGCCGCTTCGAGGACGCGCGCGCGATCTTCGAGGAGGTGGCGCTGGCCGACGAGTTCGTCGAGTTCCTGACGCTGCCGGCGTACGAGAGACTGGGCTAGACGGTCTCGGTCGCGACCCAGGGTCCGGCGATCACGGCCGCCTCGGCGGCAGGCGCCTGGGGCTCCTGCTCCACATAGCGGTCGATCGCGGTGCTCGCGGTATACAGCGAGCGGATGGCGAGGTCGAGGGCGGCGGCCTTGAACTCGGCATCGTCGGAGTCGCGGGCCTCCTCCAGGAGGTCGGCGCTCTCGAAGAGGACGTCGCTGAGGCTGCGGAAGTCGAAATCGCGCTTGCCGCCGGCCAGCCGCTCCGGGGGCATCTTCAGGATCTCCACGACGACTCAGTCTTGGACGGGCTGACGACAGAGCGCCGACATTGCAGGAAACTCCAAGCATGAGTTTGGCGACGGCGGCGCCGCCCCAATATGGAAGCGCGTCCCTGGCGGACTTGATGCCCTCCTTGATGCAGGCGCTGGGGGTGCCTGGCTTCGTCGACGCGCTGGGCGTGGAGCCCAGCCCGCGGGTCGCGCTGCTGGTCATCGACAGCCTGGGTTTGGAGCTGGTGCGCAAGCACGCGGCGCAGGCGCCATTCCTGGCGTCATTGCTGGAGTCGGGGCGGCCGCTGAGCAGTGGCTTCCCCTCATCGACGGCGGTCAGCCTGAGCTCGCTGGGCACGGGGCGCACGCCGGGCGAGCACGGCATCGTCGGCTTCACGATGGCGGTCCCCGGCTACGACCGCTCGGTGAACATGCTGCGCTGGGCGCTGCACGGCGGGTCGGCGCGCGACCTCATCGAGGAGATCGTGCCCGAGCGCTTCCAGGATCAGCCGACCGCCTTCGAGCGGGCCGCGGCCGCCGGCGTGGAGGTGTCGCTGGTCGGCCCCGTCCAGCTTGCCCACACCGGGTTGACGCGCGCCGTCTTCCGCGGCGGACGCTACCGCAACGCCTTCTCGCTGGGCGACCTGGCGGCGGAGACCGTGAGCGCGCTCAGCGCCGGTGCGCGCACCTTCGTCTACGCCTACAGCCCGGAGCTGGACAGCACCGGCCACGTGCGCGGCGTCGACTCAGAAGCCTGGCGCCTGCACCTCGGGCACGTCGACCGCCTGGCGGCCGACATCGCTTCCAGCCTGCCGCCCGACAGCATCCTGGTGGTGACGGGCGACCACGGCATGATCGACGTGCCGGCGGCCGGCCGCTATGACACGGCCCAATACCCGCAGCTGCGGCATGGCGTCCGCTTCCTGGGCGGCGAGCCGCGGGCGCGTCACGTGTACGCGCAGCCTGGCGCCGAGGCCGAGGTCCTCGCCGCCTGGCGGGAGCTGCTGGGAGAGTCCATGTGGATCCTGACCCGCGAGGAGGCGATCGCGGCCGGGTGGTTCGGCCCGACCGTGCCGGACCGGGTCCGGCCGCGCATCGGCGACGTGGTGGCGGCCGCTTTCGGCCCGGTCGGCGTGACCGAGCAGGAGGTCTTCAAGCTGGAGGCGCTGCTCATCGGGCATCACGGTTCGCTGACGCCCGACGAGCAGCTGGTTCCGTTCCTCCTGGTGCGCCGCTAGACGGTCGCGGGCTGCTTGAGGACTTCCAGGGCCTTCTGGTTGAAGGCGGGGATGTCCGACGGCTGACGCGACGTGACCAGGTTCTTGTCGACCACGACCTCCTGGTCGACGACATTCGCGCCGGCCAGCTTGAGATCGACCTGGATCGTCTTCCAGGCCGTCATCTTGTGGCCGCGGAAGGTGCCGGCGGTCAGGAACAGCTGCGGGCCGTGGCAGATCGCGAAGATCGGCTTGCCGGCGTCGAAGAACGCCTTCGTGAACTGCACCGGCTCGTCATGGGCGCGCAGTTTGTCGGGGGAGGAGCCACCGGGGATGAAGAGCGCGTCGAACTGCTCGGGCTTGACGTCGGCGAAGGCTCTCTCGACCGTGACCGGCGTGCCCTGCTTCTTGCCCTTGACCTCTTTGCCGGCCTCCATGCCGATCACCGTGACCTGGTGTCCGGCCTCGCGGAACGCCTCCGCCGGCTGCGTGTACTCGCTGTCTTCGAAGTCAGTCTCGAGGATGCATGCGATCTTCATGCATCCCAGGCTACGAAACGGAGCGGAGTCGCCGTAAGGCCCGGCCAGGCCGGGCCGTGTGGGTCGTGTCTTCCAGGCGTTGGGGACGTGGCGAGATACCAAGAGGGAAGTAGGTCCGCGGGAGGAACCGTAGGTTCTTCCCGCGAAGCGGAGCGTTAAGCGGCGCTGGCTTGTCGGGCGGCCCGGTTTCGGCGGGCGGCTTCGCGGCCCCGGCGGGCGGCGTCGCGTGCGGCGATGGGCCCGAAGCGGAGCAGCGAGGGGTCGACCAGGCACCGAGCGCGGTTGACCAGGATCTTGGGCTCGCCGGGAGCCGGCTCCACGACCGCGGTGCGCTCCAACACGGCGGTGACCCAGACCTGGCGACCGTCGACGATGGCCGGAAAGTCCGGGAGGATCATGACCTCGTTCTCGTGGGCAACAGTGTTCAGGGGTACGCGAAGGGGTTCGGAGCGCGCTGACATGACAGCAATGCTATCACTTAGCCCCCGGGCCGCTGTCAAGTTTTGTGTAAGCCGACGCTCCCTTTAGCCGGTGTGTCGGAGACTCTCAAGGCATTCGTCTCTCGTTGTCGAGAGAAGGGTCGCCAGCCATGGCTGAACGCCACGTAGGCCAGGATGCCGGTCACCGCTACTGCTAATGCATACGGCACCAGGTGGGCGGGCAGCAGGCGAAAGAGGCGGAAGCTCTGGCGGCCCAGCATGCGGCCGAGGCTCAGGAAGATGAGGGCCCAGATCGAGCTCGACAGCATCACGCAGGGCACGAACACGCGGTACCGCATCTGGAACACGCCGGCCAGCGCCGAGAGGTAGATCCGCATGCCCGGGATGTGCCGGCCCACGATCACGGCCCAGGGCCCGTAGCGCTTGAACACGCGCTCCACCTGCGCGAGCCGCTGGTGGTTCATACCCACGAAGCGGCCGTAGCGGAGGATGAACCCGTGCCCGTAGGTGCGGCCGAGGGTGAAGAGGCCGAGGCTGCCGACGGTGGCCCCGGCCACCACGGCCAGGAAGGCCGCGCCGAATGCGATGGACCCGGTGCTGGTCAGGTACCCGGTGACGGCGATGACGGCATCCCCGGGCGCCGGGAGAGGAATGCCCACCTCCTCGGCGGCGATGATCAGGAAGGTGCCGATCGCCTGATGCTCGCGCAGGAACCGCCCCACCAGGCGAGTGAGAGGCCGGTACCAATCGGGGGCCTGAGCCCAGCTCGGCAGGATCAGGGCAAGTCGGATGTAAAGGCTCAGCAGCATGACCAGGGCGGCAGGATTCTATGCACCGCCGATGGTCTCAATGTAGCCCTCCGCTGTTAAGAACGGGGGAGGAGCTCGGGAGTCCTCAGCTCCTCGGCCGCGCCCCATTCCAACCGGCAGCCGAACTCCCGCTCGAAATGGGGGACGTAGCCGCGGGCGGCGGCCTCCACGCTCAGGCGCGGGCCACCCAGCCGTTCGATAGAGGTCACGGCCTTGTCGTCCAGGCCGCAGGGCACGATGCCCGAGAAGTTGGCGAGCGGCTCGTCGGTGACGTTGAGGGCGAAGCCGTGGTCGGTGATGGTGTGGTGGTTGAGCTTGACGCCGATGGCGGCCACCTTGGCGCCGCTCGACCAGACGCCCGTGAGCCCCGGACCACCGGCGGCGGCGGCGATGCCCAGCTCTGCGAGGTATGCGATCAGCGAGCGCTCGAGCCCGCGGATGTAGCTGATGATGTCGGTGCCGGCCGCGGGAAGGTCGAGGATGGGATAGCCCGTCAGCTGGCCGGGCCCGTGGTACGTCACGTCGCCGCCGCGGTCCGACCAGACCAGCTCGACGCCTCTGCGCGCGCGCTCGCCCTCGTCCCAGTGCACGTGGTCGAGCGTGGCGCGGCGGCCCATCGAGAAGACGGGTTCGTGCTCGAGCAGCAGCAGCGTCGCGGGCTCAGTGCCGGCGCGCACGTCCTCCACGAGCCGGCGCTGGAGGTCCCAGCCGGCCCGGTAGCCGACCCTACCCAGCCAGTAGGCCCGCGTGACCCTTGGGAACCTGCTCATCGGCGTGGTAGGAGCTGCGCACGAGGGCGCCCGATTCGACGTGCCCGAAGCCCATCGCCAGCGCCGCGGACTTCAGCTCGACGAACTCCTCGGGACGGTAGTAGCGCTCCACCGGAGCGTGCTTGGCGCTGGGTCGGAGGTACTGGCCGACGGTCAGCACGTCGATGTTGTGCGCGCGCATGTCCTTGAACACCGCGAGCAGCTCGTCGGTGGTTTCTCCCAGTCCCACCATCACACCCGACTTGGTGACCATGTCCGGCCGCAGATCTTTGACGTATGCGAGCAGCCCCAGGCTGTTCGCGTAAACCGCCTTGGGGCGAATGCGCGCGTACAGTCGCGGCACCGTTTCGGTGTTGTGGTTGAAGATGTCGGGCGCGGCTTCGACGACTGTGCGGATGGCTTCGCGATCGCCCTGGAAATCCGGCGTCAGCACCTCGATCGTGGTGCCCGGGCTGCGGCGGCGGATGGCGCGGATGGTGCGCGCAAAGGTGCCGGCGCCGCCGTCGCGCAAATCATCGCGGTCGACGCTGGTGATAACCGCATGACGCAGCCCCAGCTGCGCCACCGACTCGGCGACGCGCAGCGGTTCTCCGAGATCGAGCTCGGAGGGCCGACCGGACGTGACCGCGCAGAAGCGACAGGCGCGCGTGCAGGTGTCGCCCAGGATCATGAAGGTCGCCGTGCGCCGGTTCCAGCAGTCGAAGATGTTGGGGCAGCGCGCCTCCTCGCACACGGTGTGCAGGCGCTGCTCGCGCACCAGCTGCTTCAGTTCTTTGTAATCCTCGCCTTCGCGCACGCGCACGCGAATCCACTCGGGGAGGCGGCCGGCGGGATTGATGACCTGCGTCACGAGCGTTCCCCTAGAGACGCAGGCTGGCCGGCGTCCAACCCTCCAGGCGCCCCTTGATCCAGTTGACGAACTGGCCGGCGGTCTGGCCGTCGATGATGCGGTGGTCGAACGACATGCACATGTTCATGATGCTGCGGATCGCGATGGCCTCGTTGATGACGCGAGGCCGCCGCTCGATGGTTTCGGTGGTGAGGATCGCGGCCTGCGGCTGGTTGATGATGGGCCCGCTCGCGTAAGAACCGTTGGCGCCCGTGTTGTTGAGCGTGAATGTGCCGCCCTGCACGTCCTCCGGCTTGAGCTGCTTGTTGCGGGCGCGCGTGGCGAGGTCGTTCATCGCCTTCGCCAGCTCGGTGAAGCCAAGTCGGTCGGCGTTGTGCACGACCGGCACGATCAGACCCTCGGGATAAGCCACCGCGATGCCGAGGTTGACGTACTTCTTGAGCAGGATTCCCTCGTCCGTCCAGCTGGAGTTGAGGTACGGAAACTCGTGCAGGGCCTCGCAGAGGATTTGGGCCACGAAAGGCAGGTAGGTGAGCGGGAAGCCGTGGCGCTCCCGGAAGCCCTCCTTCTCCGACTCGCGGTACTTGACCAGCTCGGTGACGTCGACCTCGATCAGCGTCCAGGCGTGCGGCGAGGTGGCCTTGCTGCGCACCATGTGCTCCGCGATCTGCCTGCGCACCGCAGATATGCGGACAAGCTCCTCCTGGTCCCCCTCTCCGCGTGGCGGGGAGGGTCGGGTGGGGACCGTTGGCGCGGCAGGAGCTGCCGGGGCGCCCGGCGCCGCAGCCTCGTGGGTACCCGCCTGCACGAAGGCGAGCACGTCGTCGCGCGTGACGCGCCCGCCCTCGCCGGTGCCTTTGATCGCAGAGGGATCGATGCCGTGCTCCTCGGCCAGCCGCCGGACCGCCGGGCTGAAGCGCTGGCGCTGACCATCGCCGGAGGGCGCAGCGGCGGCAGGTGGCGCCGGCGTTGCGGGTGCGGCAGCCTTGGCGGGCGCCTCGGCCGGGGCTTCGGCCGGCGGAGCCTCAGCGGGCGGCGCAGCTGCCGCGGCAGCAGCGGCCTCGGTCTCGATCTGCGCGATCTCGGCGCCCACGTTGACGGTGGTGCCCTCGGTGACCGAGATCTTGACCAGCGTGCCCTCGAAGGGGGAGGGGATCTCCGCGTTGACCTTGTCGGTGACGACTTCGACCAGCGGCTCGTCCCGCTTGACGAAGTCACCCTCTTTCTTCAGCCAGCGGTCGACTGTGCCCTCGGTGACGGACTCACCGAGCTGCGGCATCTTGATCGGGGCGACGCCCACGCCTCGATTGTATCGGCGCTCGGAAGGGGTCGAGGCGGGGTGGAGGCGACGCCGAGAATCGAACTCGGGATGGAGGTTTTGCAGACCTCTGCCTTACCACTTGGCTACGTCGCCAGCCGCGAAAGCCGATTCTAGAGTCGTGGGCGAGGGTCCGACCGCGTTCAGGGCCGCCATGGCGCGGCTGCCCGCCGGGGTCGTGGTGCTCAGCACCAAGGAGGGCGCGGGGTTCCGCGGGTTGACCGCGACCAGCTTCACCTCGCTCTCCCTTGAGCCCCCGCTGGTGCTCGTCTGCCTCGACCAGCAGTCGCTAACCCGCGTCGCCCTGCGCGAGCACGGGGCCTTCAACGCCAGCGTCCTGGCCCGCGAGCACACCTTCCTGGCCGAGCGCTTCTCGGGCCAGGCGCCCGCGGTCGACCGCTCCTGGCGCGAGGTCAAGCACCGGCTGGGAAGCAATGGGCTGCCCATCCTGGAAGGTGCCCTGGCCTGGGTCGAGTGCCGCGTCGAGGACATCCACCCGGGCGGCGACCACGAAATCGTGATCGGCCGGGTCGAGGCCGGCGGGCTGGGCCGCGGCGACCCCCTAGTCCTCTGGGACCGCGCCTACTGGGGTCTTCAGTAGGGGAGCTCGTGCTCCTCCATGCCGAAGTGGTGCCCGACCTCGTGCAGGATGGTGCGCCGGATCTCGATGATCAGCTCCTTCCAGCTGTCGGCGGAGCGCTCGTGCGGCCGCTTGTAGACGGTGATGCGCCGCGGCCAGTCATCGTGCAGCGCGGTCGCGCCCTCGTAAAGCCCGAGGTTGCCGTCCGGTGACGATTCCGCCACCACGAACTCGATACCCTCCAGGTATGGCTGGAAGGTGTCAGGGATCGACTCGATGGCCTCGGTGACCGCCTGCTCGAAGCGGTCCATGGTGATCTTCACCGCAGGCATTCTGCATGGCTGAAGTCAGGCGCGTGGTGGTGGTCGGCGCCGGGACCATGGGCTCGCAGATCGCCCTCCAGACGGCTTACAGCGGCCGCTATGACGTGACGCTGGTCGACGCCGACGCCGCCCAGCTGGAGCGGGCCCGCGCGCAGAATCAGAAGCTGGTCGCGCGCGGCGTCGAGAAGGGACGCCTGACTCAGGAGCAGGCCGACGCCGCGCTCGCGTGTATCCAGACCACCGCGAACCTGGGCGAGGCGGCCGCCCGGGCCGACGTGGTGATCGAGGCCGTGTTTGAGAACCTGGACGTCAAGCGCCGGGTCTTCGAAGAGCTTGAGCGCAGCGCGCCGCGTGACGCGGTGCTGGCGAGCAACTCCAGCACGATCGCCATCTCGCGCCTGGCCGAGGTCACGAGCCGGCCCGACAAGTGCTGCAACATGCACTTCTTCCACCCGGTCACGGTCATGCAGCTGTGCGAGGTGGTGCGCGGCCCCAAGACCTCCGACGAGACGGTGGCGACGGCGATGGACTTCGTACGCAGCATCGACCGCGTGCCGGTCCTCATAAACAAGGAAGTGCACGGCTTCATCGTCAACCGCATCCTCTTCGCCGCCGCCGAGGAGGCGATGCGCCTGCTGGAGGGCGGCTACGCCAGCGCCGAGGACATCGATACCGCGGTCAAGAAGGGCCTCAACTGGCCGATGGGCCCCTTCGAGCTGCTCGACTTCAGCGGTCTCGACATCTTCTATGGCGCGCTCGAGGATCGTGCTCGGCTGGAAGGCGGCCGCGGGGCGCCCAAGGTGCTCAAGGAGAAGATCCACCAGGGCCACCTGGGGCGCAAGACCGGCCGCGGCTTCTTCGAATACCCCCGGGCCTGAGCGTGGACAGCGTCCGGGTCGGCCGCAGCGGGCTGCAGGTCAGCCGGCTCTGCCTGGGCACCATGATCTTCGGCTCCCAGGTCGACGAGCCCGCCGCGCACGCCGTCCTCGACCAGGCGGCCGAGCTGGGCATCGACTTCATCGACCTGGCGGACGTGTACCCGGTGCCGCCGGCGCTGGAGACGGTCGGGCGCAGCGAGGAGATCGTCGGCCGCTGGCTGCGCGGCCGCCGCTCGCGATTCGTGGTCGCGACCAAGTGCGTCAACCGGATGGGGCCCGGGCCCAACGACAGCGGCGGCTCGCGCAAGCACGTGATCGAGGCCTGCGAGGCTTCGCTGCGGCGCCTGGACACCGACCGCCTCGACATCTTTTATCTCCACCATTCCGACCTGGCCGCGCCCTACGAGGAAACGCTGGCGGCCCTGGACCGCCTCGTCCAAGACGGGAAGGTGCACTACATCGGGGTCTCCAACTTCGAGGCCTGGCAGCTGGGCTGGTTCCTGGCCCTGGCCGCGGAGCGGCGCCTGGCCCCGGTCACGGTGGTGCAGCCGCGCTACAACCTGCTGAACCGGGTCTACGAGCGCGACCTGCTGCCGCTGTGCCGGGCCGCGGGCATCGGCGTGGTGCCCTACAACCCGCTCGGCGCCGGCATGCTCACGGGGAAGTACCGGCGGGGCCAGGAGCCGCCCGAGGGCTCGCGCTTCGCGCTCGGCGACTACGGGCGCATGTACCAGAAGCGGTACTGGAACGAGACCATGTTCGACGTGGTGGAGGCGGTGGCGGAGGTCGCTACCGAGCTCTCGGTCACGCCCGCGCAGGTGGCGGTGGCGTGGCTGCTGGTGCAGCCCGACGTGACCGCGCCGCTGGTGGGCGCGTCCCGGCCGGACCAGCTGCGCGACACCGTGGGGGCCCTGGAGGTGCGCCTGCCGGAGGCCGCGCTCCGGAGGCTGGACGAGGTGTCGAGGCCCTTCCGGTAACGCTCGTATCGTCGGCGCGGTGAGGTTTGCCGCGGGTCCGGCGGGGCACTGCAACACCCACTATGTGCCGTCCAGCGCCGACCTCCCGCTCTCACTCTTCCTGTGTGGGTTCGCTGTGCTCGCGGCGGCCTCCTGCTGGTGGCTGGTCACCGGACGCACCCGGGCCTCGCCCGTGGGCAGGTTGCTCGGGGTGCTCTTCACCGCTGCTCGCGGTGGGAACACTGTTGACCGGCATCGGCGGCCTGCTCGGCAGGGTCCATTTCGGGTGCGCGACTTGACCGGCTGGGGCAGAATCAGGGCCGTTCAGCCGGGCGGGTGTGGCGAAACCGGCAGCCGCAGAGGTCTTAAAAACCTCGGCCTTCGGGCATGCAGGTTCGAATCCTGCCACCCGCACCAAACTGGGCGCTCGGCTACTCCCCGGCCAGCGCCCCTTCGGGCTCCAGCGCCGCGATCCCCTCCCGCGCGCTGCGCCGGGTCGTCAGCTCGGCCACCGGCTTGAAGCGCGTCTGCCGCACGGCCCAGGCCTCGTTCTCGATCAGGCGCCATCCCCAATCGGGCCGCCGGCGCACCCGCGCGCGCGCCTCCTCCAGCGCCTTGGACATCAGGCGGATGCCCTCCAGCCCGGGCAGCTTGCCGATCTTCTCGTCGATCCGCAGCAGCTCGGCATCGCCTTCGGCGTCGTCGAACAGGTAGAGGGCCAGGGCGTCGACCTCCTCCTGGGTCTTGACCCCTTTGCCGACCGGCACCCACACGCGGTTGAGCATGAAGCGGTCGATGCGCTGAGCCGCCGGGTTGCCGACCAGCCATTCCTTGGCGGAGTTGTAGTAGAAGGCGAAATGCCGGCGCTCGTCCTTGGTGATGCGGGCCAGCAGGTCCTGCAGCACCGGGTGCTGCGACTTGCGCGAGAGCGCGCCGTAGCCGGTGGCGGTCGCGAGCTCGTTGATGGCCCCGATGGTCAGGTAGATGGCCGAGAAGTCCTTGAACATCCAGGACCCGGCCATGGTGCTGAACAGCGAGACCGTGTTCTGGACGCCGAGGCCGGCCCGGATCTGCGCGATGCGGTCCTGGGTGTCGAACTCGATTCCGTACTCGTTGAGCATGCGGCCGAGGTTCTCGCCGTGCCACAGCTCCTCGTAGTTCCAGCAGGCCAAAAACGCGGTCAGGATCGGATCCATACAGGCCCGCGTCACCAGCAGGTGCGACAGGTAGAGGGATACGTGGTTCTCGATGTCCATCATGTAGTGCAGGCAGAAGAGGTCGCCCTTGGACAGCTCGTGCTTGCGAACGTCCTCCCAGCGCACACCGGCGACGTCCAGCTTCTTTGACTCTTCCTTGTATCGATCGATCGAAAAGCTCATGTCTCTTGCTACGAACCTCCGGTGCGGGAGGCTAACTAAAATCCGACCGATGCGGCCGCGCCAGGAGGACCACCCCACAAAATCTTCGATTTTGCGGGGACCCCGGTATGAGGAAGAGCCGGACCCGATCATCATTCCCGCCGAGCCCGACGAGGAGCCGGAGGGGCCCGAGGAGGAACCCGCCGCCTCAGCCGCTACCGCCACCGTCGTACCCCGGGTCGACGCGCCCGTAGAGCGTGAGTACGAATACCGCGTCGACGTGCTCACCGTCGCCCAGGTCCTGGACGGAACCATCGCCGACAAGCTGAGCGACGCCTCCCACGACGAGTGGCACCTGGTCGACATCATCGACGCCGGGGACAAGAAGGCGCTGCTCCTGCGCAAGCGCAAGCAGAAGGAGTCCGCCCGCCGCCCGGTGGGCTTTGCGAGGTAGCGAACCGGGCACCGCTCCCCATAATGGACTGAGGTTTTGAGTTCACAGACAGCGCGCAAGCGCCGGAAAGTGCTGCTCATCGAAGACGACGCCTCGATCCGGACGATTGTGGGCGAGGTCTGCCGGCGCGACGGGTACGACGTCGTGGAGGCCGCCGCCGGTCGCCAGGGCGTCCAGGCCGCGGTGAGCAGCGAGCCCGATCTGGTCCTGCTGGACTGGGTCCTGCCCGACATCAGCGGGATCGAGGTGTGCCGGGAGATGCGGCGCCAGGGCGTGTCCAGCCCGATCGTGATGCTGACCGGCCGCAGCTCCAAGGTCGACATCGTGGTCGGCCTCGAGGTGGGCGCCGACGACTACATCACCAAGCCCTTCGATGCCCGCGAGCTCAGCGCCCGCCTGGGTGCGCACCTACGCCGGGCTTCCATGGTTCCCGCCGGCCCCCAGCGCGACGGTGTGCTGGCCGTGGGCGGGATCGAGATCGACACCGAAGGCCGCCGGGTGCGGGTCAATGACCGCGAGGTCAAGCTGACCATGACCGAGTTCAACCTCCTGGCCCTGCTGGCCGCCAACCCGGGCCGCGTGCTCACCCGTGCGCAGCTCCTGGAGAAGGTGTGGGGCTACCTGGCCGACGTCGACTACCACTCGGTCGACCCCCACATACAGCGCCTGCGCAAGAAGCTCGACTCGAAGTCGGACGCGGGCGTCTCCCTGGAGGCCGTGCCGGGACTCGGCTACCGGCTCAGCCCACGGGTATAAAGGCCGCCACCGACCTCTATTTCGAGGTGACGGGCCAGGGCCCGCCCGTCGTGCTCCTGCACTCCGGGCTCAGCGACTCTGGGTCCTGGGACGCGGTGGTACCGGCCCTGGCGGTCGGTCATCAGGTGATCCGCTACGACGCCCGAGGCTACGGGCGCTCGCCTGACCCCACCGGCGAGTTCGACCTGCTCGAAGACCTGGCATCGGTGATGGAGGCCGCGGGCGTCGAGAGCGCGCACCTGGTCGGCAATTCCATGGGCGCCGGCGTCGCCCGCTTCACGGCGGTCGAGCGCCCTGAGCTCGTCCGCTCGCTGACCCTGGTCGGTCCGGGTTACAGCCAGCCGCCGCCGCCACCCGAGAGCGTGGCTCGGATCGAGCGCTGGCGCTCCGCCCGTTCGGCCGGCGAAGTGGAGGTGGCGTTGCAGCTGGCCGCCGAGCTCTTCTTCGGGGAGGAGGCGCAACTGGCGCGCGCGCGCCGGGTGCTGGAGCGGCAACGCCCCGACGCCCCGACGCCGCGTCCGCCCTCAGACGCCGCCCGCCAGGTGGAGAAGATTCGGGCGCCGACCCTGATCGTCTCGGGCGCCCAGGACGACGCCTGGATCCTCGGCTGCTCGCGGCGGCTGGCGGAGCTGATCCCGGGCGCTCGCCTGGTGCTGATCGAGGGCGCCCGCCACCATCCGCAGGAAGACCGTCCAGACGAGTTCACCGCGGCGCTCCTGGATTTCCTGGGCGGACTACCGTAAGCGAATGACCGGCGACGACCGCCCGATCGGGGTCTTCGACAGCGGCGTCGGCGGCCTGACGGTCCTGCGGGCGGTGCGCGAGCGGCTGCCGGACGAGCCCACCATCTACCTGGGCGACCTGCTCCACTTCCCGTACGGCCCCCGCTTCCAGACCGAGGTGCGGGCCTTCTCCTTCGACATCATCCGGTACCTGCAGTCGCGCGACGTGAAGATGGTCGTGATCGCCTGCAACACCGCCACCGCGGCCGCGCTCAACCATGCACGCGAGGTCTTCGACGTGCCCATCATCGGAGTGATCGGGCCCGGGGCCCAGGCGGCGGTGGAGACCACCCGCAAGGGGTTGGTGGGCGTGATCTCGACCGAGGGCACGGCCATGAGCCAGGAGTACCTGCATGCCATCAAGGAGCTGGACCCCATGGTGGGCGTGTACCAAAAGGCTTGCCCGGAGCTGGTCGAGATCGTAGAGGCCGGCGACGCGGACACGCCGCGGGCCGAGCGGGCGCTGGAGCGGGACCTGGCCGAGATCGCCAAGCTGGGCGCCGACGTGCTGGTGCTGGGCTGCACCCACTACCCGCTGCTGAAGCCGGCCATCGAGCGGGTCTACCCGGGCGCCTTTCAGCTGGTCGACTCCGCCGGCACCACCGCCGGGATGGTGGAGCGCCGTCTCGATCACGCGCGCATGCGGGCCACCAGGGGGGCGCGGCCGGGACACGAGATCCTGGTCACGGCCGTGCCCGATCGCTTCAACGAGGTGGCGGACATCCTCTTCGGCGAGAAGGTGCCCGAGATCCGCGAGATCAACCTCTGGGACTAGATCCAACTTTCGGTCCGGTCGCGGCCGACCTGGCGCGGCTGGAGGACATGATCCGCGGCTCCTTCGCCGACGACCACCCGGCCGCCGCCGCGCCCATGGCCGACCTCTTCGCCGGCGGCGGCAAGCGCCTGCGCCCCGCGCTGGTCCTGCTCTGCGCCCGGCTCGGCGGCGACTACAGCTTCGAGCGGGCGGCGCCGGCCGCGATCGCGGTCGAGCTGACTCACGCCGCCACCCTGGTCCACGACGACGTCATCGACCGCTCGCCGACCCGGCGCGGGCGGCCCACTGCGGCGGCCAGCGCAGGACCGGAGGCGGCCATCCTGGTTGGCGACCACTACTTCGCGCGCGCCTATTTGGAGTCGAGCCGGACCGGACTGGCCGATGTGGTCTCGGAGCTGGCGGCAGCCGTGATGCGGATCTGCGCGGCCGAGCTGGAGCAGCAGGCGGCGCTCCGCGATTACCACCCCACGCTCGAGTCCTATATGAGCCGCATCGAGGGCAAGACCGCCGCGCTGCTGGCGGCCTGCTGCCGGATCGGCGGCCTGCTGGGCGGCCTGGAGTCCCCGGATCGGGAGGCGCTGGGCCGCTACGGCACCGGGCTGGGGCTGGCTTTCCAGATCGCCGACGACGTGCTCGACTACACCGCCGAGGAGACCGAGCTGGGGAAGCCCGTCGGGCACGACCTCCTGGAGGGCAGCGCCACCCTGCCCCTCATGCTCTCCGAAGGCCTCGACCGGATGCTGCCCGACGGCCACCAGCTCAGCGCCGAGACCGTGGACGCCGTGGTGCAGGGCGTGCGGGCGGGGGAAGGACCGGAGAGGGCCCTGGCCAAAGCCCGTGAGCTGGCCGACCAGGCGCGGGCCGAACTGGCCAGGTTCGGCGATCGAGAGGCGGCGCTCACCCTGGACGCCGTGGCCACGTACGTCGTGGCCCGCAGGCTATAAACAAGTGTTCAAGTGACACCTGTCCGCCTGGTGGGGATCGGCCCCGGCCATCCCGCTCTGATCACCCTCCAGGCCCGGGAGGCGATCACCGAAGCCGACGCCGTCCGGCACCAGGACGGCTGCGCGCCCGGCCTGCTGGCGCTGGCCCGGGCGGATGCGGATGTGGCTCCCCTGCGCGGGGCCGAGGACATCATCCAGGCCGCCCGTGAGGGGCGCTCGGTGGCGGTGCTCTATCCCGGCGATCCCTACTTCTTCTCCAACGGCGCCCAGCTGGCGCTGGCCCTGGAGAACGCGGCCATCGACTTCGAGGTCATCCCGGGCCTGGTCGCCGAAACGGCGGCCACGGCGCTGAGCGGCATGCCGCTGACCGTCAACGGCCGCGCCACCTCGGTCCAGCTGGGGCACGCCGGCAGCGCCGACAGCGTGGTCCTGCGCCTCGCGCCCGGCCTCTGGGAGAACGGGGTCAAGGCGCTGATCGACGCCGGCCATCCGACGGCGCGGCCTGCCGCCTTCATCGTCAACCCCGGGACACCCGCCCAGCGCCGGCTGGTGGCACCTCTGGGCGACCTGCTGCAGGTGGCCGAGGAGCGGGGCCTGGACGGGGACGCGCTGCTGGTGGTGGGCCCGGGGGTCGAGATGTCGCGCCTCCTCGACACCCACGCCCAGCGGCCGCTGCACGGACGGCGCATCCTGCTCACCCGGGCGCGGCACCAGGCCGAGGGCTTTCGGCGCGAGCTGGCCGACCTGGGCGCCGAGGTGATCGAGGTCCCGACCATCGAGATCCGGCCGATCATGGCCAGCCCCCAGTCGCGCGATGCCATCCGGCGGCTGTCCGAGACCGGCCTGGTGGTCTTCACCTCGGCCAACGCGGTCGAGATCTTCTTCCAGATGCTCTTCGAGGTCCGCCACGACGCCCGCGCACTGGCCGCCTCTCGGGTCTGCGCCATCGGCCCGGAAACCGCGCGGGCCCTCGAGGGCAAGGGCATACGGCCGGAGCTGGTGGCCGGCGAGTACACGGCCGAGGGCCTGGCGCAGGCCCTGGGCGGCTGGGACCTGAAGGGGACTCGGGTCCTGGTGCCGCGAGCCCGGATGGGGCGCGACGCCCTACCGGCGCTGCTGGCAGAGAGGGGAGCCGAGGTGGAGCTGTTACCCGTCTACGAGACGGTCTGCCCGGCGGCCTCGGCCGAGGCCCTGCGCGCGCTGTTCGCGGACCGCGGCGTCGATGCCATCACGTTCACCAGCTCCTCGACGGTGGTCAACTTCGTGGACGCCTTCCCGGAGCGCCGGCTGCCGCCGCTGGTCAAGAAGGCGCACGTCGCCTGCATGGGGCCGGTCACAGCCGAGACGGCCCGGAAGCTGGGACTGACCGTCGATATAATCGCCCGCGAATACACCACTCGCGGGCTCACGCTTGCGATCTCGGAGGCTCTTGGTTGATCCCACCCCAGCCGGTTCCCACGCGCGCGCCCATCGGCGCCCTGGCCGTGGTGCTGGTGATCATCGTGCTGGCCGCTGCTGCGGGCGTGGGCCTGGCCTGGGCGGCCAACCCGACGCCCAACGGTCCCTTCACGAAATGCAAGACCGCGGCCCTGGTGGCGCCACACCAGTACAAGGCGGCGCCCGCCACCTGCATCGACCTCAACAAGCCCTACTCGGCGACCATCCTGACCAGCAAGGGCAGCATCACCGTCACCTTCCTGGTCGGCGCGGCGCCGGTTACGGTCAACAACTTCATCGTGCTGGCCGTCAACGGCTTCTACACGGGCGACCGTTTCTTCCAGGTCTCGGACTGGTACGCGCAGACCGGCGACCCCGACAACAGCGGTCGCGGCGGTCCCGGCTATGGGCTGCCCGACGAACCTGCGCCGAACGACGCCTGGGTGCCGGGATCGGTCGGGATGGCGCGCTTTCCGGACGGCGTGTCCGGCAGCCAGTTCTTCATCACCAAGTCGGCCTGGCCCGGCGGCAATCCCAGCCTGGCCTACAACCATTTCGCGACCGTGACCCTGGGCTTCGACATCGTGGGGCAGCTGACCACCGACGACCGCGTCCTGCGCATCGATGTGAAGAAGGGCTAGCGGCGCACTCGGGGGTATACTCGCGCCGAGGTTCCAGTGTTCAACATTCACCCCGCCTTCCTGATCGTTCTCGTCATCCTCGTCCTGATCGTCTTCGGCCCCGGGCGCCTGCCCGAGCTGGGTGGGGCGGTCGGGAGGACCTTGAAGGAGTTCCGCAAGGCCACCTCCGACCTCAAGGACGAGGTCACGCGCGCCAGCAGCACGGAAGAGACCGCGGGTCCGGGCACGGTCCAGCCGACGGTGCAGCCCATGCCCACGCCGGTGGCCAGCAGCGCACCCACCGAGCCC
>DASUVY010000176.1:0-3144 GCA_036378695.1 Candidatus Dormiibacterota bacterium
GGGACCCTGGGCGGGGAGTACCTGGGCTGGCAGGCACCGCCGGTCTACTGACGATCCCGGCACTGACGGGGGAGCCCGGGCTCCAGCACGGGTTTTCCGTGGCGAGGCCGCTGGACCGATCTGAGGCGGCGACGGCAGGCATGGTGCATGGAGCCCGGGTCGCCCGGGTCGAGGCGGCAGGCGTGACCGTGGACGGCGTGGACGGTCTGGTCAGCGACCGGGCCGGACTGCCGCTGCTGGCCTCCTTCGCCGACTGCTATCCGGTGATCGCCTATGACGCGCGCCGGGGTGCGGTCGGGCTGGCCCACGCCGGCTGGCGCGGAACGGCGGCGGGCATCGCCGGCGAGCTGGTGCTTGCCCTGGAGCGCGAGTTCGGGTGCCGGCCTGGCGACCTGGTCGCGGGCATCGGCCCCGGCATCTGCGGGCGCTGCTACCAGGTTGGTCCCGAGGTGGCTTCGCGGTTCAACGGATTCGCGCGGCCCGACGCCGAGGGCCGCTTCCGGCTGGACCTGATGGCCGCCAACCGGGCGCAGTTGGAGGTTGCCGGCGTGCCCGCCGCCAGCATCCACGTCCAGGGCGCCTGCACCTTCGAGTCGCCGGACCTGCCCTCCCATCGGCGACGTCCGGACGGCGCCCGCTTCTATTGCCTGGTCGAGCTGAGGTAGAGACCCGCCTGCGGGCGGTACGGGAGCGCATCGCCGCCGCCGGCGGAGACCCGGAGCGGATCGCGGTGGTGGCCGTGACCAAGGGCCGGACCGTGGATGACTGCCGGGCGGCCCTGGCCGCCGGCCTGCGGAGGTTGGGGGAGAACCGCGTCCAGGAGGCGCTGCCCAAGCTGGAGGCCCTGCCCGATGCGGAGTGGCACCTGGTCGGCCACCTGCAGACCAACAAGGCGCGCGACGCCGCGGGTCGCTTCGCGTTGATTCACTCGGTCGATTCGCTCAAGCTGGCCGAAGCGCTGGCGCGCCGCGCACCGGAGCAAGCAGTGCTGCTGCAGGTCAACGCCTCGCGCGAGCCGCAGAAGCACGGCTTGGAGCCCTCCGAGGCGGTGGCGGCGGTGTTGGCCGCCGCTCAGCTCCTGCCGGTGCGCGGCCTCATGTGCATGGCGGCGGCCGAGGGCGACCCGCTGCCGGCCTTCCAGGAGGTGCGCCGGCTGCGGGACCAGGCCGAGCAGCGCCTGGGCAGCGCCCTGCCGGTGCTCTCGATGGGCATGACCCAGGACTTCGAGGCGGCCGTCCGCGCGGGCAGCACGATGCTGCGCCTGGGCCGAGTGCTGTTCGATTGACCGCATCGGGAGCTGGGTAGACTCGCGGAGCGATGGCTCCCGTGCTCGGGCTGCTGCAGATCCTCCTCTACGCGCTGGTGATCCTGATCTTCATCAGGGTCGCCTTCTCCTGGATCGGCCCCAATCCCCGCAACCAGGTCTTCCGGATCAGCTACCTGCTCACCGAGCCGTTTCTGGCGCCGGTGCGCAATCTGCTGCCCCAGACCGCGGGCATCGACCTCAGCCCGATGATCGTGACCCTGGCCATCTTTCTGCTGATCGGAATCCTGGGCAAAGCCGGGTAAACTACAAGATCCAGGCATAGACGGAGACGGGTAGGACCGCCACCGCGCCCTTACAGAGAAGCCCCGGCAGCTGAGAAGGGGCGGGCCGCGGGCGGTGCCGAGATCACTCCCGAGCCGAAACCAACGAGAGCGCGGTGGTTGCCGCGAATCTGGGTGGTACCGCGGATCCGCACAAAACGGATTCGTCCCAGAACCGAAAAGGACGAATTCGACATGCAGACCAAAAAGCGCTTCCGCGACGTCAACAGCCGGGTCAACTTCCCCGAGCTCGAGCTCGAGGTCATGAAGACCTGGGCCGAAGAACGCACCTTCCAGCGTTCGCTCGAGCTGCGCGAGGGCGGCCCGCGCTTCGTGTTCTACGAGGGACCGCCCACCGCCAACGGCAAGCCCGGCACACACCACGTGCTCGCGCGCACGTACAAGGACGTGATCCCGCGCTACCGCACCATGAAGGGCTTCTACGTCGAGCGCAAGGCGGGCTGGGACACCCACGGCCTCCCCGTGGAGCTGGAGATCGAGAAGAAGCTCGGCATCTCGGGCAAGCAGCAGATCGAGGAATTCGGCATCGCCAAGTTCAACGAGCTGTGCCGCGAGTCCGTCTACCTGTACGTGGAGGAGTGGCGCCGTTTCAGTGAGCGCATAGCGTTCTGGCAGGACTACGACCACGCCTACTGGACGCTGACGCCCGATTACATCCAGTCGGTGTGGTGGGCGCTGAAGAAGATGTGGGACCAGGGCCTGATCTACAAGGGCTTCCGGGTCGCACCCTACTGCCCGCGCTGCATGACGCCGCTTTCCTCGCACGAGCTGGCGCAGGGCTATCGCGATGACGTGCCCGACCCCAGCGTCTACATCCGATTCCGGCTGCGCGACGACCCAGCCACGTCCATCCTGAGCTGGACCACCACGCCCTGGACGCTGCCGGGCAACGTCGCACTCGCGGTCGGCAACGACTTCGACTACGTCAGGGTGAAGCAAGGCGACGAGTTCCTGATCCTGGCCGAGGCGCGCCTGGGCGTGCTGCACGGCGACTACGAAGTCGTCGAGCGCATGAAGGGCCGCGACCTGGTCGGCAAGCGCTACGAACCCCTCTACACCTACCTGCTGCCCAAGGACGCGCACGCGCACCTGGTCGTCGACGCCGACTTCGTGAGCCTGGAAGAGGGCACTGGCGTCGTGCACACCTCGGCCGCCTACGGCGCCGACGACCTGCGCCTGTGCCAGGAGAAGGGCGTCCTTGTGCGCCACACCGTGGACCTGCGCGGCCGCTTCTTCCCCGAGGTCGAGAAGTTCGCCGGCGAGTTCGTGAAGGACGCCGATCCACACATCACCAAGGACCTCGAAGACCGCGGCCTGGTCTATGAGGCGGGCACCATCCGGCACACCTACCCTTTCTGCTGGCGCTGCGGCACGCCGCTCATCTACTACGCGCTCGACAGCTGGTACATCCGCACCAGCGAGCACAAGCACGAGCTGGTCAAGAACAACGCCGAGACCAACTGGCAGCCCGCGCACGTCAAGGAAGGGCGCATGGGCGAGTGGCTGCGCAACAACGTCGACTGGGCGCTGTCGCGC
>DASUVY010000177.1:0-3237 GCA_036378695.1 Candidatus Dormiibacterota bacterium
GGCTCCCGCAGGGAGGTCTGAATCTGAGCGGCCTTGGCCTCCACGTTGCGCTGCCGTCCATGCCGGCGCAGGGTGGCCTCGAGCTTGCTGCGCGATAGCCGGCGTCCGGCCTCAGGGTGGGGCGCCACCGAGAGCACGGCCTGGGCATCACGGAACTCCTCGTCCTGACCCAACAGGGGCAGGGCGCCGGGGTAGAACTCGAGCAAGGCGCTGCTAGGAATGATCACTAGAACTGGACCCACCCCGATACTCCGAAATGGACCCACCCCCCGCGGGTCAATAATGGCTGGTCAGAGGTAGCCGGCGCACCTCCAGTTGGCGAGTCTTATGGGTCTCGCCTTGGCCTTTTCGGGCGTCCTGGTGGTTCTCAGGGCGCCGAGTTTTCCACAGATCACCGCTTGGCGTCCTTGCGGACCTGTTCCAGGCTCCGACGCAGCCTCCAGGAGTCGGTGCCGGTCTCGATGATGTGGGCGCCAAAGGTGAGTCGGTCGACCACCGCCTTGCAGAGTCGGGCATCGGTGAAGATGCGTGTCCACTCGCCGAAGGGCAGGTTGGTGGTGACGATGAGGCTGGCGACCTCGTTGCGTTCGGCGAGGACCTGGAAGAGGAGTTCAGCTCCGACCTCGGAGGCTTGGACGTAGCCAAGCTCGTCGAGGCAAAGCAGCTCGATGCCGGCGTAGCGGCGCACGATTCGGGAGAGCTGGTGGGCGTCGTGGGCCTCTTCCAGCTCGTTGACCAGTGCCGCCACGGTGGCGAATCGCACACGCCGACCTTGGTGACAGGCGGCGATCCCAAGCCCAGTAGCGAGGTGGCTCTTGCCGGTGCCGCTGTCACCGATGAAGATCACGTTCTCGGCCCGGGCGATGTACTCGCAGCGGGCGAGCTGGTGGAGCTGGGCGGCGCTGACCGCCGACTGCTCGAAATGGAAGTCCTCCAGGCGCTTGCGATGCGGGAAGCGCGCTTCCTGGAGCCGACGTTCGGCGCGGCGCTGGCTGCGGTCATCGAGCTCGAGCTCGAAGAGCTGGGCCAGGTAGTCGCGATGGGGCATGCCTTCTCGCGCGGCCTGGTCGGCGAGCTCAGGGTAGCGGGCAGCGACCGTGGGCAGTCGCAGTTCCTTGGTCTGCGAGAGGAGGAGCGCGTCGACGGCGCCGTTGAGCTTGCTCACGATCGGCCTCCTTCCAGGAGCTGGTCGTAGGCGTCGACCTGAGGCTGTGCTCGCTGGTAGACCTCAAGTCCGCCGACGTCTAGCGCGACCAATGGCCGACGGCCTTCCCGGGCGCGCCGGACCAAAACCGCCACCGCCCGACCGTCGATGGCACCGGCGGCGAGTGTGCCGGCGACCGCTTGGTCGACCATTTCGGCCGGATAGCGTCGGTGAAGCAAGAGGACGTCGACCATGTGGCGGGCGGCCCCGGTCTCGCCCAGCCTCTGCTTCAGAAGCAGGAAGAGCTCGGTGTACTGGGCGGGCCAGCGCCCGGACTCCTGCGCCTGGCGCAGCGGCAGAGATCGCCAGAAAGCCTGCGGCTTGTGCCGGAGCACCTCCAGGTAGTGGTCGAGATCGAGGCGTTGACCGTAGGGTTCCCAGCAGCGCTCCCAGTTGGCGACCTGTTCGCCGCCATGGAAGATAAGCACCCGGTCGGAACTGACCTCAGCTCGCACGGTCCGACCGGCCAGCCGCGCCGGCACCGAATAGCTGGCCGCCCTGACCCGGGCCCGAGCTTTGTCGTCCACCCGAATCTGGTCCACGTACTCGACTGTCGGGAAACGCTCCTCGGGCAGTGGCTGCAGCAGCGGCTGCTCGTGGCTCCAGAGCGCCGACTTGCTGGCCGGCTTGCCGACCGTGATCCGCTCATCATCGCGGGCGCAGGCCTCCAGCAGCTGCCCGTTCAGATCGCGGAGATCGCGGCAACTGGGCAGCGGCACCAGGTAGTTGCGGCGGAAGTGGCCCAGGCCACCTTCGACCCCACCCTTTTCATGGGCGCCCTCCTCGCCCAGCCGACAGAACCTGGACTTGAACAGGTAGTGCGAGCGGAGCGCGACGAAGCGGTCCGATTCCTGCCGCGTGCGTCCGCGCAGGACGCGAGCGACCGCGCCCTTGTGGTTGTCCATCCTGATCTCGCCGAAGACGCCTCCGAAATGCTCCAGTCCCAGCACCATGCACTCCAGGAACGCCTGCTGGGTCGATCGCGCCACCGCCCGCACGAACACCCGCCCCGAATAGCAGGCGCGCATCTGGAAGAACCAAAGCACGACCTGCCGTCCAGCCATGATCACGGCCGCCTGGAAGAAGTCGACCTCGGCCTCGGCACCGGGGTCCTTGACCTGCGGCACCATCACCTCGCTCGGCCCGAACAGCTCCCGCTTTCGGTGCCCCACGTATTTGCGCACGGTCGACTCCGCCACCTCGACCCCGAGCTCAGCGTGGATCCGCTCCCAAATCCGGTGGGCAGTGTGTCGCTGCTTGCTGGGCGCCTTCCGGTCAGCCTCCAGCACAGCCTCAATGAAAGGCTTCGCCGCTCCCAGCCGGGGCGCCGCTCGCTGCGGTACCTGGCGCGGGGGCGGGACAGAGCTACTCAGCGCTTGCCTGACCAGCCGCCGGTGAACGCCATGCGTCTTGGCTAAGCGGCGCACGCCCCAGCCGTGCACCGCGTGGTCCCGCCGTATAACTTCGAACAGCTCCACCTTTCGCATCTCCTCGTCTCCCGGCGGGCTGTCCGGCTTGCAACACCAGGCAGCCTATCCGGGGCTTCCGGCCGGTGCGGGAGGTGGGGCCAATTCAGAGGATCAAAACGCGCTCAGGTGGGGCCAATTCAGAGGATCGTTCCTAGGCGACCGCGCAAGCGCGGTCGACGCATTCGCGCGGGTACTTGCGGGTGAGCGCGAGCATGCCTTGCAGCAGCCGGTAGCTGCGGACGTCGCGCTCCAGGATGGCCGCGCGTGCCCAGGCCACGGCGTTCTCGCCGACGTGCTCGGCGCGGGCGAGTAGATTGGCCTGGTAGGCCGCCTGCCGTGCCGGCTTGTGAGCCGGCCGGTCGGCGCTGTTGGTGACCCAGCTGCCCGGCTGAGCTTGCTTGACGTGGACGCGGACCATCTGGCCTTGGTGGTAGATGCGCACCAGCCGCTCATCCCAACGCACTCGAACCCGCTGGCCAGTCAGGTGATGAGGCGCGGTGTAGTAGCTGGAGTCGACCTCCAGGTAGCCGTCGAGATGGACCACCCGGGTCCCGACTTCAAAGA
>DASUVY010000178.1:0-31165 GCA_036378695.1 Candidatus Dormiibacterota bacterium
GGTGTGGAAGAAGCGGTCCTCATCAATTGACGCGCGCGTGGCCTGCTCGTTGTTGAGGTAGCCCTTCATGACCTGGGGGCCGCGGATCCAGATCTCGCCGTCCTGGTTCGGCCCCAGCTCCTCGCCGCTCGCCACGTCGACCACCTTGCACTCGGTGTTGGGCAGGGTCGGTCCCACCGAGCCTGGTACGACCTCGGGCGCGCGATCGGGCACCGAGTGGCTGACGGGGCTGGTCTCGGTCAGGCCGTAGCCCTGGCTGACGCGACAGCCGATGCGCTTGCCGCAGAGCTCGGCGGTCTCCGCGTCCAGCGGCGCCGCGCCCGAGAAGACGACCTTGACCGAGGACAGGTCGTACTTCTCCACCAGCGGGTGCTTGGCCAGCGCCAGCACGATGGGCGGGGCCAGGAAAAGGCGCGTGATCTTGTACTGCTGCACGGCGTGCAGGAAGGGCTCGAGCTCGAAGCGCGGCATGCTCACGATGGTGGCGCCGCGGTAGAGGCCCTGATTCATGATCACGTGCATCCCGTAGATGTGGAAGAAGGGCAGGACCGCCAGGATCTTCTCGTCCTCGCCGATGTTCTGCACGACTTCGGCCTGGACCAGGTTGGCGACCAGATTGCGGTGCGTGAGCATCACGCCCTTGGAGAAGCCGGTGGTACCGCTCGAATAGGGCAGCGCCACCAGGTCCTCGGCGGGGTCGATGTCCACCTCGGGCGGCTCGCCGGAGCCCATCAGCGACTTGAACGGTGTGGCCCCCTCGGCCTCGCCGAAGACCGCGATCCCCTTCACTCCCGCCTTGCCGGCCGCCTCCTTGGCTTTGTCGAGCAGAGGCGGGACGGTCAGCAGCAGTTTGGGCTTTGAATCCTTGAGCTGGAACGCGATCTCGTCCGCGGTGTAGAGCGGGTTGAGCGTGGTGTTGACGCCGCCCGCCAGCGCCACACCGTGGAAGGCGATGGGGTACTCGGGCAGATTGGGCGACATGATGGCGAGCACATCGCCCTTGCCGAATCCCCGCTCATGCAGGCGCGCGGCGAGACTGCGCACGGCGCCGTACAGCTCGGCGTAGGTGTACCCGCGGCCGCTGGCCGCGTCGACGATCGCCTGCTTGCCGGCCATCTTCTGCGCGTGCCGGAACACGAACGGGGTCAGCGGGGTGGAGGGGATCGCCACGTCCGGGTGGGGGCTTTTGAAGATCACGGCCACAGGATAGGACGGCGCTCAGCAGCGATCGAACCTGCGGTTCGCGTAGCTGGCGGGCGACCGAGCGCACAGCGACCTCGAAGACCAGCCGGCAGCGCCGGGGATCCATACGGTTGCCGCCGATGGCGACCAGGTCATAGGCGGTGGGCTCGATCAGCACCACGCGGGTGCCCTTCCGGCGCAGCGCTTTTGCCTCCTCGTCGACCTGGCGCGCGGCCAGCCAGCTGACAGCTTCCTCGGCCTTGCGCAGGGGCGCCAGGCCAGGGTCGGTGTAGCGCGAGGAGAGCGGGTTCAGGCAGATGACCAGGTCCAGCCGCTCGCCGGCCAGCAGGTCCAGATTGGACGGTGAATTGAGGCCGCCGTCCACATAGGCGCGGCCGCGGATCCAGGCCGGTTGGAAGAAGCCGGGTATGGAACAGGAGGCGGCCACGGCGTCGGCCAGCTGCGTGGCGGGCGCGCCGGGCCTTCCGAACACGACCCGGCTGCCGTCCCGGTAGTCGCAGGCGACCACCCAACAGCGCGGATGGCGGGCCCAGCCGCGGCGGGTGGCGGCGCGCACGGTTTCCCGGATCGGGTGGGTGGAGATCATCCCGCGGGGCACCAAGCCAGCCAGCAGCTTGGCCAGCGGCCACAGGCCGCCGGGATGGCGCAAGCCCGCGCGCATCAGCTCCCAGGAGCCGGGCCGCAGGCGCGGCAGGCGCTCGGGGAAGCGGTAGCTGGAGCTGCGGGCGAGACGGGCCAGGATCCACTCCTCGCTGTCGGCCACGACGGGCGGCCAGAGGCGGCTGACGGGCACGCCCGCGCCCAGCAGCGCGGCGAAGACCGAGCCGGCCGAGGTGCCGAGCAGGTGGCTGGCCCGGCGGGGGTCCCAGCCCGTCTCCCGGGCCAGGGCCGCCAGGGCGCCCGCCAGCCAGGCGCCGCCGAGGACGCCGCCGGCGCCCAGAGCCAACCCCACCCCCGCCGGGCGGTCAGCTCTTGGTTCGATGACCCGAATGACGCGCCCAGGCCCCAAACCCGGCCCAGACGAATTGAGGGGCTTGACATAATTCCCCCGTGGGCAACAGATTTCCCTACATGCTCAATCGTGCATTTGCTGTGCAGATCGCTAACATCTCGGCCGCTCTGGCCATAGCTCTTGGAGGGTTGCTGGGCGGCACTGCGGGGGCCGGCGCCGACATCAACACCAGCCTGACCAACCCCAAGCACTTCTTCTATGGGATCGGCACGCCCTCGAGCGCCGGCGCGGCCGCCAACGACCTCATCTACCACGGCGGCAACGTGGGCACCGAGAACCCCATCGGCGTCGAGCGCACGCCGTCGGTCTATCTGGTCTGGTGGGGCCCGCAGTGGGCCACCGGGTTCACCACGCCCGACACCGACGCCAACCACACTCTGCACAGCAGCACGGAGCTGCAGACCTATCTCCAGAGCTTCTTCAGCGACGAGGGCGGGACGGCCTGGGCGGGCGTGCAGACGCAGTACTGCCGAAACCTGCCCGCTGGTGTGACCAGCTGCAATGGCTACGCCTCAGCCCAGTTCGTGACCAACCCAGCCGGCCAACTGAAGGGCGTCTGGACCGACCCCTCGCCGGTCCCCTCCGACATCGTGACCCTGGGCCTGGCCGAGAATCTGGTCGACGACCCCATCGCCGCCGAGGCGCGCAAGGCCGTCAAGCACTTCGGCTACCACGCCAACGCCACCTATTTCGTGCTCACGCCCGACGAGGTGACGGGCACCGGCCAGCCGGTGTACTGCGGTTACCACACCCAGACCACGAGCGTGGACGACCTGGGCAATCCCTACCGCTTCCAGTACGCGTTCATCCCCTTCCAGAACCACGACTGGGGACCGCCGCTGGGCCAGAAGAGCTGCGGCATGCATTTCGTGAACCCGACCACGGACGCCTTCGGGCACGGCATCTGGGATGGGTACTCGATCGTCGACGGCCACGAGTACGCCGAGGCGGTCACCGACCCGGACAACTACTTCTCGGTGCAGGACGGCTGGAACGACGCCCAGGGCAGCGAGAACGGCGACAAGTGCGCCTGGATGCCGGAGACCCAGAACGTGAACATGGGCACGCACTACTACGCGGTGCAGGCGCTCTGGAGCAACGAGGCCTTCGACGCCGGCCGCGACCCCTGTGCGGTGACTCGCTAGCCGGACGAGGGCTTGAAGTTGCTCACGCGCTTCCAGTCCAGGCACTGGCTATTGCCGCCCGAAGTGGAGAAGGGATCCTTCGAGCAGAGGTGCGCAGTCTGGTTACCGTTCTTGAGGTCGAGCGTGGCGCCGCCGGCGTAGCGCCGGCCGCAAGCTGGTGACTGCCACCACTGCCACTGGCCGGTGTAGTGCGTGCCGCTGCCCTGGAGCTTCATCAGGACGTCGCCGACCGGCTCCACGCAGTCGCCCTGCGTCCGCTTCTGGACCACCGTGCCGACGAAGTCGGACCCGCTCTTCTTGATCTGGACGACGGCCCCCGCGGGGCTTGACCAGTAGCCCTCGATGGGCTCGGGCGCGCAGATGTTGAGGCTGCAGCCGCTGACCAGCAGCACCGCGCCGAAGATCAGCGCCCTGCGCACGCGCAGATCATCGCGCTTGGAGCGACTGCTGGAATGGTGGTAACCATTCTGTTACGCTCCCGCGCTGTGGCTGAGACGTCTGTGAAAGGTTCGGGCACCAAGTCGGATCCCTGGCAGCTGAAGACGCCGAGCGGCACCTCGCAGTACACGATGTACCGCGACGAGTCGGCCGACCCGCCGGCGCTGGTGTGCCAGGTCGGGAGCACCCAGCTCCGCTACCACCTGCGAGCGATCGAGGACCTGCACGCCATGCTCGAGCAGCACGGCGACTGGGTGCCCCTGGGCAGCGCTGACGAGCAGAAGCCCGCGGCGCCCGGCACCGTCGAGGCCTGGGGTCGAGCCGAGGACAACCCGGTCGGGGGCTGGTACGGCTTGCGCAAGGGCTACCGCGGCCGCTTCGGCATGTACATGCCGCCGCTGCTGGAGGCCTTGGGGCTGGCCGAGGTCGAGCACAACCCCAAGAACAACCGGATGCGAGCCCGCTAGCCCGCCGGCCGGATTTGGTGCCTTTTCATGAAAGCGCCAAGCCGGCGGGCCCGGAAATCGGCCGTTTTCATGAAAAGGGCGCACAGCGGCCCACCGGTGACCCCTTCGACGCCCTCGGCAATCCCCAGCGTCGCGCCATCGTGGAGCTGTTGGCCGGCCGCCCGCGGTCGGTCCAGGAGCTCGCGGACCAGCTGCCGATCAGCCGGCCGGCGGTTTCCCGCCACCTCCGCCTCCTGAGCCGCGCCGGCCTGGTCACAGACGACGCGGCCGGGACGCGCCGGCTGTACCGGCTGCAAGGTCAAGGTCTTAGCGAAGTACGCAAATACCTCGAACGCGTCTGGGGCGAGGCCGCCGGGCGCTTCCAGCTGTTTGCGGAGAACACCGAGCCGTGATCGAGCCGCTTCGGCGCACGCTGCGCGTCGCCTGCTCGCCCGCACATGCCTTCGCGACCTGGACCGCGCGTGCCTCGGCCTGGTGGCCGCCCGCGCACACCATGTCCGGCGAGCGCGGCGTGGAGATCGTCTTCGAGCCAAAGGTGGGTGGGCGCATTTTCGAGCGCACCGTGGACGGTCGTGAGTTCGAGTGGGGCGAGATCACCGTCTGGGAGCCCCCCGGCCGCCTCGGCTACCGCTGGTCGATAGCCACCACGCGCGAACACGCCACCGACGTCGAGATCCGCTTCCAGAGTGACGGCGAGGAGGTGACCAGGGTCGAGATCGAGCACCGTGGCTGGGAGCGGCTGGGGGACGCGGGGCCGTCCTGGCGCGACGTCAATCAAGGCGGCTGGGACGGCACCTTGCCCGCCTTCGCGCGGGCGGCCACAGTGAGTTAGGTACTTACCCCGGGTCGGGCGTTTAGTGGTCTTGGGGTGGCCTGGAGAGGAATCGCACTCGCCCGTCGCGTCATGGCGGCCATGACGCGGGCCGTGCACGCCTGGTGGGACCGCCCGTCGCCCCACACCGGCGGCTGGAGACTCTAGGGTGTCCAGCCCACAAGATGTGGCGACAGTGGCCGGCTTGGACGCCGGCCATCCTGGCGGACTCGGCTGATGCGCCCCATCTGCGGCGTTGGCTTCTGCGCTCCTCACTCACGCAGCTACGGCTGCGTTCGCTCCGGTGCTCGGCGCCGCCTTGCATCTGGGGCACCTCAGCCGATCTGTCGCCTCATCCCGTGAGCCGTACACCCTAGCGCTCGCCTTTAGCTCGTAACCTGAGCGGGTGACCGCAGCCAAGAAAGAAGTCCCCAAGGACACCCGCAGCGGCCAGGCGCCCGGCGAAGAGACGGTTCAGGTCAACGACCGCTACCAGGGCGGCGGGCCGCCCCCGGACGCCGATCCCTCCGTCGAGGAAGAGCAGCACCCGACAGGCGGTTAGCCTGTCCAGCTCACAAGATGTGGCGACAGTGGCCGGCTTGAGCGCCGTCCATCCTGCGGACTCGGCTGATGCACCCCATCTGCGGCGTCGGCTTCTGCGCTACTCGCTCACGCAGCCACCGCTGCGCTCGCTGCGTTGCTCGGCGCCTCCTTGGATCTGGGGCACCTCAGCCGATCTGTCGCGTCATCCCGTGAGCCGTACAGGCTAGACGGCGTGGATCTCGGCCTCAGCCCCGACCAGCTCGAGATCCAGCGCGCCGTGCGCGAGGCCTGCGCCCGCTTCGACGACGCCTACTGGCGCGAGGTCGACGAGCGGCTCGCCTATCCCGACGAGTTCGTCCGCGCCATGACCGATCAGGGCTGGCTGGGCATGCTCATCCCGGAGCGCTACGGCGGCGGGGGGCAGGGCATGACCGAGGCGGCGATCGTGCTCGAGGAGATCAACCGCTCGGGCGGCAACGGCACCGCCTGCCACGCCCAGATGTACACCATGGGCACCGTGCTCCGGCACGGCAGCGAGGAGCAGAAGCAGCGCTACCTGCCCGGCATCGCCAGCGGCGAGCTGCGCTTGCAGGCCTTCGGCGTGACCGAGCCCGACGCGGGGTCCGACACCACCAAGATCGCCACCATGGCCGTGCGCCGCGGCGACCGCTACGTGGTCAACGGCCAGAAGGTGTTCACATCGCGCGTCGAGAACTCCGACCTCATGCTGCTGCTGGCGCGCACCTCGCCGGTCCCCGAGCGCGTCGAAGACCGGACGCGGGGTCTGTCGGTGTTCCTGGTCGACCTGCGCCAGGCGCGCGGCCACTTCGAGTACCAGCGCATGGACATCATGTTCAACCACCACACCTACCAGTGCTTCTTCAATGACCTGGAAGTCCCGGTCGAGAACCTGGTCGGTGAGGAAGGCCGCGGCTTTCGCTACATCATCGACGGCTGGAATGCGGAGCGCATCCTGATCGCCTCGGAGGCCATCGGCGATGGTCATTGGTTCGTGCAGCGCGCTGCTCGCTACGCTTCCGGACGCGAGCTCTTCGGTGGGCCGGTGGGCGCCAACCAGGGGGTGCAGTTCCCGATCGCGCAGGCGTACGCGCAGGTGGAGGCGGCCAGCCTCGTGCGCTACCAGGCGGCTGCGCTCTTCGACGCCGGCCAACCCTGCGGCGCGCAGGCCAACATGGCCAAGCTGCTGGCCTCGCAGGCGTCCTGGGCGGCCGCCAACGCCTGCCTCACCGCACACGGCGGATACGGTTTCGCGCGCGAGTACGACGTGGAGCGCAAATTCCGCGAGACCAAGCTCTTCGAGATCGCGCCCGTCAGCAACAACCTGGTGTTGGCTTATCTAGGACAGCGCGTGCTCGGCATGCCGCGCTCTTACTGAGGAGTTGAACAAGTTGGGCAACCTGAAGCCGGGCTGGGAGGGTCGCTTCTTCGAGGACTTTTCGGTTGGCGACGTGTACCGCTGCCGCTACGGCCGCACCGTCACCGAGCACGACAACATCAGCTTCACGCTCCTCACCTGCAACACCAACCAGATCCATTTCAACCGTGACTACGGCGCGCGCACCGAATGGGGACAGTGCCTGATCAACAGCGCCCTAACCCTGGCGATCGTGGTCGGCATGGGCGTCGCAGATGTGAGCGAGAACGGGTTCGCCCTGGGCTGGGACGAGATCAAGCTTCCGCACCCGCTTTTTGCGGGCGACACGCTGTATTCGGAAAGCGAGGTGGTCGACGTGCGCGAATCGCGTTCGCGGCCCGAGCAGGGCGTGGTCAAGGTGTTGACGCGCGGCTACAACCAGAACGGTGACGTCGTCATCGAGTTCCGGCGCTCCGTGATGGTCTGGAAGCGCGCGCACGCGCCGAGCCGGGTTGTCTTCCCGACCCCAAAGAATTGAGGGGCTGGCTCTGGAAAAGCCTGGGGTAAATTGGGCGGAGTTTGCGCCCATTACCCGCGGTTGCTTTGAAAAACATAGGCTTCGCCCTGCCCCGCCCGCTGCGCTCGAAAGCGCTGGCGGGCACGGCGGCCGAGCCGGTGCTGGCCCTGGTGGCGGTCGCCGTGCTGGCGGGCGCCTTTCTCGCCGACCAGCTGACCCCCAAGACGGTGTCCGTCTCCTCGCTCGCGGTGGTGCCGGTTCTGCTAGTGGCCTGGCTGCTCTCGGCCCGCGCGATCGCCGTGGTGGCGTTGGTCGCGGTCGCGCTCCAGCTCTGGCTGGGCCTGGACGAGGCGCTGGCCTGGCCCTCGGTCGGAGCCAACCTGCTGGTCATCGCCCTGACCGCACTGGTCGGGCACCGCGCGGCCGCCAATACAGAAGGCGCGCGCGCGGCGCGCGAGCGACAGCTCAGCATCCTGCTCGACATCGCCAACCGCCTCAACGCGGCCGGCGACCTGCAGGCGATCCTGGAGGATGTGGCCGGGGCCGCCCGCCGCTTCGTGGCCCACAGCGGCGAGCAGGCGGCGGCCCGGGGCACCGTCTGGACGCTGACCGACAAGCGTCTGGAGGCTGCGGCCGAGAGCGACGAGCTGGGCGTGCGCCTGCGCGGCCACCGCTTCGAGCCGGGTCCCAGGGTGATCGAGGTGCTGGCCGCTCGCAAGCCCGTCCAGCTCCCGCTCAGCGCCCTCTCTGACGAGCTTCGCGAAACGCTGGACGGCGCCGGTGTCAGGTCTATCGCGGTGGCGCCGGTGGTGGCCGGCGGCGATTCGCTGTTCGGGATGGTGACCGCCTCCGCCCGCGACAGCCTGCCTTTCACCGCGACCGAACTGGAGCTGCTGGGCGGCCTGGCGCAGGTCGCCGGCCTGGCCATCGCCCGCGCGCGCCAGGGTGAGGTGGAACGCCGACGGATGCAGGTGCTGCAGGTGCTCAACGAGGTCATGCGGGAGGCCGGCTCGGCCGGGAGCACCGAAGAGGTCTCCAGCCTGGTCGCCGAGAAGGCGCGCACCCTGGTCGGCGCGACCGTGGGCGCGCTGGTGCTGCGTGATCCCGAAAGCGGCTCCTACTGGGTCGACGCGGCCACCGGCGCGGTCGGCCTGGTCGCCGCCGCGGCCGGGCGCGGGGTGGTGGGCTCCGCGCTCGCCGGCCAGGCCGGCGCGGGATCGCCGCCCTGGGCGGAGGCTGCGGACGCGCAGCTGGCCGGACCCAGCCCGCAGCTGCTGGCCACGCCCGTCCGCACCCGCGACCAGGTCCTGGGCGCGCTGGTGGTGGCGGGCGAGGCGTTCGGCGAGCACGAGGTGCGCCTGCTCACCCTGCTGGGCGCCCAGCTGGGCCCGGCGCTCGACGCCCTTCACCTGCGCGGTGAGGTGGTGGAGTCCGAGCAGCGGCTGCGCGCGCTCTGCTCCAGCCTGGGCTGCGGCGCCGTGATCCACGACGCCGCCGGCCGCATCCTGGACGCCAATTGGGCGGCCGCCGAGCTCACCGGCCGCAGCCAGGCCGACCTGGTCAGCAGCGGCATCTTCGGCCGCGACTGGGCCATGGACTCGGAATCCGGCGTGCCGCTGCCGGAGGCCATGCGCCCGCCCGGCTACGTACTCCGCTTCGACCGGCCGCTGCGGGGGCTGGTCGCCCGCGTCCAGCCGCCCCGCGGCGCGGCTCGCTGGCTGCGCATCGACTCCCTGGCTTTCAAGCAGCGTGACCGCGTCAAATGGGTGGTCACGACCTTCTTCGAAGCGCCCGCGCCGGCCTCAGAGCCGGCCTCACCAGCGGCCCCTCGCCGCTCTCGCCGCACACCGTAAGCGGTAGCCCGCTCGCCCCGCTTGACAGGGCCGGGTACCAATGCTCCATGATCCTCGCCCACGTCCGGCGTTCTCGCCGCCCGTGAGTCCCCGAGCGGAGAGAACCCGTGAACAAGACCTGCCGCCTGCTGCTGGCGCTCGTGTGCGCCCTATTGACCATCGCGCTGCTGCCCGCCGCGGTCCAGGCCGACCAGCCTGCCGCGCGTCCCGGGGGTGAGCGCGACCAGCAGGCCTGCGCCCCGGTCATAACGCACCACACCGTTCGCTGCTTTGCCCGCGTGCGGACGGACGACCAGGCCCGCTCGGCGCGGCCGGCGCACCGCGCGGCTCCCGCGGCGAGCACGATCGGCAACGGCGGCGCCTACGACCCGGCCTACCTGCAGTCCGCTTACGTGACGCCGTCGGCCGCCAAAGGCGCCGGCCAGACCGTCGCCATCGTGGACGCTTACGACGATCCCAACGCGGAGTCGGACATGGGCTACTACCGGTCCTATTTCGGCCTCTCCGCCTGCACCACCGCCAACGGCTGCTTCCGCAAGGTGAACCAGTCCGGCGGAACCACCTACCCGACGGGCGATTCGGGCTGGGGCCAGGAGATCTCGCTGGACCTGGACATGGCGAGCGCGATCTGTCCCAACTGCCACGTGCTCCTGGTCGAGGCCAGCAGCAACCAATTCTCCGACCTGGCGACCGCGGTTGATGAGGCGGTGGCGCTGGGCGCCAACGCCGTCAGCAACAGCTACGGGGGCAGCGAGTACTCCAGCGAGACCGTCGACGAATCGCACTACAACCATCCCGGCGTCGCCATCACGGTCAGCTCCGGCGACAACGGCTATGGCGTCGAGTTTCCGGCGGCCTCGCAGTTCGTGACCGCGGTGGGTGGGACCACTCTCAACCAGGCCACCAATACCGGTACCCGCAATGCCAGCGAAGCCGTGTGGAGCGGCGCCGGCAGCGGCTGCAGCGCTTACGAGCCCAAGCCCGGCTTCCAGCACGACACCGGCTGCGCCCACCGCACGGTCGCCGACGTCTCGGCGGTGGCCGATCCCAATACCGGAGTCTGGGTCTACGACACCTATGCCGGCACCGGCTGGTACATCTTCGGCGGCACCAGCGTGGCGTCTCCGATCGTGGCCTCCGTGTACGCACTGGCCCAGAACGGGGCCTCCGGCGCCCAGCTCAACTCCTACCCCTACGGCCAGCCTTCGGCCCTGAACGACGTCACCTCCGGCAGCAACGGGAGCTGCGGCAGCTACCTCTGCAACGGAGCCGTCGGTTACGACGGTCCCACCGGGCTGGGCACGCCCAACGGCGTCGCAGCCTTCTCGGCCGCGGCCCCGGCGGCCTCGCTCTCCTTCACGACAGCGGCGCAGACCCTGACCGCCGGCGCGGCGTCCAGCTCGATCACGGTCCAGACCTCGGGCGGCGACACCACCATCAACCTGTCGACGACTTCCAGCCACGGCAGCTTCTCCAATGCGACCGTGGCCACGGTCAACGGTCAAGGGTCGTTCACGTACACCGACACCCAGGCGGGTTCGCCGACGATCACGGCCAGCGCCACCGGCTTCGCCAGCGCGACCCAGACCGAGAAGGTCGTCGCCGCCCAGGCGACCCAGCTGACCGCCATCTCGCCCACCTCCGCCACCCTGGCCGTGGGCGCCACCAAGACCTTCACGGCGAGCGCCGCCGACCAGTTCGGCAACCCGGCCGACGCCTCGGCGACCGCGTGGGCCCTGAGCGGCGTGGGTTCGCTCTCGAGCGCTGCCGGCGCCCAGACCACGTACAGCGCCACGGCTGCGGGCACCGCCACCCTGACGGCGAGCCTCGGCAACACACTGAGCGCGTCGATCACCGTCTCCGCGGCGCCCGACTTCTCTCTGACCGTCTCGCCCGCATCCGCCACCATCACCGGCGGTGGCAGCGCCTACTACACCGTCACCGTGAACCCCAGCAACGGCTTCTCAGGCGCGGTGAGCATGAGCGTCACCTGCCCGAGCGGCGCCACCTGCTCCTGGAGCTCCAATCCGGTCGGCGCCGGTGGTAGCACTCAGCTGCGGGTCCGGGTGCGCAACTGGACGGCCCGCGGGACCTACAACCTCACGATCACCGGCACCAGCGGCAGCCTCACGCACACGCAGCAGGTGACCCTGACACTCCAATAGCATCCGCCGGGTGAAGGTCGCCCTGATCACGGGAGCGGGGACAGGGATCGGGCGGGCCGTCGCGTGCGCGCTCGCACGCGACGGTTTCGCCGTGGTCCTGGCGGGCCGCCGTCCGGAGCCGCTGGAGGCCGCGGCCGAAGCGGTCCGGGGCGAGGGCGGCCAGGCCCTGGCGGTGCCGACGGACGTCTCCGATCCAGACTCGGTGGCGGCGCTCTTCGCGCGCGCCAAGCAGGAATTCGGACGGCTGGACCTGCTCTTCAACAACGCCGGCATCGGCGCGCCGCCGGTGCCGCTGGAGGAGCTGCCCTTCGAGCGCTGGAAGGCCGTCGTCGATACCAACCTGACAGGCGCCTTCCTCTGCACGCAAGAGGCGATCCGGCTGATGAAGGACCAGGATCCGCGCGGCGGACGAATCATCAACAACGGGTCGATCTCCGCCCACGCGCCGCGGCCCAATTCCGCCCCCTACACCGCGACCAAGCACGCCATCACGGGACTGACCCGCTCGACCGCGCTGGACGGCCGCAAGTACGACATCGCCTGTGGCCAGATCGACATCGGCAACGCCGCCACCGAGATGACCGAGCCCATGGCCAAGGGCGTGGCCCAGGCCGACGGGCGCATCGAGGTCGAGCCGCGCATGGACGTCGCCCACGTGGCCAGCGCCGTGGCCTACATGGCCAGCCTGCCGCTCGACGCCAACGTCCAGTTCATGACCGTGATGGCGACCAAGATGCCCTTCGTCGGGCGGGGGTGAGCGGGCTAAGAACCGCCGCGCGCGCGCAGATGCCAGAGGCGCTGCGCCGCGACATCCGGCTGCTGGGCGACGCGCTGGGGGAGGTGCTGCGCGAGTCAGGCGGCGCCGACCTGCTGGAAGACGTGGAGCGCCTCCGCCGCACGGTGATCGCGGCGCGCGAGGACGACGCCCAGCAGGCCGCGGCCGAGCGCCTGGTCGCCGGCTGGTCGCTGGAGCGCGCGGAGCAGGTGGCGCGCGCCTTCGCCTGCTACTTCCACCTGGCCAACCTGGCCGAGGAGCACCAGCGCGCGCGGGCGCTCCGGGAGCGCGATCGCGGCGGCGCGGTGCTGCCGGACAGCCTGGCCGCCACCGTGGCACAGCTCCGGGAGGCCCTGGGCGAGGAGGGGCTGCGCGGCGCGCTGGACGGGCTGGAGGTCCATCCCGTTTTCACGGCGCATCCCACCGAGGCCCGGCGGCGGGCGGTGGTCACGGCGATCCGGCGCGTGGGTGAGCAGCTCGACCGCCTCGACGATGCCGAGATCGCGGACGCCGAGCTCCGCGAGGGGCGCCGGCGGCTGCTGGAGGAGGTCGACCTGCTCTGGCGCACGGCCCAGCTGCGCAGCACCCAGGTGCAGCCCCAGGACGAGGTGCGGGCGGTGATGGCGGTCTTCGACCAAAGCCTCTTCCGCGTCGTCCCCGAGGTCTACCGCGCCCTCGACGCCGCGCTCCAGCCGGAGACGGCGGGCCTGCGGCCGCCGCTGGCCCCGGCCTTCCTGCGCATGGGCAGCTGGGTGGGCGGCGACCGCGACGGCAACCCCTACATCACCGCCGCGGTCACCGCGCAGGCGCTGGAGATCCACGCCGACCACGTGCTGCGCGGCCTGGAGGCGGCCGGGCGCCGGATCGGCCGGGCGCTGACCGCGGATGCCGCCACCACCCCGCCCAGCCGCAGCCTGCAGCGACGGCTGGCGGAGGCGCGCGGGGCCGATCCGCGCCGGATGGCGGCGATCGCGGCCCGCTCGCCGGACGAGCCCCACCGCCAGTTCCTGCTCCACGTCACCGACCGGGTCCGCGCCACGCGCACCGGTCCGGCCGAGCTGGCCTACGACGCGCCCGAGCACCTCCTGGCGGACCTGCGCACCGTGCAGCGCTCGCTGGCCGCGGCCGGGGCCCTGCGCCAGGCGTACGGAGAGATCCAGAACCTGCTCTGGCAGGTGGAGACCTTCGGATTCCACCTGGCGGAGCTGGAGGTGCGCCAGCACAGCCGCGTGCATGAGCGGGCGCTGGCCGAGGTGCGCGCCGGCGGCCGGCTTTCGCCGGAGACCGAGGAGGTGCTGGCGACCCTGCGTGCGATCGCCGGCATCCAGCAGCGCTTCGGCCCCCGGGCCTGCCGCCGCTACGTCGTCAGCTTCGCCCGGGGCAAAGAGGACATCGCCGCCGTCCACGAGCTGGCCGTGGCCAGCGGCGCCCATCCGCAGCTGGACGTGGTGCCGCTCTTCGAGACTGCGGCCGACCTGGAGCGCTGCGTCGAGATCGTGGAGGCCGGCGTGGGCCGCCGGCGCCGGCTGGAGGTCATGCTCGGCTACTCCGACTCCGCCAAGGAATCGGGGCCGGTCTCCGCCTCGCTGGCCCTGTACGACGCCCAGGCGCGCCTGGTGGAGTGGGCGCGCCGCCGCGGCGTCGAGCTCACGCTCTTCCACGGCCGCGGCGGCGCGCTGGGGCGCGGCGGCGGCCCCGCCAACCGGGCGGTGCTGGCCCAGGCGCCCGGCTCGCTCGACGGGCGCTTCAAGGTCACCGAGCAGGGCGAGGTCATCTTCGCGCGCTACGCCAACCCTGCCATCGGCCGCCGCCACCTCGAGCAGACCGCCTCGGCCGTGCTGCTGGCCTCCACGCCCGCCGTCGAGGGGCGCGCCCGGCGGGCGGCGCGCGAGTTCGCGAGCCTGGCCCGGACGCTCGACGCGGCCGCCCGCGAGGCCTACCGCGGCCTGGTTGAGAGCCCGGGCTTCGAGGCTTGGTTCGCGCACGTCAGTCCCATCGACGAGCTGGGCCGCATGCGCCTGGGGTCGCGCCCCGCCCGGCGCGGCGGCGGCCGCAAGCTGCAGGACCTGCGCGCCATCCCCTGGGTCTTCGCCTGGTCGCAGATGCGGCTCAACCTGCCCGGCTGGTACGGGCTGGGCAGCGCCCTGGCGGCGGCGCAGCTGGAGGAGCTGCGGCAGGCCTACCGCGAGTGGCCGCTCTTCAACGTGCTGCTCGACAACGCCGAGATGAGCCTGGCCAAGACCGACCGGCGGCTGGCAGCGGAGTACCTAGCCCTGGGTGACCGCCCCGACCTCTCGGAGCGGCTGCTGGCCGAGTACGACCGCACGGTGGAGCGCCTGCTGGCCGTGACCGAGCACAGCCGCCTGCTGGAGGACCGGCGGGTGCTCTCCTGGGCCGTCGAGCTGCGCAACCCCTACGTCGACGCGCTGTCCCATTTGCAGCTGCGCGCACTGCGCGCCCTGCGGGCCGGGGCCAAGGGCCATGAGCGGTCGCGCCTCGAGAGCCTGCTGCTGTTGACGGTCAACGGGGTGGCGGCGGGCCTGCAGAACACCGGCTGATCAGGCCGTTTGTATACAAACGCCGCCCGCCGCCCCGCGCTGGCCGGCGGTGCTGTATACAAAAGCCACCGAAAGCCATGCGCCGCGTCCCCACGCCCCCCATTCACTTCAGCCCGGAGGTGACGGCCTTCCTGTTGCTGATCGCGGCGGGCCTGATTCTGACGGTGGCGGTTTGGGCGCTCCTGGAGATCGTCTTCGGCCGCACGGCAGAAGTGGCGCTGCGGGTCACCGGCCACCCCAAGCCGCGGAAGAGCGCGGCGCGCACCGCCATCGACCAGCTGGAAGCACGGCTCCGCCGCCGGACCTAGCCGCCGAGCGCCGGCGCGGGACCCATTTTTTCGCCCTTTGGCGGGTCCGCCGCCGGCGCTCGGCTTGTTACGCGGCTTTGGCGCGGGCTGCGCGGACCTGGGCGGCCACGCCCTGTGGGTTGCCGAAGACGTCGGCGGCGGTGAATCGCAGCGGGGTGTAGCCCGCGGCGATGAGACGGTTGTGCCGCCGGTTGTCCTCTCTCAGCGTCGTGGTGTGGGTGCCGCCGTCGTATTCGATCACCAGCCGCCGGACCGGGTAGTACAGGTCAGCGCGGGCGAGACGGTCGCCCTGCTCGTCGTAAAGATTGACCTGCACCGAGGGCCTGGGCAGGCCGGCTTCCACGAGCAGAATCCGCAGGCGGCTCTCCATCGGGGATTCCGCCTCGGGGACGACCAGCTCGACCATGCGCCGCAGACGGTTCACGTTGCGGTGGCGGCCCAGTCGTGCTGCTGCTGCCTCCATGTCGGCGACCGTCAGCAGGCCTGCGTGGAGGGCCATGTCGGCGATCGCCACGGAATCGGCCAGGCGGAGCCGGCGTCCGAGGTCGATAAGAGTCCTGCTGATCGATGTGGCCGGCAGCCCCTGCCGTTGCACGACCTCGGCGCGAGTGAAAGCTGCCCGGCTCACGCGCATACCGACGCGCCCCGAGACTCCGCAAGCCTCTGGGATCAGGACCTCGATCGGGTTGCAGGGCGCCACGTCAAGCCCGTGCAGCCAGGCCGCCGTATGGCCGGCGAAAACGGCCTCTTTGGGCAAGCGGCACCGCGCCGCCGCGAGCGCCATCAGCGGCACCTGCGGCAGGTCGGCCGCCGCCCACACTCCTGGGCCCAAATTGCGGAAGCCTTTGGCCTTGAGGTGCCATTTCTGAACCCCGGCCAGCCGACCCTCCTCACGAGTAAACGGCCGACCCACCAACCCCAAAGGCACCCTATGCACAACGGTCAGAAGATGCTCCGACGCCCCCCAGCCTGGGAAGCCACCCAGTTAAGGGCGCTCGGCCCAAAAAAGGGGCCGGGCCCGAAGGCCCGGCCCCACGGATTGGAGTAGAGGTCGGCTCAGCTCGCCTTGTTGGCGAAGTCGTTGGTGTAGGTCTTGCTGAGGTCGGCGGTCTTGCCCTTGAAGCTCGACACGTAGTTCTGCTCGATCTTGAGCACGGTGTCCGGCCCGCCCGCCGGCATCTTGCAGTCGGTGCCGAAGATCTCGAGCTGGTTCTTGAGCGCGCTCACGTACAGGTCCTTGTTGCCGGCCATGTAGTCGGGCGGCATCTTGGCGGCGATCTCGTCGGCGTTGTGCGCGTGCATCCACTTGAGCGTCTTCACGTAGGCGTTGACCAGGCGCTGCGACACGTCCTTGTGGCTGTTCACCCAGTCGGTGCGAGCCCAGATTCCGATGAACGGGTAGTCGCCGCCCAGCGCCGCGCGCGTAGACGCGGGGGTGCGCAGGTCGATCAGCACCTTGCCGTCGCCGCTCTGGACCAGCCGCGAAATGGTCGGTTCGGTCGTCATGCCGGCGTCGATGCGGCCCTGCTTCATGGCCGCGATGAAGGTGTCGCCCGCGCCCACGGCCACGAAGTGCGCCGAGGACTGGTCGACGTTGCCCTTGCCCAGCAGCGCCAGGGTCAACGTGTGCGTCCCCGAGCCGATGTCGGTGACGCCCAGGTTCTTGCCCTTGAGGTCGGTGACGGAGCTGATGGAGCTCGCCTTCCGGGAGTCGACCATCTCGGCCTCGCCGGGTGCGATCCCGAACTGGCAGATGGTCTCCATGTACTTGCCCTGCGCCTGCAGCTCGATGGTGTGGTTGTAGGAGCCGGAGCCGGCGTCGACGTTGCCGGCGATGACCTCGTCCTCCGAACCCTGCCCGGAGCCCTCGTCCACCAGCGTCACGTTCAGGTTCTGTTCCTTGAAGTAGCCCAGCTGCTGCGTGAGCATGTTGGGCAGGTAGATCTGCTTGTTGAGCCCGCCGACCATGATCTTCAGGTCGGCCGGCGCCGCCGAAGAGGCAGGGTTGGGCGAGCTCGTCCCGCCGCAGGCGGCCACCGCCAGGATCACCCCCGTGGCCACCAGCAATGCACGTCCGGATACCGTCATCGATTCCTCCTCCGTCAGATGGCCACGTCGGTGACCGGGTTGGGCCGCCACTTGATGAGGCGGTTCTCGAGCGCGGTGATCAGTGATTCGGCAACCAGCGCCACCACCGCCAGCAGCGCCATGCCCGCGAAGACGCCATTGGCGTCGAAGTTGTTCTTCGCGTAGTAGATGAGCTCGCCGACGCCCTGGGTGGCGCCGAAGAGCTCGCCCACGACCGCGCCCACCAGGGCCAGCCCGAAGCTGATGTGCAGGCTGGCGGCGATCCAGGACAGGGCCGACGGGATGATGATCTCGGTGGTCAGTCGCCGGTTGTCGGCGCCCAGGATGCGGGCGTTGGCGACCAGGTTGCGGTCCACCTCGCGCACGCCCTGGAAGGCGTTGAAGAAGACGACGAAGAAGACCAGGATCGACGCCGTGGCCACCTTGGACTTGAGGTCCAGGCCCAGCGAGATCGCGAAGAGCGCGCCCAGCACCACGCGCGGGATCGAGTTGGCGGCCTTGATGTAGGGCGAGAGCACGTCCGCCAGCAGCCGGTTGCGGCCCAGGGCGACGCCGAAGATGATCCCCAGCACCGAACCGACCAGGAAGCCGAGGACGGTCTCCTCCATGGTGACCGCGACCTGCTCCCACAGCGGGCCCAGCGCCGTCCCCTCGCTGATCCAGGTCCACAGCCGCTGGACGATGCCCGAAGGCATCCCGAAGAAGAACTTGTCGACGATGCCGATGCGGGTGGTCAGCTCCCAGCTGCCCAGCCACACCACCAGCACAAGCAGCCGCAGCCCCTGCACGGTGAGCCGGCGGCGACGCGCCGCCTCGACGCGGCGGCTGCTCACACGCTCGGGCGCCACGGCGGCGCCGGCCTCAGGCAGCGCCAATCCGCTTCTGACGCTCATAGCTCACGAGGACCTCGTCGCGGAGGTCCCTCCAGATCTCCTGGTAGATCGCGTCGAACCGCGGCTGGAAGCGGATTTCGGCCACATCGCGCGGCCGCGGCAGGTCGACCTTGTAATCGCCTTTGACGGTGGCGGGCCCGGCGGTGAGCACGAAGACGCGGTCGGCCAGGGCGATGGCCTCCTCGAGGTCGTGCGTCACGAACACCACCGACGCCGATGACGCGGCCCAGAGCTCCAGCAGCTCGTTCTCCATGAGCGTCCGCGTCTGCACGTCGAGCGCGCTGAAGGGCTCGTCCATGAGCAGGATCTCCGGGCTGTTGATCAGCGTCTGCGCCAGCGCCACGCGCTTGCGCATGCCGCCCGAGAGCTGGTGCGGATAGCGATCTTCGAAGCCGGCCAGGCCGACGCGGGCGATCCAGTCGTGGGCGCGCTCACGCGCCTCGCGGGCGGAAGCGCCACGGTAGCGCGGGCCCGCCGCCACGTTGTCGAGCACCGACTTCCAGGGGAAGACGGCGTCGGCCTGGAAGACGTAGCCGATGTTCCGGCCCACGCCCTCGACAGGCTTGCCGAAGACCTCGACCTCGCCCTCGCTGGGCGGTTCCAGGCCGGAGATCAGCGCGAGCGTGGTGGACTTACCCGATCCGGTCGGGCCGACCAGCGCGCAGAACTCGCCGGGCGCGACGCTCAGGCTGAGGTCGCGGATCGCGGTGTAGACGCCGCCTTTGGGCGTCAGGAAGCGCTTGGTCACGTTGCGCAGCTCGATTGCGGGGGCCATGCATGACGCACCATGCCGGAGTGGTCCGCACTCTGGAAGGCTTGCGGTCGTTGCGGCCTTTCTGGTCGTTTTGGTCGCGGGCCTGCGTATTGGGACGCGGGGATACGATGCGACTCGTGCTGCGCTCCCGGCTCTCGCTGGCCCACCAGATCCTGGCGCTGCAGGTGGCGATCGTCCTGCTCTCCGCGGTGGTGGGCGCGCTGGCCGCGGGCTGGCAGGCGCACCTCGAGCTGGACAACCAGTACGAGCAGCGCTCGCTGGCCATCGCCGAGTCGGTCGCCGCCATGCCGGACGTGCAGTACGCACTCGTCAACGGCGACCCCGGCGGCAGCATCCAGGTCATCGCCGAGCAGGTGCGCCGCTCCACGGGCGCGGCCTACGTGGTGGTCACCGACCGCAACGGCATCCGCTACTCGCACACCAACCCGGCCCTGATCGGCCAGCGGGTGGATGAGGACCCCGGCGAGGTCTTGGCCGGCCACACCTGGGTCGGGGTGCAGACCGGCACCCTGGGCGCGTCAGCGCGCGGCAAGGCCCCGATCGTGCAGGGCGGGGTCGTGATCGGGATGGTCTCGGTGGGCTACCTGGAATCGGGCGTGTGGTCGCACCTTCTGCTGGCCGACCTGCCCGGCTTCGTGGCCACGATCCTGGTGGCCCTGGCGCTGGGGCTGGCCGGCTCCTTCCTGCTGGCGCGCCGGCTCAAGCGGCAGATCTTCGGCCTCGAGCCGTACGAGATCGCGGGCCTGCTGGAGGAGCGCGAGGCCAGCCTGCAAGGCATCCGCGAAGGCGCCCTGGCCACTGACGCCGGCGGCACCATCACGCTCGCCAACGCCGAGGCCCGCCGCCTGCTCGGGCTGCCCGAGGACTGCGTGGGCAAAAAGGTGGGCCAGGTGCTCCCGGCGGGACGGCTGGCCAGCTTCCTCAGCGGCGGCCTCCACGACGAGGACGAGGTGGTGCTGGCCGGCGATCGCGTCCTGATCGCCAGCCGGCGGCCGGTGCGCGTGCACGGCCGTGAGATCGGGCACGTGGTCACCCTGCGCGACAGCACCGAGCTGAAGCAGCTCTCCCCCGGCATCGGCGTGGAGACCCTGACCGACGCGCTGCGCGCGCAGGCGCACGAGTTCTCCAACCGCCTGCACACCATCGCCGGCCTGGTCGAGCTGGGGCGCGCCGAAGAGGCCATGAAGCTGATCACGGCCACCTCGGGCGTGCACCAGGAGCTGACCGAGAGCCTGCTCGACCGCATCGGCGATCCCGTGCTGGGCGCGCTGCTCCTGGCCAAGGCGGCGCTGGCATCGGAGCGCGGCGTCGAGCTGCGCGTCTCCGACGACACCATGCTGACCGAGCGCGGACTCGAGGGACAGGACCTGATCACGCTGGTCGGCAACCTGATCGACAACGCGCTGGACGCGGCGGCGCTGGCCAAGGGCGAGCGCTGGGTGTCGGTGGCGGTGAGCCAGCAGGACGGCGAGCTACTCGTGCGCGTGCAGGACTCGGGCGCGGGGGTCCCGCAGAGGCTGCTGGACAGCGTCTTCGAGGAGGGCTTCACGACCAAGCCGCGGAGCAACGGCCGGCGGCGGGGCATCGGCCTGGCGCTGGTCCGCGAGGTCGTCCAGCGCCACGGCGGCGAGATCAGTGTCGGCAACCAGGGCGGCGCCGTCTTCACCGCGCGGCTGCCGCTGCGCGTGGGCGCCCGCACGTGATCCGCACCCTGGTCGTGGAGGACGACTTCCGGGTGGCCGAGCTGCACGAGGCATACGTGGCGCGCGTCCCGGGCTTCGCGGTCGTGGGCAATGCGGCGACCGGCGCGGAGGCACTGGAAAAAGTCGACCGGCTGCGCCCCGACCTCATCCTGCTCGACTTCTACCTGCCGGACATGTCCGGGCTGGAGGTGCTGCGCCGGCTGCGCGAGGAGAACCATCCGGCCGTCGACGTGATGGCGATCACCGCCGCCCGCGACGTCGAGAGCCTGCGCACCGCCATGCGCGGCGGCGTCGTCCACTACCTCGTGAAGCCGTTCCGCTTCTCGGCCTTCGAGGAGAAGCTCAGCTCCTACGCCAGCGCCCGGGCGCGCCTGGCCCGGCTGGGCGAGGCGGACCAGGGCGAGGTCGACCGCATATTCGGCACCCTGCGCAGCTCGCGCACGGCGCCGCTGCCCAAAGGCCTTTCCGACGCCACCCTCGAGCTCGTGGTCGGGGCGCTGCGCGAGTCCCGATCGGGCCTGGCCGCCGCGGCCGTCGCCGACGCGGTGGGCGTCAGCCGGGTTACCGCGCGCCGCTACCTCGACCACCTCTGCCGCTTGGGCACGGCCGAGCTCACGCTTCGGTACGGTGGACCTGGACGGCCCGAGCATCGCTACCGCCTGCTCGCCCCGGCCGGCCTGGAGGAGGTGACGCGTGGACGCTGACGGATACGGGTTCAGGCCGGACGAGAACGCCGTCGAACGCCTGCTGGAGGACTTCCGGACGCTCTCGCCGGCCGGCATCGAGCGCGCCGCCTGGGGCTGGGAGCAGCACGTGGGCGGGGCGGGCCGGGAACAGTTCGGCAGGGCCGAGGAGACCGCGCTGGACGCCGTCCGGCAGCGTGGCGACTGGGAGCGCTGGGAGGCCGTGCGGTCCAGCGTCTACGGACTGACCGAGGGCGACCACCGCGTGATCTCCTGGGAGGCCGAGGACGAGGAGCACCAAGAGCACACCCGGGCGGCGGAGCACGCCGCCTACGGCGCGGCGCTGGCGCTGGTCGCGGGCGACGCCATCGCCGAAGGCACGCGCCGGGTTCTGCTGACGCCGCTGGCCGAGGCGCTGCCCTGGCTGCTGCCGGGCTTCCAGCCCTCGCCGATCCGGGACCGTCCCGCCTAAGGCCCTAACCCCCCGTTTGTATACAAACGACGGGTCCCGCCTGCACCCGGAATGGCCGTTTGTATACAAACGGCCGGCCCCGCCCCCGCCGGGCTAGTCGATCGTCAGTGCGTAGCCCTGGCGGGGGTGGGTCTCAAGCACCGCCGGCACCTCGGCCTGGGCCAGCTTCCGGCGTAGGCGCACGATGTACGTACGCAGCTGCTCGGGCGCCAGCCGGTTCTCGCGCCAGGCCAGGCTGAGCAGCGCCTCCGGCCGATACCGCCGTCCGGGGTTGCGCAGCATTACCGCCAGCAGCTCCATCTCCCGGCGGGTCAGCTGCACCTCCCGCTCGCCCGAGCGCAGTACCCGTGCGTCCTCATCGATCTCGATTCCGGCCAGGTCCAGCGCGCGTTGTTGCCAGAACGCCAGCCGCTCGCGCAGGCGCGCGATCTCGCGGAGCAGGCCGGCCAGGTCCGAGTCCTGCAGCCGGTGCCTGGTCGTCTGCATGTGCGCGCCTTCGGTGCGGAGCTGCTGCAGCAGCTCTTCGTGGAAGGCCACCAGCTCCGAGTAGAGGCCGAGCCAGTTGTGGGCGGCCTGCGGGTCGTCGGTCTGGGGATCCTCGCCTGCGATCACTCCCAACTAACAGTACGTCCCATGATTGGGTCGATGACAGGCGGCGACCTGCTGGTCTCGGCGCTGGCCGCGGGCGGCGTGGACACCGTGTTCGGGCTGCCCGGCGTGCAGCTGGACGGGTTCTTCGACGCCCTATCCCGCCGTTCGGACTTGCGCGTGATCCACACGCGCCACGAGCAAGCCACCTCCTACATGGCCGACGGCTACGCGCGGGTTTCGAAGACCGGTGTCGGGTGCTGCGCGGTGGTGCCGGGGCCGGGCGTGCTCAACGCGCTGGCTGGGCTGAGCACCGCCTACGCGTGCAACTCGCGCGTCTTCTGCGTGGCCGGGCAGGTGCGCTCCGACTTGATCGACTCGGGCCTGGGCCTGCTGCATGAGATCCCGAACCAGCTGGGAGTCCTGCGCTCGGTGGCGAAGTGGGTGGAGCGGGCCGATCAAGCCGACCGCATTCCCGAGCTGGTGGCCACCGCCTTCCGCGAGCTGCGCAGCGGCCGCCCGCGGCCGGTGGCACTGGAAGTGCCCCTCGACGTCCTGGAGGCCACCGTCGTCTCAGGTTTCCCGGGAAACGACGAGTCTTCGGCGGCCAAAGGCCCGGGTTTCCCGGGAAACGTGGAAGAGACGGCCGCGCTGGACCGCATGGCCGAGCGCCTGCTCGCGGCCGAGCGGCCGCTCATCACCGCCGGCGGCGGCGTGGTGCAGGCCCGCGCGGGCGCCTTGCTCCAGGACCTCGCCGAGCGCCTGCAGGCCCCCGTGCTGGTCAGCCAGAACGGGCGCGGCGCCCTGCCGACCGACCACGAGCTGGCCTTCGACACACTCTCGGCCGGCGCGCTGGTGGCGGCCGCTGACGTGGTGCTGGCGGTGGGCACGCGGTTCGCCGGGCCCGGGGGCCGGCGCCGCCGTCTCCAGCCCGGCCAGTCGCTGCTCCGCATCGACGCCGACCCCGAGGAGCTGGCGCGGGACGTCGAGCCCGAGCTGGCGGTGGCGGCCGACGCCGGGGCGGGCCTGAGCGCGCTGCTGGCCCGGCTGGACGGCCGGCCGCCGGCCGCCGGCTGGGACGGGCTGGAAGCGGTGCGGGCAGAGGCCGAGGAACGCCGGAGCTCGCTGCAGCCGCAGGCGGCCCTCGGCGCCGCCATCCGCGCCGCCCTACCGGCGGACAGCGTGGTCGTCAACGGCATGACCCAGGTCGGCTACTGGGGCCGGATCGGCTTCCAGGTGCTGCAGCCCGGCACCTTCCTGACCGCCGGCTATCAGGGCACGCTGGGCTTCGAGCTGCCGCTGGCGCTGGGCGCCCAGGCCGCGCTGCCGGACCGCCGGGTCCTGGCGATCGTGGGCGACGGCGGGTTTCTCTTCAACGCGCAGGAGCTGGCGACCGCGGTCCAGCACCGTCTGAACGTGATCGCCGTGGTCTTCAACGACGGCGCCTACGGCAACGTGCGCCGGATCCAGGCCCAGCGCTACGGGGGCCGGCTGATCGCCTCCGACCTGCACAACCCGGACTTCGTCCGCCTGGCCGATGCCTTCGGTGCGCTCGGCCTGCGGGCGGAGGGTCCGGAGGCCCTGGGCGCGGCCATCCGCCAGGCGCTGCAGGTCGACCGTCCGGCGGTGATCGAGGTGCCGGTGGGCGAGATGGACGACCCCTGGCCGCTGCTGCTGTCGAACTAGCGGGTGGCTGATCGTCGAGTGGCCATGAAAACCTACGCGCGCTCGCGCGTCACCAAGGCGACCCCGGAGCGGGTCTGGGCGATCTGGTCGGACGTCTCGACCTGGAAGGACTGGAATCCCAACGTGGCCTCGATGGAGATCCAGGGACCGTTCCGCAAAGGAACCTCGCTGGTCATGCACACCCGGGCGGGCCGCACGCACGAGATGGAGCTCACGGACGTCGAGGCCGGCCGCTCCTTCGATCTCAAGACCGCGGTCATCCCCGGCACCAACTTCACGTTCGTCTGCGGTGTGAAGCCGGCGGACGGTGGCAGCGAGATCAGCCAGGGCATCCGGTTGGGCGGCCCGCTGGGCGCGCTCTTCGGCCCACTGATCGGCGATCGGGTCGCCTCCACCTTCAGCGAGCTGCTGGACGGGCTCGCCGGAGCCGCCGAGGCCAAGTAGCCTTTGCGGGCTTGCCCGATCCAGCCCGCATCCGCATCCGCCGACTGGTCGAGTACCCCGACACGGACGCCTCCGGCCACTACCAGCATGCGGCGGTGCTGCGCTGGGTCGAGGCTGCCGAGGCCGTGCTGCACGCCCGCCTGGGCGTGGCCGACCGCACCTTCGGATCCTCGCCGCGGCTGCACGTCGAGGTCGACTACCAGCAGCCGCTCTGGTTCCTCGACGAGGTCGAAGTGGAGCTGGTTGCCGCCCGCGTCGGGCGCACCTCGGTGCGCTGGGACTTCACGGTGCGCCGGGGCGAGACCCAGGCCGCCAGCGGGCATTTCGTGGCCGCCCACGTGCCGGTCGCCGGCCGGGCGGCGGAGCCCTGGCCGGACGAGCTGCGCCGGGCCTTCACCGAAGGCGGCGACCGCACCGATGCCTGACGACCGCCTCTTCGGCCCGCTCTCGACCGCGCCCGAGATGTCGGCGGCGATGTCGGACGAGGCGTGGCTGCGCGCGCTCCTGCGCTTCGAGGTCGGGCTGGCGAGGGCGGAGGCCGAGGCGGGGCTGATCACGGCCGCCGGCGCCGAGGAGATCGCGTCCGCCGCTGGCGGCGGCGGCTTCGATATCACCGCGATCGGTCGCCAGGCGGCGGCTTCGGGGACGCCGGTGCTGCCCCTCCTCGAGGCACTGCGGGGGCGGCTCTCGGCGACCGCGGCGGAAAGCCTGCACCGGGGCGCCACCAGCCAGGACGCCATGGACACCGCCATGATGCTGGTCGCCCGCCACGGCCTGGAGCTGCTGGCCGCCGACCTCGACGGCCTGGCCGCCGCCGCCGCGGCGCTGGCTCGCAACCACCGCTCGACCGTGATGGCGGCGCGCACGCTCCTGCAGCAGGCGCTGCCCACGACCTTCGGGCTGAAGGCGGCCGGCTGGCTGATCGCGGTGTTGGAGGCCGCGGACCGGGTCGACGGCTACCGCCGCTCGCGCCTGGCCCTCCAGCTGGGCGGTGCCGCCGGCACCCTGGAGGGCCTGGGCGAGCAGGCACTGGCCGTGCGCCGCGCCCTCGCCCAGGACCTCGGCCTGCGCGAGCCGCTGCTGCCCTGGCACACGGCCCGAGCGCGGGTCGCCGAGCTGGGCGCGGTCCTGGCCCTGGCTGCGGGCACCGCGGGCAAGCTGGCGCTGGACGTGATCCTGCTGGCGCAGACGGAGGTCGGTGAGGTCGCCGAACCCGCGGCGCCCGGGCGAGGAGCCTCCTCGGCCCTGCCGCACAAGCGCAACGCGGTGCTCAGCGTAGAGGCCCTGGCGGCCGCCCGCGGCGCGCAGGCCCAAGCGGCGCTGCTGCTGGCCACCATGGTCCAACCGCACGAGCGCGGCGCGGGCGAGTGGCAGGCGGAGTGGGCCGCGGTCGCGGAGGCGTTCCGCCTCACCGGCGGGGCGCTGGCCCGTATGCGCGAGGTTCTCGAGGGCCTGGAGGTGCACACCGAGCGCATGCGCGAAAACCTCGCCGTCCCCGGCGCCACCGGCTCGGCCGAAGCGCTGGTGGACCTGGCGCTGGAGACCTTCCAGAGGAGGAGCCATGACTGAGGAGCGGCTGGAAAAGGGCATGAAGATGCGGCGGCGCGTGCTCGGGGACGCGCAGGTGGACCAGGCGGAGGCGGCGCGCACGGAGTTCAACTCCGACTTCGTCGACTACTTCGTGGGCAGCGCTTGGGGCGATGTCTGGACGCGCCCGGGGCTCGACCTGCGCACGCGCAGCTGCATCACCGTGGCCATGCTGGTCGCGCTCGACCGGCCGGCCGAGCTGCGTCTCCACCTGCGGGGCGCCCTGCGCAACGGGGTGACGCAGGACGAGCTGAAGGAGATTCTCCTGCAGGCTGCCGTCTACTGCGGCGTTCCCGCCGCCAATGACGCGTATCGACTGGCACAGGAGGTGATACAGGCACGAAAGTGAGTTATGGGAGTTGAAACTGTCAGGTTTCGTTGTACAGTCGGGTCAATCCGGGCTTGAGTCCGGCAGTGGAGTCGGAGTTGGGAGGGAGTTTTGAAAGCGCAGCTTCGCGTCCTATCCGACTCTGAGCCGGGGATGCATTCCCAGCTCGACGCCGACTTCCTGCGCCACGTGCTGGCCAACGCCCCCATCGTCATCTTCGCCTTCGACACCGAGGGCCGCCTGACCTTCAGCGACGGCCGCGGGCTGGAGCTGCTCGGGCTACACCCCGGCCAGAACCTCGGCACGTCGGTGTTCGAGATGTGGCCGGGCACCCCCTTGGCCGAGATGTGCCGCCGAGCCCTGGCCGGCGAGACCTGCCGCTCACACTCCCGGGCGGCGGAGCAGGGCCGGGCGTACGAGACCACCTACGGGCCCCTGCTGGACGAGCGGGGTCGGATCATCGGCGGCATCGGCGTCTCGGTCGACGTCACCGAGCATCTGCAGGTGGAGCGGGCGCAGGCCGAGAGCGACGCCAAGACGCGGTTTTTGGCGGGCATGAGCCACGAGCTGCGCACGCCGCTGAACTCCATCCTCGGCTTCGCACAACTGCTGCAGCAGCCGACCTACGGGGACCTGACCGCGCGCCAGCAGCACTACGTGGAGAACATCATCTCCAGCGGGCGCCATCTCCTCAGCCTGGTCAACGACGTGCTCGACATCTCCAAGGTCAAGGCCGGGCGTCTGGACCTGCACTGCGAACGCCTGGACCTCGCGACCCTGGTTCGCGATGTGGTGACCGAGGTCGAGCCGCTGGCCGCCCCCAAGCAGCTGCGCCTGCGCGTCGATTCCATCGCGCTCGCCGCGGTCGGCGACGCCCGGGCCACGCGCCAGATCCTGCTCAACCTGCTCAGCAACGCGATCAAGTTCACGCCCTCACGCCGGCGCGTCACGGTCGCGCTGCGCCGAATGGCCCGCGGCGACGCCGCGATCACCGTCACCGACTGCGGACCGGGCATCCCGCGCGAGCGGCGGCGGGAGGTGTTCGAGGAGTTCACGCATGTCACCCTGCCGCCCTCGGGCCCGCCGGGCACGGGGCTCGGGCTGTGCCTGAGCCGGCACCTGGCGCGGGCCATGGGCGGTGACGTAACGCTGGCCTCCCGCGTGGGCCGCGGCAGCACCTTCACGCTGCGCCTCCCCTCGGCCTAGAAGCCGGCCTCCAGCCAGTCGATCAGGGCGGCGACCTTCTTCCAGTCCTGCGCCTTGCGCGCGGCCACCAGCTCGCGCAGGGAGTGGGGTCCCAGCGCGAGCAGGGCTTCGGCGCCGTCGGAGGCATAGCGCACCAGCGCGTGGTGGACGACGTCCTCCACGGTCAGCCCGGTGTGGCCGGCAAGGGCTCGCAGCGTCGGCATGGGGTCGACCAGCTTGGAGAGCGCGACGGCGTCGCGAAAGTTCTGGTCGGGGTCGGCGCCGCCCATCAGCGCCCCGAGAGCTTGACCAGTTCTTCCAGCGGGCGCATGTCGAAGGGCTGCGGCCCGCGCAGGATGAAGTGCTGCGCGCCCGCCGCCACGCACTCGTCGAGCTGGTTGAACTCGCCGGCGTTGACCGACATCGTCCGCTCCACGGCCCCGGGGTCGCGGCCCAGCCGCGAGCACCACTCGTTGAGCACCTCGTTCTTGCGCCGCCAGCTGTCGAGGGGCGGAAAGGTGTTCCACATGTCGGCGTGCTCGGCGACCAGGCGCAGCGTCACCTTCTCGCCGGCGCCGCCGATCATGATCGGCATGCGGCCCACGGGTGGCGGCTGCAGCTTGCCCAGCCGCGCCTTGATCCGCGGCAGCGTCGCGCGCAGCTCGCGCAGCCGGAAGGGCGCGTCGCCGAACTCGTAGCCGTACTCCTGGTAGTCGCGCTCGAACCAGCCCGCCCCGATCCCCAGGATGGCCCGCCCGCGGCTCAGGTGGTCGATCGCCGCCATCTCGTACGCGTAGAACTCGGGGTTCCGGTAGCTGTTGGAGGCGACCAGCGCGCCCAGCTGCGCCGAGCGCGTCTCCACGGCCATCGCAGCCAGGATCGGCGTGCTCGCGTAGTGGTTGCCGGCGGCGTCGCCGTACAGCGGGTACATGTGGTCCCAGATCCAGATGGTGTCGACGCCCAGCGCGTCCGCCGCGCGATAGGCCTCGCGGATCTGCTCGATGCTGCAGTGCTGGGGATGGATCTGGTAGCCGACCCGGAAGCTGCGCGTCACAGGCTCGCCCTCAGCCGCCGCATGCCGCGCAGCCAGCGCTCGTTGTCGTTGGCGCGGTTGGCCATGTAGCGCGCCACCTCGGGGTGGGGGAGGATCAGGAAGCGCTCCTCGCCCATCGCCTGGAGCACGGCCAACGCCACCTGCGCCGGCTCCAGCGCGGTCTGGGCCAGGTGGTGGCTCATGGAATCTCCGAAGCCGAGCATGTCCGTCTTCACGCCCTGGGGGCAGAGCACGGAGACGCGCAGGCCGCGGTCGTGGTAGTTGATCGACAGCCACTCGAACAGGGAGAGCGCGGCCGCCTTGGTCACGCCGTACGGCATCGCCGTGACGTGGTTGAGCAGCCCGGCGGCCGACACCGTGCCGACCAGGTAGCCCTCGCCCTGCTCCAGCATCGTCGGGACGACCTGTCGCGCCACATACACATGCGCGAGCGTGTTTACGCGCCAGATGCGCTCCCAGTCCGCATCCGCCGTCTCGGCACCGCCGCCAACGGCGATGCCGGCGTTAGAGAAGAACACGTCGATGCGGCCGTGCTTGGCCTCCACGCGCTCGACGAGGGCCATCACGTCCGTTTCGCGCGACACGTCGCAGTGCACGACGCCTTCGCCCGGGAGGATGTCCGCCACCACCACTTCCTTGGCGCCGGCATCCCGCGCGGCGGCCGCGAGCGCAGCGCCGATGCCGCGTGCGCCACCGGTGACCACGCAGACCTTGCCTTCCAGCTCCATCAGCCCACCTCCACGGCGCTGGTCGAGTCGATGGTGGCCAGCCCGCCGCTGACCGGGATCACCACGCCGGTCAGGTAGGCGCCCGCGCGCGAGGAGAGGTAGATGGCGGTGCCCCCGATGTCCTCGGCGGTGCCCGCGCGCCGCATCGGGATCCCCTTCACAACCTGCCGCGTCATCTCGGGCGACTCGAAGGCCCAGCGCGTCATCCGGCTTGGAAACAGGCCGGGCGCGATGGCGTTGACGTTGATGTGGTCGCCCACCAGAGCGTGCGCCAGGTGGCGCGTGAGCATGTGCACCGCGGCCTTGCTGGCTGAATATGCGTAGTTCTGCGTGATCGGGATGGCCAGCCCGTCGATCGACCCGATGTTGATCACGCGGGCGGGATCCTCGGCGGTGGCGGCCGCGCGCAACAGGGGCAGCAGGCGCTGCGTCATGTGAAAGACCGAGCGCACGTTGACGTGCAGGACGCGGTCGACCTGGTCCATGGGATAGCTCTCCACCGTCGCGCCCCAGGCGGTGCCGGCGTTGTTGACCAGGAGGTGCAGCCTTTCCTCGCGTTCCTCGATGGCGCGCGCCACCTTCTCCACGCCCTCCGGATCGCCCACGTCGGCGGGTACGGAGATGCACTCGCCGAATTGCGAGAGCTCCTTGGCGGCGGCGTCGCAGGCCTCGGCTTTGCGGGCGCAGATGTACACGCGGGCCACGCCCGCCTTCAGGTACTCGCCGGCGATCATCAGGCCGATCCCGCGCGAGCCGCCCGTGACGAGCGCGGTCTTGCCTTGGACGGAGAAAAGATCGGGCATCGCCTGAGCTTAAGTGGGATGAAAAAGCGGCGTCCGTGAATAGGATGACCGCTCGGAGTGAGCACGAATCTGGGGGCTTCGGAGCGCCCGTCCTGGCTGGCCGCCTCGGCCGCTTCCGCAGCCGCCGTCCAGGTCCCGACGCTGGACCCTCAGCGCACGTACGCCGAGTGGTTCGCCTGGGCGCGCCGCAACACCCCTGACGCCGGTCGCTGCCATGCCGCGGCCGCGGCAGCCCTGGGCGCCTTGCGCGCGGGCCAGGACCACTCCACCGCTGCTCGCACCGCGCAGGCTGCTGCATTGGCGCCGGACGCCCCGACCCGGCCGGTGACCGTCGACCCGCAGACCCAGGCCTACGCCGCCTGGTACACATACGCCGCCGTCGACCATGGGATGGACGACACCAAGGCGCACGTGTACGCGCAGGCGGCAGCCTTGGCGCAGGCCAGGGGGGCCGACGTCACCGCCGCCGCGGCCGAGGGCGCCCGGGCCTCGCTGGGCACCGCGCCCGCGTATTCGGCGCCGCCGGCGGGTGCGGCGCCGGCCGGCCCCGGCCTGGCCACCCGCATCGGCACCTTCGGCCTCGGGTTCTCGTTCGAGTCGCTCTTCACGGATCCCGCCGGCCGGGCCTGCATCTACGGCGTCCTCTGCCTGGTCGCCCCCTTCGTGATCCACATCTACTTCCCGATCCTGCCCGTGCTCGGCCTGCTCTACGGCCTGCGCGCCATGGGCCGGGCCAACCCCGTGCTGGGCCTGGCCGCGCTGGTCCTCAACGGCCTGGCCCTGATCCTGACCGCCTCGATCTTCTTCGGCCTGGTCTAACAGCCGAGCGGTCACAAACCGCCCGCCGGCGGTGCTCTGAGGTCGAATGCCAGGACCTGTCCTGCAGACGTTCCAGCTCTCCAAGTCCTACGGCTCCCGCCTCGCCGTCGACCGCCTCGACCTGGCCGTGGAGGCGGGCGAGATCTTCGGCTTCCTGGG
>DASUVY010000179.1:0-2793 GCA_036378695.1 Candidatus Dormiibacterota bacterium
GCGCGACACCGGCGCCACGAACATCTCCTGCGCGAAGTCGTTCTCGCGATCCTCGAGCAGCGAGATCAGCCCCTGCGCCGTCGACTGGAAGAGCGTCATCGCGAGCACGCCGGTGAAGATGAAGCCGATGAAGTTGAAGCCCGCGGCGCGGCCCAGGTTGGCCTGCAAAGTGCCGCCCATTAGGCCGATGAAGATGATCGGGAAAATGAAGCTGAACACCAGGCGCGCGCGATCGCGCATCAGCTTGAGCACATCGCGTGACGCGATCGCCAGGACCGCGTGCAACTCCTTCACTGCAGCGCCTCCATGGAGCTGCCCACGATCTTGAGATAGGCGTCCTCCAGCGAGGGCGAGCTGGTGCGCAGCAGCGACAGCGGCGTGCGCAGCTCGCGGATCACGTCCTGCGCGGAATGCCCGTTGAGCACGACGCGGAACGGGCCCGACTCCGTGAACGCGAGCCCCATTCGTTCCAGCTCATGACGCAGGCCGGCACGGTCGTCCGCGTCCAGCACCAGGAACTCGTCCAGGAGCTGCGCCTTGATCTGCTCGGGCGTGCCGATGGAGACCACCCGGCCCTGGTCGAGGATGCAGATGCGGTCTGCCGCCTCGGCCTCCTCCAGGTAGTGCGTCGTGAGGAAGATGGTTACGTCGTAGGCCTGGCGCACGTCGCGCAGATAGGCCCACAGGTTGCGCCGGCTGGCCGCGTCCAGTCCCGCCGTCGGTTCGTCGAGGAACAGGACGCGCGGCCGGTGCATGAGGCCGCGGATGATCTCCAGCTTGCGCTTCATGCCGCCCGACAGCTTCTTGACCGGCTTGAAGATCTCCGCCTCCAGCCCCAACACGCCGGCCAGGTCGCGCAGCTGCTCGCGGTAGGCGCGCGGCATGGCGCGGAAGAACGGTCGGTAGGGATACAGCCCGTACAGGATGGCGTGGAAGCGCACGTTCTCCTCGCCCGAGAGGTTCAGGTCGAGGCTGTGCTGCTGAAAGATGATGCCGACCCGCGCGCGCACCCCGGCCGGGTCGCGTACCGCGTCGCGCCCGTCGATCACGACGCTCCCGGAGCTCGGCCGCAGCGTGGTGGTGAGGATGGAGATGGTGGTCGTCTTGCCCGCGCCGTTAGGTCCCAGGAGCGCGAAGAACTCGCCCGCACGGACCTCGAAGGAGACACCGTCGACCGCGTTGCGGTCGGCCTTCTTGTAGCGCTTGACCAGGTCCCGCACCTCGACCATGCGGGCCATCGTAGGGGAGGGGCTCGCCCCTCCCTCACTTCAGGAAGCGGCCGACCTCGGAGGCGAAGGTGCGGGTGTCGATCGGCTTCGTGATGTAGCCCGAGCAGCCGGCGGCCAGGGCTTGCTCGTCGTCGCCCCGCATGGCGTGCGCGGTCAGGGCCACGATGGGGATGTCGGCTGTAGTGGGCTCGGACTTCAGGTCGCGGGTCAGCTCCAGTCCGTCGCGGCCCGGCAGCTGCACGTCCATCAGGACCAGCTCCGGCCGCCGCTCGGAGATGCAGGCGACCGCGGCCTCACCCGAGCGCACCGCCTCCACCTCGTAGCCGGCGCGCTCCAGCACGGCGCAGGTCAGGGCCAGGTTGAACTCGTTGTCATCGACGACCAGGATCACGTCGCCACGTTCTCCGTGATCTGCTGGCGGGGCCGGCTTTCCAGGATTTCCCCGAGCCAGGCCAGCAGGTCGGCGGCGGCCACCGATGGCTTGTCAAGGACCGCCGCCACCTGAGCGTTGAGGCGCCTCTTGTCCTCTCGGCTCAGCTCCTTGGCGGTCATGACCAGGATGGGGACCGACGCGGTGGCGGGGTCCGACTTGAGCGCGGCCACAACATCGAAGCCGCTCAGGTCGGGCATCAGCAGGTCGAGGATGACCAGCGCTGGCGGCCGCTCGCGCGCCTTCTGGATACCCTCCACCCCGCCCATCGCCCGGACCACCGAATAGCCCTCCGCCCGCAGCAGGCCGTCCAGCCGCGCGTGGTGCAGCGGGTCGTCGTCGACGACGAGGATCCGCATCTCCTCCTCGCCGCGGTGATCGTGCAGGCCCAGCTTCTCGAGACAGTCGAGCAGGCTGCGGGGGTCGACCGGCTTGAGCAGGTAGTCGACCGCGCCCAGCGCGCGCCCACGCGCCGGCTCGTCCACGACGGTCACCACCACGACCGGGATGTCCGCGGTCTGGGGGTCGTGCTTCAGCGCCGCCAGCACGTCCCAGCCGTCAATCTCGGGCAGCAGCACATCGAGCGTGATGGCGTCGGGGCGCAGGCGGCGCGCGAGCTCCAGAGCACTCGCGCCCTGGCCCGCGACCTCGACCCGGTAGCCCCCGCGCCCGAGGTAGGTGGTGAGGAGCGCCGCCGCCTGGGGATTGTCCTCGATGATCAGGATCAGCGGCCCGTCGCCTTCCGTCACTGTCAGCGCCGGGCGCTCCACCTGCAAGCGCGCCTCCAGGGGCAGGTGCAGCGTGAAGGTGCTCCCGCGGCCGACCTGGCTGCGAACCTCCACCCAGCCGCCGTGCAGCTCGGCGAAGCGCTTGGTCAGCGCCAGGCCCAGCCCGGTGCCCTCGACCTGCTCACCGCCGTCGCCGTCCAGCTGCTCGAACTCCTCGAAGACCCGGTGCAGGTCCTCGCGCGCGATGCCCACTCCTGTATCCCGTACGGCCACCGCCACCTCCTGGCCGCGGCGCCGGCAGGAGACGTCGACGCGGCCCCCGGCAGGCGTGAACTTGATCGCGTTGGAGAGCAGGTTGATCAGCATCTGCTTCACCTTCTGCTGGTCGGCCAGGATGCTGACCGAG
>DASUVY010000180.1:0-39281 GCA_036378695.1 Candidatus Dormiibacterota bacterium
CCGCGCCGCCTGCGAGGTGCGCCGCATCGAGAAGCTGGGCCGCGCGGCGGTGGACTCCAACGAGGTCTTCATCCACGACCTGGCGGCCACCGACGAGCAGGTCGTGGGCGAGGTGGGCAAGGGCTTCCAGCACCTGCTGGACGGCCTAAATCCGGAGCGCATCGTGATCGGCATGGAGGCTTGCGGCATCGGCCGCGCGGCCCTGCGCCTGGCCGCCGGCTACGCCCGCGAGCGCGTGGTCTTCGAGCGCCCGATCGGGGCCAACCAGGCCGTGGCCCACCCACTGGCCCGCGCCTGGGCTGATCTGGAAGCGGCCGAGCTGTTGGGCATGAAGGCTGCTTGGCTGTACGACCAGGGCCGGCCCTGCGGCCTGGAGGCGAACACGGCCAAGCTGCTGGGCGCGGACGCCGGCTTCGCGGCCTGCGACGCGGCGCTCCAGACCCACGGCGGCTTCGGCTACGCCCGTGAGTACCACGTGGAGCGACTCTGGCGCGAGGTGCGGCTTGCGCGCATCGCGCCCATCTCACAGGAGATGGTTTTGAACTTCCTGGCCCAGCGCGCGCTTAACCTGCCAAGGTCTTACTGATGTCCACCCAGACCGTGGTGCGCGGCGGCTGCTCCCACGACTGTCCCGACAGCTGCGCCTGGGAGGTGACGGTCGAGGACGGCCGCGCGGTCAAGCTGGCCGGCGATCCCAACCATCCCTACACCCGCGGCACCCTGTGCGCCAAGGTCAACCGCTACCTGGACCGCGTCTACAGCCCGGACCGGGTGCTGCACCCGCTGCGCCGCAGCGGCGCCAAGGGCGAGGGCGCCTTCGAGCAGGTTTCATGGGACGACGCCCTGGCGGACATCGCCGCCCGCCTGCAGGCGATCAGCGCCGAGCACGGCGCCGAGGCCATCCTGCCCTTCAGCTTCGCCGGCAACATGGGACTGGTCCAGTACGCGGGCATGGACCGGCGTTTCTTCGCGCGCTTGGGCGCCAGCCGCCTGGAGCGCACGATCTGCGGCAACACGGCCAACGCTGGAGTCGCCGCCGTGCTCGGCACCTCCACCGGGATGCTGCCCGAGGACATCGTGCACAGCCGGCTGATCTTGCTCTGGGGCACCAACACGGTGGTCACCAACATCCACCTATGGCCCTTCATCCGCGAGGCCCGCGCGGCCGGGGCCAAAGTGGTCGTGATCGACCCCGTGCGCACGCGCACCGCCGAGGAGGCCGACTGGCACATCCAGCCGCTGCCCGGCACCGACGGCGCGCTCGCGCTGGGCCTCATCCACGTGATCGCCGCCGAGGGGTTGGAGGACCGGGACTACCTGGAGCGCTACTGCTCAGGCTGGGAGCAGCTGCGCGAGCGGGCGGCCGCTTTCCCGCCCGCGCGCGTCGAGCGGCTGACGGGCGTCCCCGCCGCACAGGTGGATGAGCTGGCGCGCGCCTATGCGACGACGCGGCCCACCTGCATCCGCACCCTGGTCGGGCCTGAGAAGCACGCGCACGGCGGCCAGACCTTCCGCGCGCTGGCCACGCTGCCCTGCGTCACCGGCGCCTGGCGCGACCTGGGCGGCGGTCTGCTGCACTGGACGCGCAGCCTCTTCTCCGAGGGCCTCAACACCCGGGCGGTGGCGCGGGCCGACATCAAGGGCGCCCGCGCCCGCTCGCTCAACATGGTCCAGCTGGGCCGGGTGCTCAACGATCCCGAGCTGGACCCGCCGGTCAAGGCGCTGGTCGTGTTCGACTGCAACCCCGCCTCGGTGCTGCCCAACCAGGGCCTCGTGCGGGCCGGCCTGGCCCGGGAGGACCTCTTCACGGTCGTCAGCGACCTCTTCCTGACCGACACCGCGCTGTACGCCGATTACGTGCTGCCGGCGACCTCTTTCATCGAGCACTGGGACGTCCTCTTTCCGTGGGGCCAGACCTACGTGGTGCTCAACCGGCCCGCGGTCGAGCCGGTGGGCGAGGCCATCTCCAACGGCGAGCTGTTCCGGCGCCTGGCCGCGGTCATGGGATTCGACGACCCGCACCTCCAGGACAGCGACGAGGACATGGTGCGGGCCGCGCTCGACACCGAGCATCCGCACCTGCAGGGCATCGACGCCGACCGGCTGTTGCGCGAGGGCTGGGCGCCGCTCAACCTGCCCCGCCCCTGGCTCCCCTTCGCGGACGGTGGCTTCCCGACACCTTCCGGCCGCGCGGAGCTATGGAGCGAGGACTACGCCGAACCGCCTGCCGACGCCGGCCTGCCACTCGTCCTGGTCAGCGCCAAGACGCCGCTGCACTTCCTCAACTCCTCCTACTCAAACCTGCCCCGCCACGCCCGCCACGAGGACCTGTGCGTGGAGCTGTCCGCCGAGGACGCGTGCGCGCGGAAGATCGCGGACGGCGACCACGTGCGCGTCCACAACCAGCGCGGGGACCTGTCGCTGACCGCGCGTGTCCGCGATCGCGTGCGTCCGGGCGTGGTCGCCATCCCGCACGGGTTCTGGGGCGCGGGCGCCAACGTGCTGACCTCGGACGGCCTCGCCGACCTCGGCGGCGGCGGCGACTTTTACGGAACGCGCGTGGAGGTCGAGGGATTGACTCCTCCCCACGCAGTGGGGAGGTCCGTCGCCGCGCTCAGCGGCGAGGGGGAGGGGGTCGAGGTCTAGCCCGGGACCGTAGCCTCCAGGTGCAGCCGGTCCCAGTCGGAGTAGGGGCCGATCACGTGGATGATGCGGCCGAACCCCGCCTGCTCGAGCAGGCTGGCAGCGATGCCCGCCCGGTAGCCGACGCCGCAGTGCACGGCCACCGGCGCCTCGCGGGGGATCTCGTGGGCGTGGTGCTCGATGGCCGCCACCGGCAGGTGGACCGCGCCCGGGACGTGGCCGTGCACCCACTCGTCCTCATTGCGGGCGTCGATCACGGTGGTGGGCTCGGCCGAGAGGATCCAGGTCGCCATGTCCTCGATCTCGGCCGTTTCAAAGGTGCGCAGCTCGCGCCCACTGGCCGCCCACGCGTCGACGCCTCCATCCAGGTACCCGAGCACCGCGTCATAGCCGATCCGGAAGAGCTGGCGGTGAGCCTCCGCCAGCTGCTCGGCGGAGCCGCCCACCAGCACCAGCGGACGGTCGATGGGCAGCACCCAGCCCACCCAGGCTGAGAAAGGTCCGTCGAAGCCGATGCAGTAGCTGCCCGGAACATGCCCGCGGTCGAACTCGCGGCCAGGCCGCATGTCGACGACGGCGGCGCCCTGCTTGCGGCGCATGTCGGTGAGGTCGGCGGTGAGCGGCTTCAGGGCCGGCAGGACGCGCCCGGCCAGCCGCGCCCCGCGCCGGTTGAGCGGGCTCATCTCCTTGTAATAGGCGGGGTAGGGGCCCTGGTGCAGGGCGCGGGCGATGAAGGGCATCAGCTCGGTCGTTTTCATGAAAACGTTCCCTTCGCGCTGCTCGGCCAGCGTGCTGGTGCGCTGGTTGCTGCTGGCGGCGCCGCAGAAGGAGCCGCCGCCGTGGGTGGGGTAGAGGGCGGCGGTGTCGGGCACGTCGCGCAGGCGCATGTGCACGGTGCGGTAGGCCTCGAAAGCCAGGTGCGTCGCCAGGTGCGGCCCGAAGAGGTCCGTGCGGGCGATGGCGCCGACCATCAGGGCGCCGCCGCTGAACAGGGCCTCAGCCTCGCCGTCGGCGTGGAGTGCGTAGCTCAGGTGCTGCGGGGTGTGGCCCGGGGTGTGCCGCGCCCGCAGCTGGAAGCGGCCAAGCGGGACCTCCTGCCCGTCGCGAAGGGGGTCAAATTCGAACTCCAGCTCGGAATCGTGCGCCGCGTAGATGCGGGCGCCGACCTCGCGGGCCAACTCCCGCGCGCCGGAGATGAAGTCGTTGTGTACGTGCGTTTCGACCGAGCCCGTGATGCGCAGGCCCAGCTCTTCGGCCCGGTCCAGGTACTGGGCGACGTCGCGCAGCGGGTCGACGACCAGCGCCTGGCCGCTGTCGGGGTCGCCGACCAGGTAGGTGGTGTTTCCCAGCTCGCGGGCCGTGAAGAGCTCGACCCGGGGCGTGCTGGGCATTGGGGCAGAATCTACCCCCGAAGTCGGCGTGGCGGAACGGTAGACGCGCCAGCCTTAGGAGCTGGTGGCCGCAAGGCCGTGGAGGTTCGATTCCTCTCGCCGACACCAAACCGCCCGACCTACACTTCGTACCCCGTGCGACTGACCGAGCCTGAGCTGCGGGTCTGGCAGGCCTTCCTGGGCGCGCAGCACCAGGTGCTGACCATCCTCGATAAAGAGCTGCAGCGCGAGCACGGGATCTCACTCGCCTATTACGAGGTACTGCTTTTCCTCTCGCGCGCGCCGGAGCGCCGCCTGCGCATGGCCGAGCTGGCGCGCACGGTCCTGCTCAGCCCCTCCGGCCTGACGCGCCTGGTCGACCGCATGGTGGCCGACGGCACGGTCGAGCGGCTGCCCTGCGCCAGTGACGCGCGAGCCGCCTACGCGCACCTCACCGACGCCGGCTATCAGAAGCTGCGGGAGGCGGCCAGGACGCACGTCCGCGGCATTCGCGAGCACTTCCTGGACCGGGTCTCGGAACCCGAGCGCGAAGGCTTCCGCTGCGCGTTGGAGCGCCTCGCCGTCTAGCAAGAAGCCCACCCGGGCCGCGTCATACGTACTCATGGCTGGGGGGTCCGGTCCCGGCGCCGAATGGCTCGGCCGGGAACTCGGGGGGTATGTCGTTCTCGACGTCCTCGGCGTCGGCGGGATGGGCATAGTGCTCCGCGGCGAACACCAGCTGCTGGGCCGTGCGGCGGCCATCAAGACGGCCCGCCCCGACATCGTCCTCGATCCCGGCTTCGAGCGCCGCTTCCTGCTCGAGGCGAGGGCGGTGGCGGCGCTCAACCACCCGGCGATCGTCCGTCTCTACGACTTCGCCTTCGAGGGCGACATCCCCTACATGGTCATGGAGCTGGTCGAGGGGCGGACCCTGGACGAGCTGCTGGACGGTCCCATCGAGCCCCGGGTCGCGATCGAGTGCCTGCTCCCGATCGCGGGCGCCCTCGACTACGCCCACCGCCACGGCGTCGTGCACCGCGACGTCAAGCCCTCCAACATCCTGCTCGCCGACGACGGCCGCACCCTGATCATGGATTTCGGGCTGGCCTGCTTCGCCGGCTTCTCCCTGGCCACCGACCCCAGCTCGGTCCTGGGCACTCCCGACTACATCGCGCCGGAGCAGCTCAACGGCGGCCGGGCGGACGCCCGCAGCGACGTCTACTCACTGGCGTCGATCGTTTTCGAGATGGTGAGCGGGCGGAAGCCCTTCACCGGGGCGACCTGGATGGAGGTGGCCAGCCGGCGCCTTACCGAGCCCGCTCCGCGCCTGGAGGGGGTGCCCTGGGAGTTCGCCCAGGCGCTGGTCGACGGCATGGATCGCACACCGCAGGCGCGTCCCGAAAGTCCGCTCGCGCTGCTGGGCTCGCTGGCCTACGGGCTGGGGCTAGCGGTGACCCTCGATGACCATCAGCCCGCCCTGCGGCCCCTTGCAGCCGTAAACGCGGTCAACTGAGAAACCCATCTCGACCGTCGTCAGAGGCCGGCCGCCGTACTTCGCCAGCTGCGCCCCGACCTGGGCCGTGACCGGGATGCCGTTGACGCTGGCCGCGACCAAAGTCAGCCCGAGGTTGGGCGGCGCGGCGTAGACCACCACAGTCCCGGCCAGGCTGGCGCCCGTGTAGCTGAGGTGGCCCGAGATCACCGCGCCGCCGGCGGTGGGGCTGATGCTGACGCCGGCGTCGGTCAGCCCCGAGCTGGCGAAGGCGCTGTTGATGTCGGAGTCCGCGACCGCGATCCGGATCGGCCCGGTGTCCGGGTAATCGCTGGCCTGGGTGGTCCGGCAGGGCGGGTTGGTCGCGAAGCTGACGGACCAGGCCTCGGGCGCGGCCAAGGAGATGCCAGTGATCCGCCCCACGTAGGCGCCGGGCGGCGCAGCCGGGACCTTGACCACGATCGGTGGTGGGCCCTGGCCGGTCGCGATGACCTGGTTCTGGCTGTTCAGCACCTCCAGCTTCATGAGGGAGCCGGGGTAGGACAGCGCCACCGTCATGTCGCCGCCTGGCGAGTTGTAGACGGCGGAGCTGGCGGTGCCGCCCTGCGCCAGCGGCGCCGGGCTGGGGCTGGTCTCGAGCGTGCCCTTCTGGTTGCCGTTGCCGGCCACCGTCTCGCTGCCCGTGGGGCCGTTGCTGAGCAGGAAGGGGTCGCCGGGCTCGGGTGCGATGGGCCCGGGATTGCCGGCCCGCCCGCCGGCGTCGACCACCGACTGCTGGCCGGCGTTCAGGTTGACGCTGTTCTTGCTGGCGCCCAGCTGCAGCTTGCCCACGAAGAGCTTGACCAGGATGGTGCCGTCGGTCCGCACGAAGATCTCGAACTCGGTGCCGCGGACCTCGGCGTCGATGCCGTGCCCCTTGACCCCGAACTGGCCGCCGCCGACCAGGCTCTCGACCGTGGACAGAGTGCGCCCCGATTCCTGCTGCAGGTTGGCATGGTGGAGGGCGCCGTGGCTGTCGAGGGTGGCCTGGGTGATGCCGACCTGGGTGCTGGGCGCCAGCCGGGTGATGCTGCCGTCGGGGAAGTTGATAGCGCCGCGGCCGGCCTGGTCGGTCCTGACCCAGGTGCCGGGGTTCAGGGTCTGGCCGGTGCTGCCGTTGCTGTAGGAGCCGTTCTGGCTGCTGCTGACCTGGGTGTTCTGGAGGAAAACGCTGAGGGTGGTGGGGGTGTCGGAGCCGGCGCTGGCGGGCAGGATCGCGAAGAAGAAGATGGCCGCCGCCACCAGGACGATGATCAGCAGGATGGCCAGCAGGCAGCCGCCGCAGCCGCAGCCGAAGCAGCCGCGGCGCTTCTTGACCGGGGTGGGGGCCGCGGCGGGGTTGTAGCCCGGCTGGGCGGGTGCCGGCGGCGGGGCCTGGGCCTGGGCCATTGGCCGCGCAGGATAACCGGCGCCGGGCCGCCCGACTAGAGCATCGACGCGCGCGGACCGCCGCGTTTGTATACAAAGCCCGCCTTCCAGCGCGCCATCTGGCGTGGATTGCATACAAAGGCAGGCGTCCGGCTAAATTGACGGCGGCCTTAGCGCCGAGATGGCGGAATCGGCAGACGCGTCGGTCTCAAAAACCGATGTCCGCAAGGACGTGCGGGTTCGACTCCCGCTCTCGGCACCTGCTCAATCTGGAAGTCGAATCGGCCTGAAATCGGCCTCAGCACCGGATGCGCCGATGCTTTCCTGGTCGCGGTTTGACTGGCAAACCGACTGGCAAACCGCATCCTGACGCCCATCTCAAACCGGGAGGTCGGGCGATGGGGAAGAGGTCCAAAGGCGAGGGTGCGATCTATCTGCGCGGAGACGGGCGCTGGGAGGCTCAACTCAGAATCGGGGTCGGGCGCCGGAAATCGGTCTACGGCCGGACCCGTCGGGAGGTGCTGGGCAAGCTCCGCGAGGAGCGCTGGAGGTTGAAGCGAGGCCTGCCAGTCAGTTCGCGAAAACTCACCGTGGCGGCGTTCCTGGAGAGCTGGCTGGAGGTGGTCAGGGGCCGGGTGCGGGAGAGCACCTTGGAGAGTTATGAGCTCAACGCCCGCCGGGTCAGCGCGGAGCTGGGCGAGGTGCCGCTCTGCAGCCTGAGCCCGGCGCTGATCCAGGCCACCTACCAGCACCTGCTCCGGCGCGGACTTAGCGCCTACAGCGTGCTCCAGGTCCACCGCCTGCTCCATCGTGCGCTCGGGCACGCCTTTCACCTGGGGCTGGTCAAGCGCAACCCCGTGCTGCTGGTCTATCCGCCGCGGCCGCAGCGCCGGCCGACGACCGCGCTGACTGCCCAGCAGCTCCTGTTCTTGCTGGACCGGACGCGAGGCGACCGCCTTTTTGCGCTCTGGGTGCTGCTCAGCTCGGCGGGCCTCCGGATCGGCGAGGCTTTAGGTTTGCGCTGGCGGGATGTCGACCTGGTCACCGGTCGGATCTCCGTCAACCAGGCGCTGCAACGACGCCGAGGGGCCGGTCTGGTCTTCGTGGAGCCGAAGACCACCCGCAGCCGGCGTGCGATCGAGCTGACGCAGCGGGCCGTGGACGCCCTCGCGGACCATTACCGGCGTCAGGCCCTCCGACGCTTGCTGACGCCGAGCTGGCGCGACTCGGGCCTGGTCTTCACAAACCTCAAGGGCTGCGCCATGCAGCCGCATCAGGCCAACGTCGAGCTGACCCGGGCGCTCACGACGGCCGGGTTGCCGCTGATCCGCGTGCACGACCTGCGGCACACTACGGCCACCGTCATGCTCGAGGCCGGCATCCACCCCAAGCTGGTCCAGGAGCTGTTAGGGCACAAGACGATCGCGACCACCCTGGACACCTACAGCCACGTCATGCCCGCGCTCCACGGGCAGGCTGTCCGGGTCCTCGATCATTGGCTTACGGATTCCGGAGCTCGCACGGGGGCCACGAGCGTGTCCACCTACTGGTTAGGTCAAGCTGTTCGATGAACTGGTGAACTGCTTTGCTGGGTGCCGGACGCCCTATTACGTGTCGGTCGTGCTGCTGCTAATGAAACGACTACGAATCCGGAAGGCTACAGCGGCTCGTGACGCATGTCGGAGCGGAATGGTTGTAACTCATCCGGGTTACATCGCCCGCTGCGATCTCATCGCGGGACAGTGGGTATCGGACCGCTCGTTCTGCGCTACTGGCTGACAAAGACCGTCGCCTCGTATCGAGGCTGACAAAGCGCACGCGCGTCCATGCATGCGGGGTTTGCAACCCCAAATATGGTGGAATATCCCGGAGCGGCGCCATAAAAAGTCGCTGTGCCGGAGGCGGTAGAGCTACGTCTCGAGATAGCGCTGTCCGTAGACCAGAAGACCCATGAGCTGGCCGCGGGACTTTCGTCCTGCACCACGATCGACTCGCCCACTGATATCTCAACTCTGTCGACCGGCGGATCCGTCGTGTGTAGTTGCAGTGCAGGCATTGATGTCGTCGTTGCGGAGGCCAATGTCACGTGGAACCTGAGGGTCACGGCACAGGTCGGCGACGGGATGCAGCCATTTCCGGCGGCAGCGCTGATCCCAGTTTGGCCGGCCTCTTGCAAGCGAAAACCCACCCATCTCACTGTGTCAGTTGCAATCGGCTCGGCAATCGTCGTGAGGGCCGAGGAGGAGTCGGGCCTGGCGTCGGTCCACAACGCCGTGCCGCTTGCAATGGGTAGCACAACCGCGATCTTGTCGCCCAGCCTGGCAGCGACAACGGCGTTGCTGTCACCCTGTGTGAGAACGCGCGAATACAGCTGATCTGGAGGGGTCACCACGATGTAGACCAGGGTGCCGCGGGCCTCTGACGAGCCGCAATGGATCCCAGTGCAATCAGACGGACCCGATTGGAAGACGGCCGCACCGGAAGCAACAGCGCGGAAGTCCATAACTGTTCGACCGTCGCGTACCACGGGCAAGGCTGTCGGCCGTAACACCTTCTCCTCGGAGGAGCGAGCGCTGGAAAACGAGCCGGACAGCGTGAAGCGAACCAAGTCCCCAAGGTGGACGCCCACGCCATGCTGCGATTCAGCCTCGGTAATCGACACATTGGGCACGATAGCTTGGTCTGCAGGGGCCGGTGGTCGGCCGCAAGCCAGTGTGGCGGCGCCTGCGAGTATGGCAACAAGCGCCCGGGCGCCCCACCAGCGTCCGGCATGACCGCCGCCCAGTTGCGGGATGTCGCGCGCCTCAGCCATGCCCCGTAAACCGCTCTATTGACATTGTCGAGCATACCGGTTAACGTCGCCCGACTTCCGTTATTGCTGGTTGTGGGGAGACCAGGAGCATGGGGGAACACTGAATGCAGTAGATGCGTGGAATGATTTCTCAACCGATCTCAATTCCGATGCGGCCACCGCATTTCCTCTGCAATGGTCCGATGAAATCCATTGGGAGTACTTCAGTCCGTGCTAATCGTGAGGCGGAGTCAATCATGCCTGTGACCAGGAGCCTGCGCGCGCACACTACACCCGCACGTCTGAAGGTCTTGGTGGCCATCCTGATGGCGGCGGCGGTAGCGGCTGTGATTGTGCTCACCGCGAACCGATCCGCCACCACGGCGGTGAGAACCAATTCGATCCCGGCGGCTCAGCCCATAACCAAGAGTCCGGGGTCCCCACCGCCGGCGAACCCAGATCCCACGCCCGTGGCCGGGATATTTGACGGGAGCGGTGGTGCATTCCCCAGTGGAATCTTTGCTTGTAGAAACCGTTGGGTGGGCCAGGTGGGGACGACCTGGCGCACAATTTACGCGGGTGCGACGCCTGCCGATCCTGCTCTTGTTGCAGGCTCCGGGACACCTGGCATTCGATATATCGTCAATGTCTATGACGCCAACCACGATATTCATGCTGAGAGATCCGGGCGCGTAGACGCGCCAGCGGGTGCGCAGGGCGGCCTAAAGATTCAAAGCGTAAGCGCCAACATCATGACGCTGGTGAGCGATTCCGGCCAGACGCTTCATTTTGATGTAGATAGCCTTAGTTTCGTGTGAGATGCTATGGGCCTACGTTGGCCGTCTCCCGGGGGCGTCCCGGGTCAACCTCTTTTTTGGTTTCAGCCGGAATTAGCTTTGATCCGCTGACAGCGAGAGTGTCAGATTCCTGCCCAGGAGCACCCTTGATAGCGGGGACGCCAGCGAACCGGCCGGCCACCGACTTGGGCGGCGACGTGGCCGGGCTCGGTAGACCGACTCCGGGATCGCGAAGGCGATTACCTCGTGCGGTCGGACCTGGTTGTAGAGCTGGCGATGGGTTGCGCCGTGACCCCGCGCCGAGGTTGGCACCTGCCTGAGCATGGGGATGCTGGCTCAGGGGGATGCTGGCTGCGGGCTTCAAAAAGGAGGAGGCAGTGCCATGGGTCGACGTAGCAACTGCACAGCCAAGCAACTGATGGGGCTTCCTGAGGTTAGAGATGGGGCTTCCTGAGGTTAGACAGGGTGACAGCGATTTGACAGCAGTTGAGGCGAACTTGGGCGAACGATGGCGCATGGTCGGACCGACGCGAGGCCGATTCTCGTACTCCAGCGAACGTCAGCGAACACCCACGAACATTCGTTCGGCGGTCTCAAAAACCGATGAGGGCAACCTCGTGGGGGTTCGACTCCCCCTCCCGGCACCACCCCTCTCGGCACCAAACCCGGGGCTGTTGGCGATCGGATCGCGGCCAGCGTGACCGCAACCGAACCAAATCGGGGCAACTCCACGCAGCCCCAGGCATCACGGCGGAGAACAGAAGGTGGCCTAGTTGGCGACGGCGGCCATACGCCGCCCGAGCTCGGCGCGGGAATGAATGTCCAGCTTCTGGTAGACGCGGGCCAAATTGGCTTCGACAGTCTTGGGACTGATCCCGAGCGTGGCCGCGACCTCGCGGTTGGTTCGGCCGGTGCCGGCCAGTTCGGCCACTCGCTGCTCAGTCGGCGTCAGCGCTGTCGCCTGTCCTGGCTGGAGACCGAGCCTGCTCGCCTCCGCCCTTGCCCGAGCCGCCCAGTGGGAAGTCCCCAGCGCCTCGAACACTTCCGTCGCCGTATCCAGTGTCTCGGCCGCGGCGCGGCGTCGACCCTGCCGGCGCTGGAGGGTGCCCAGCACGAGCAGCGTCCGCGCACGGTCAAAGGGCATGTCGAGCCGATCGTGCTCTAGCAAGGCGGTCTCCGCCGCCGTCACCGCCGCCGTCAGGTCGGCGGCGGCCCCCAGCAGCAGGGCGCGGCAGCGGCCGCCGGCCGCCAGCGCCCAGGCACGGTCGAGGCGTCGTCCATGCGCCTCCAGCTGATCGACCAACGAGGTGGCCTCGTCGGTCCGCCCGAGCGCGATCAAGGCCTCGGCCGCATCAGCCGCAAACGGGATGCAGACCGGTTCCCGAACGCCCATTGCTGCCGCCCCGTTGGCCATGGGCGCAAGGCGCGCGGCGGCCGCCGCAAAGTCCCCGGTCGAAAGCTCGAGGAAGCCGAGCGTGGCCAGGGGCCAGAGCGTGGCGACGAGGCAGGTGCCGCGCTGGAAGATGGCCAGAGCCCGCTCGGCCGCCTCCCGAGCCTCGGACGCCCGACCCTCGTAGGCGGCCGCATTGGCGATCGTCGAAAGGGCGGTCGCGAGCGGAACGTCGGTCCCCAGCTGCAGGGCGCGCTCGTGGGTGTCGTCGGCGACCGCGCGGGCAGCGCCGAGGTCCCCACGCCAGCACTCGAGCATCACCGTATGGAAGGCGACGAACATCAGATCGGTTTCCTCGCCGCGTTCGAGGCACTCGCGCCGGAGGCGGTAGAAGATCTCGCTCGCCTGATCCAGACGCCCGACCCACATCAGGAGGAGTCCCGCGATCATCGTGGGCCGGAACATGATCGGCATGCCGAGGAGAGGGTCCTCGAGGGCCAGGGCGCGCTCGAGGACGGCCTCGTCTAGACCCTGGCCGTTCAGGAATTTGGTGATGGTCGACGACGCCAGCGCCACGGCCTGGAGAGCGGGGTCGCCCAGCCGCTGGGCGTCCAGCACCACCCGCTCGGCCAGGAGCAAGGCGTCGTCGATGCGGCCGAGGTTGGTGAGCACATAGCAAAGCTGCAACTGAATGCGAACGCGAAGCTGCGAGCCTTCTGCCACGTCAAGCAGCGCCTGCTCCAGGAGTCCGGCCGCCTCCGCGTAACTGTCGTCATGGAGCCGGACGCTGGCCAGCAGACTCTCAGCCTCCGCCCGCATGGGGCCCGGCGCCTCGCGCGCGATCAGCTCTTCGAGGAGCGCACGAGCGCGGAGTGGGTCGCCTGAGTCGAAGTGGTGATGCGCCGCGGCGAGCCGGCGCCGCGGGGTATCGGCTCCCAAGCGCAGGCCCAGCTCGAGCAGTTCGGCCGCCGCCGCGGGGGCGCCCCGGCGGCGAGCAAGGCCGGCTGCTTCGTCGAGTGCGGCCACGGTCTCGGCGTCGGCAGTGGTCGCCGCCAGTGCGAGGTGTCGGGCTCGCTCCTCGGGATCGAGCCCGAGCCCGGCCACGCGCAGATGGACATTGCGGCGTTGGGCAGGAGTCGCCATGGCGTAGATGCCGGACGCGAGCAGCGGATGTGTAAAGCGGACCCGGTTGCCCTCGATCTCAAGGAGCTCCAGCTCTTCGGCACCTTCGAGGGCCGCGGCCGCCTTCGAGTCGAGCTGCGCCAGAACGTCGATCGTGGGCGCGGCCAGCGCGGCTGCCGCCAGCAGAACGCCCCGGGCCGGCGTTTTGAGGGATTCGAGCCGAGCTCGTGCCACCTCGGCCAGGGTCGTCGGATAGCGGGTTCCGGGGGCCCGGGCGGGGGCGTCTCCCAGTACGCGCGCCAGTTCGAGTGCGAAGAAGGGGTTTCCGCCGGAGACCTCCAACACTCGGACCAGCGCGGGGCGCGAGTAGGTCCGGCCGGTCCTCCGTTTGAGCAGGTGATGCAGGGCGCCCAGGCTCAGCGGCCGGACCACGAGCGGCTCTGCCCGGTCCCCTCTCCCGAATCTCTGCTGGGCCGCACGACCCTCCTCGGGCGTGCCCCTGACCGCGGCGAGGATCGAGACCCGGCCCCGTCGCCGCCTCGCCGCGAACTCGAGGGCGCGGATGCTGGAGCCGTCCAGCCATTGCACATCGTCGACCGCGATCAGGACGGGCGCATCGCGGGCCAGGTCGTCGAGCACACCGAGCAGGCCGGTCGCGATTGCGCGGTGGTCGCGGTCGTGAGGCGTCGACGGGCCCCGAAGCAGGGCCGCTTCGAGCGCGCTCCCTTGCGCCGGTGGCAGCCGGTCAAGCGTCTCCTGCGGTACGGCCGCCAGAAGATCGGCGAGCCCCGCGTAGCTGAGCGCGGCCTCCGACTCCACCGGCCGCGAAAGCAGCACGTGGAACTTGCGGCGCCGGGCGTCGTTGACGCCGGCTTCCCAGAGGGTGGTCTTGCCGATGCCAGCTTCGCCAGACAGGAACAGGGCAGTTGGGCCCGCAACGGCCGCGTCGAGGACGGCCGCGACTCTTTTGAGCTCAGCGTCTCGGCCCACTATCTCTGCCGGCATGGCTGGCGTGCACGAAGGGTAGCAGCGGCCGGCTCGCGGCGACAGTTGGTAGGGAAATGCCCGATGCGGGCCGCTCGAGCATGGCCTAGCCTCGTCAGCGGTGACGGTGGGCCCCGGCGCGCGAAAGAGCTATCTGGTGGAGTGCTACTGGCCCGGACTGACCGAGGCGAGGGCCGCCAGCAGCACGCGCCGGGCCGAGCAGGCGGCGGCCCAGCTGGCGGCGGGGGGCGCTGAAATCGCGTATCGGAGCGCGATCATCGTGCCCGAAGACGAGGTCGCGCTCTGCCTCTTCGAGGCGGCCTCGCCGTCCGACGTCGCGGAGGTCTGCCGGCGGGCCGGGCTGCCTTATGACCGGATCCTCCAGGTGAGCCGGCTCGGCGCATAGGGAAACACCCGATGCGACCGGCCATGGCCCGGCCGCACAGTCGTCGCCGTTACGCCCGGCCGGCGGATGGCCGGAGCGGTCGTCTTGTTCGAGAAAGGAGGTTGAAGGGTGCGTATCTATCGGTTGCGCGGACTTCGATTGATGGCCGCGGCTGCCACTGCGGTGGCATCGCTCGTGCTGTCTACCGGGGCCGCCTTGGCGGACTCCTGGACGGTGACGCCGGTCCTGACCGGCCTGCAGCAGCCCCGAGGCGTCGCCTTCGACGGCGAGGGTGCGCTGTACGTCTCCGAGGCCGGTCTGCCGGGACCGGGTAGCTTCGGAATCACCACCGGTGCGGTTAGCAAGTACGAGCTTGGTGGGGGCGCCGCCCCGCTCTGGCACACGACGTTCCCGGCCGCTTACCTCAGCGAGGGCGGCGGACCCCCCGACGTCCTCGGCCCTTCAGGGATCACCGCCACCGGCGGCGGATGCACGGCCCAGAGCGCCGGCAACCGCAACGGCTGCCAGGTGCTGATGATCATGGGCCTCAACAGCCACGAGGTGCCGGTGCCGCAAATCGGGCATCTCTTCAGGCTGGATTCGGCGGATGGCTCGGCGAGCGACCGGGCCGACATCGGTGACCAGATGTACTCGTGGGCATCGGCTCACAGCAGCCTCTGGCAGGAGTTCCCGGATTCCAACCCGTACGGTGTGCTGGTCACGCATGGCGGCTCCGCCAACTCGGGGAACACCTTCGTGGTGGACGCGGGCGCCAACACGGTGAGCCGGGTGGCCGCCGATGGAACCGCGACCGTCATCGCCTACATCCCCAACGAAACGCCGGTTGCGGGTCTTCCGCTTCGCGATGCCACACCAACGTGTGCCGCACAGGGCCCTGACGGCGCCCTCTACATCGGCACGCTCGACCTGGCTCGCAACTTCGTCGATCCCCATCAGGGGTGGTCGCATGTCTACCGTGTCGACCCCAACAGCGGGGAGAACTACCTGACGGCGGCTCACCTGTGGGCCAGCGGCCTGACCGCGGTCACCGCTTGCACGTTCGACAGTGACGGCAACTTCTGGGCCACCGAGATGTTCAAGTTCAACGCCGGCGGCCCGCCTGGAGATGTGGTCCGGATTCCCTTCTCCAACCCGGCCGCGCTGCAGCACGTCGGGGGCGGCCAGCTGCCGCTGCCCGGCGGTATCGCTCAAGGTCCGGACGGGGCCATGTACGTGTCGGTGATGTCGGCGGGTACCACGGTCGCCAACGGCGCCATCATGAAGGTCGCCCGCGCGTAGGGGAGGGTTTCTGAAGCGAGGGGGCGGCCGCGTCCCCTCGCTTCTCGTCGTCGTGCAGAAGTCGAGATGACCGGTCGAGATGCGGACGCCGCGCGGAGAGACGTCTCCGCTTCTGCAGCAGTCTCGGCACGCGATCAAGGAGGGGGAATGACGACACCGTCGGCTGACACAGGCATCCGCGAGGGTATCCGCGCGCTGATGCAATCGCCGTTCACGCCGGGAACCATCGGAGCGATCGCAGCTCTCGCGCGTGAACCGCACGAGCGTCGCGGCTACGCAGCGCCGCGAATCGCGCGCGATCTCGCCTACGGGCGAGACCCGCGCCAGCGTCTGGACGTGCACTACACCGATGCCAGCAGCAAGCCGGCACCGGTGCTGCTCTGGCTACCGGGCGGCGGCGTCAATGCCAGCAAGTGGATGCCCGGCACCCCGTGGGAGGACAACGTCGGAGCGTGGACCTGCCGTCTTCAGGCGGTCGCGGTGATCATCGATCACCGCCTCCCGCCGGAGCACACGTGGCCCAGCGCGGCCCGCGATGTCGCGTGCGCCATTGAGTGGGTAAGAACGAACATCGCCGAATACGGTGGTGACCCCGAACGCATCGTCCTCGCCGGCGTGTCCTCCGGCGCCGCGCACGTCGCGTCGTTTATCGCTGGTCACGGCGGCGACAATCCGGCCGGGGTCCTCGCCGTGGCTGTGGCGTCGGGCATATACGACCCCTCCGCGGTTACCGAGATGCCATACAAGCACATCGTCGGCACTCATTTCGGCACCGACGAGAACGAACTCAAGGCTCGTTCGTCCGTGGCGGGGCTCGCCGCCTGGCCCGGTCCGCTGCTGGTCACCGTGACCGAATTCGACCCACCGACCTTCCACGAGCAAGCGATCCTCGTGCTCAACGAACGGTTCCGCGTGCGGGGGGCGCTGCCACACTTCGCCGTCGTCCCCGGACACGCCCACGGCTCGGACGTGCTCTCCCTAGGCGTCGACGACTCGGCCCTTGACCTGATGCTGAGGGAGCTCCTCGCCGAGATCAGCGCCTGATCCAAGGCCTCCAAGGCCACCCTCGTTGGGGGTTCGACTCCCCATCTCGGCACCAACAGGGCTTTTTGGACAGGGCCCGCCCGGCCCTCAGAATCCTGACCCATGAGCATCAGCACCATCCTTCTGATCCTGGCGTTCATCGCCTTCGTGCTGGCGGGCATCGGCTGGGGCTACAGAAAGACCAATCTCCTCGCGTTCGGCCTCGCCCTGTGGGTGCTCTCGATCCTGGTCACGCAGGTCCACCTCGGGTAGGGCCTGACCAACCCGGTCATCGCCCGGGGCTGGTCCCGAAAAGGGGCGAGCCTTTTCAATTGGCGCCCACTGGCGCTGTCTCCGAATGCGCGATGTGCGCGAGCTCGCGCCAGATCACGACGACGAAGATCGCGGAGCCTGCGAACGCGAACCAAAAGGGAGCCGTGATTCCCCAGCGCGCGGCGATGGGGCCGCCCAGGGCCGCGCCGAGCACCAGCCCACCGAATGTCGCGAGGCTGTTGATGCTGGAAACCCGGCCCTGCAAGGCGCGCGGCACGGCGCGCTGGCGCACAGTCACAGACGTCGTGCCCCAGATGAAAGCGTGGGCGCCGAAAACGACCATGATGCCGAGCGCCACCATCGGGCGCGTGGTCACCGCAAGGGCGAGGTGCGTCGCGCCTCGATGATGAGGCCGGCTCGCATCACGTTGAAGAGCGAGACTCGCCGGGTGATCCAGCCATACGCCGACGTCCCCGCGATCCCGCCGAGGGCGCTGGCCGTGGTCAGGAGGCCGAACCCCACGGCATCCATGCCCAGCCGTTCGCGGGCGTAGAGGACGAGCACCGACCAGGCGGCGCCGAACGTGATGTTGAAGGTAAGGATGGTGAGCGCCAGGGTGCGGACGGCGGGGTTGCTGAGGACCCAACGCAACCCCTCTACGACGTCCCCTCCGACGCGCCGGCTGGCGGCGGCCGGCAGCCTGGGGGCCGCGCCTCGGATTTGCGCGATGAAGAGCGCGCCCAGTCCGACCAGGACGGCCTGGCCCGCGAACGGCAAGGGAACGCTGAGCGCGAAGAGCGCCGCGCCCACGGGAGGTCCGATGAGCTGGAACACCGCGACGAACCCCGTCTGCAGCCGCGCGTTGGCAAGGGCCAGGTCGTCGCGGTGGACGAGCTGGGGCGTGAGGGTCGCGGAGGCGGTGTTGCCGAAAACCTCGCCGATCCCCATCAAGAGCAGGGCGGCCAGGACGAGCCCGATGCTCGCGCGCCCGCTGATGATCGCCAGCGCCAGGAAGGCCAGGACGCCGGTGCGCAGGAGGTCGACCACGGCGACGATCGCGGGTCGATCCCTCCGATCGGCCAGGACTCCGGCCGGGATCGCGAGCAGCAGCCAGGGCAGCCGCTGCAAGAGCGTGGCCAGCGCGACCAGCGTGGGATCGCGGGTCTGGGAGGCCACCAACAGAGGTCCGGCGGAGAGCGCGAAGCCATCGCCCAGGTTGGAGGTCCAGGAGGATGCCACCAGCCAGCGAAACCCCGTTCCCAGCCTGGCGGGCAGCAGCCGCTCGACGACCCTGCGCATCGGATCAGGCTAGGTTCAACAGATGCCAGTCATCGACGACCTGCTCGCGGCCAACGCGAAGCACGCGGCCGTCCACAGGATGGGCGCGCCGGTGGCGCCTCGGAAAAAACTTGCGGTGGTCGCGTGCATGGACGCCCGCCTGGATGTCTTCGGGGCACTCGGGCTGGAGCCGGGTGATGCACACGTCATCCGCAATGCCGGGGGAGCGGTCACCGACGACGTGCTCCGGTCGCTGGTGGTCTCGCAACAAGTGCTGGGGACCGAGGCGGTGATGCTCATTCATCACACCGAGTGCGGCCTGCTGGGGCTGGATGAGGCCGGCGTCCTGGCGGCGGTGGAGCGGACAACGGGCGAACGGCCGCCGATGCGCCTGGGCGGTTTCGGGGATCTCGACGAGGATGTTCGCAAGGGTCTCGAGCGCGTCCGCTCCGCGCCGTACCTACCGCACCGCGATCAGGTCCGAGGATTCGTTTACGACGTGACCAGCGGGCTGTTGAGAGAGATTCATTGACCCCCGAAGAGATCACCGACTGGATCACGGCCACCTACCCGGACACCGTGACCGCCTCCACCATGGGCGCCACCTTCTTCTCGCTCGACGAGAGCCACTGGCCCAACTTCGCGACCATCGTCACCACCGACGAGCACGACCTGGGCGAACCCTCCAAGCTGACCCGGCCGGGCGTGTTCCGGCTCAACATCGCGACGAATAAACAGACTTTTCAGCGCCTGGTCGGCGGCCTGGAGAACCCCGACCACGCGGCGCTGGACCAGATCATCCCGCACCCGGTTTACGCCCAGCAGCTGTGGGTCTCCGTGCTGAACCCGGGCCGGCGCACCTTCGAGGAGCAGGTCAAGCCGCTGATCGCCGAAAGCTACGAGCGCCTGGCTCGCGCCCGCCGCCGGCGGCGCTCGAGATGACCATCGACGACGCCGCCAAGATCGCCCTGGCGCTGCCGGACGTCACCGAGGGCACGCGCTGGGGCAACCGCACCTGGCTGGTCGCCGGTAAAGGCTTCGCGTGGGAGCGGCCGCTGAGCAAGGCCGACGTGAGGCGCCTCGGGAAGGAGCCCGTCCCGGAAGGACCCTTGCTCGCGGTCCGGGTGGCCAACCTGGAGGAGAAAGAGGTCCTGATGATGGATCCGCCCGAAGGGTTCTTCGATATCGAGCATTTCAGCGGCTACCCGGCGGTGCTGGTCCGGCTCGCGGCCGTCAAGCCACGCCTGCTCAAGGCCGCCATCACCGAAGCCTGGAGGGTCTGCGCCGGGGCCTGACGACGGCCGGACTAAGAGTGCCGGCGGGGGTCCTCGGCCTTGGCGATCGGCTCCCGCGGCTGGGGCCGCACCTCCGAGAGATGGATCTTGAAGGCCACCCCGGGAGCCTTGAAGTCGACCTTCAGGTGCTGGTTGTCGCAGAAGGGCTTGTGCAGCGACTGCCCGCAGCGGCAGAGCGTGGCCCGGGGCAGCACCTCGGTGGTGCCGTCCTCGCGCCGGACCTCGATGTCGCCGACCACCAGCAGCGGGCCGTCCCGCATCGGCGTGACTCGCACTCCCGCGCGGTGCTCCTGCGCACCGCCGTCCAGTCGCCGGTAGAGCAGTGCACCGCTGGGGCACCGTTCCACCACCGCCACCACGGTTTCAGGATCGGCGGCGTCGGGCAGCACCCAGGGCCGGCGCCGAAGTTGAAAGACCTCGCGCTGCCCGCGCAGGCATTCGCCGATGTGGATGCAGAGGTCGAGGTCGAAGCTGACCTCCACGCCCGCCCCGCGGTAGACCTTGCGCACCGATTGACATGATCAGCTCCGCGATGTATTCTGCCAACTAGCTAATTAGCCAAACGGTGAAATACTATGCATGAAGACCAAGACCAGCTCAGCGTGACCCTGGCCGCGCTCGCGGATCCCACCCGGCGGGCAATCCTGGCCCGGCTGGGGCGCGGCGAGGCCACGGTCATGCAGCTGGCGGAACCCTTCCAGCTGCGGCTGCCCACGGTTTCCAAGCATCTGAAGGTGCTGCAGAGGGCGGGACTGGTCAGCCAGGGGCGCAAGGCACAGTGGCGGCCGTGCCGGCTGGAGCCGGCGCCGTTGAAGGAGGTGGCGGAGTTTGTCGAGAGCTATCGCAAGCACTGGGAAGGGCGCATGGATCGCCTGAGCGAATTCCTGCGCGACATTCAAAAGGAGGAGCAGAAATGAGCAAGACGAGTTTCGCCATCGAGCCGGGGACCCATGAGCTGGTGCTCACCCGCGAGCTGGAAGCGCCGCGGGAGCTGGTGTTCAAGGTCTACACCGACCCCGAGTTGCTGCCCAGGTGGTGGGGTCCGCGCTACCTCACCACGGCCGTGGACATGATGGACGTGCGGCCGGGAGGCCGGTGGCGCTTCGTCCAGCGCACCCCCGACGGCCGGGAGTACGGGTTCCACGGCGTGTACCACGAGGTCGCGGGCCCCGAGCGGGTGGTCGACACCTTCGAGTTCGAAGGGATGCCCGGCCACGTGGCCCTGGAGACCACCACTCTGGAGGATCTGGGCGGCGGCCGTACCCGGCTGACCACGCACAGCGTGTTCCAGTCGGTGGCCGACCGCGACGCGGCCGCCTCATCGGGCATGGAGAGCGGGGCTTCGGAATCCATGGACCGCCTCCAGGAGCTGCTGACCGAGCAGATGGCTTCCCGGCACTAGTGCATGACTCACGCATATAATTGAGTCATGGCGAAAGCGAAAGGCACCTTCCACGTGACCGATTGGGACGAGAAGACCTACCAGGAGCTGGGCGGCAAGGCCAAGCTCACCCGCGCCCACATCCAGCAGGACTTCCGCGGCGACCTGAGCGGCCAGGCGACCTGGGATCTGCTTATGTGCTACCGCGAGGACGGCACCGCCGTCTTCACCGGCCTGGGCCGGTTCGAGGGCGCTGCCTCCGGCCACCGCGGCGCTTGCGTGATCGAGAACCGCGGCATCTTCGACGGCGAGAAGGCTCGCAGCACCCTCACCCTCGTGGCAGGGTCGGGTTCCGGCCGGCTGAAAGGCCTCCGCGGCAAGGGGCGCTCGGTGGCGGCCCACGGACCGGACGGCACTTACACGTTCGACCTCGCTACCGACTGACGCCGATGGCGCTCGACCGCACCGGCAACCTGCTGGGAGCGCTGGCCCTGGTCTTGACCGACCGCATGACCGAGGCCATGGCTGCCGAAGGCGGCGCGTCCGCCTCGGCAGCCGCCGCCCTTTCCTGGCTGCACCAGTTCCAACAACAGCCGACCGTCGACCTGCTGGGACGGGTGCTCGGGCTCACCTCGTCCGGCACCGTGCGGCTGCTGGACCGCCTGGTTGCGGAGGGCTACGTCGAGCGCGGCTCAGGGACCGACGGCCGCGCCACCGTGATCTCGCTCACGCCGGCCGGACGCGCCGCCGCGGAGAACCTCGCGTTAGCACGGGGGAAGGTGCTCGACCAGGCTCTGCGCAGCCTTTCTCCGGCGGAACGCAGGGCGCTTGAAAAGCTGCACTCCAAGCTGCTGATCGGCCTCATTCGCGATCCCGGCGGGGTGCGCTGGATGTGCCGTCTATGCGACACCGGCGCTTGCTGGGCGGGACCCGGCTGTCCCGTCACCAACACCGTGCACGCCCGCCTGGCGGCGCGTCAGCCGTCCTGAAGCAGACGGCGCAGCTCCTCGTAGACGCCCGGGTGGCGCAGCAGGTCGAAGTGATTGAGGGAGCCGAGGTGGCGTGAGACCGACTCCTCATGTCCTCGTGCGCTGCGCGCGCGCACCAACAGGTCGCCGACCGCCCAGCCCACGGGGTGGCTCTCGGCGCGGGTGACGGTGGCGTAGATGAAGGTGTGCCGGCAGCCGGCCATGAGCGGCGCCGCGCTGCCCCGGCGGAGGTCCTTGATGCCGGCGCTGCGGGTGTCCAGGATCACTGCCAGCGGCGCCGCCTCCGGCAGCTGGCGCAGCGTCCAGGCCAGGCCGTGGACGGCTTTCTCCAGGGGCGCGCCGCCGTGCGGGGTACCCAGCGTGACCACCTGCCGGACCAGGCTGGGCCAGCGCAGGCCGGCTCTCATGCCCTCCCGGCAGGCCGCGCGCAGTACCAGGCCGCCCATCGAGTGGCCGACCAGCGCCAGCTCAGTCACCGGCACCGGCCATTCGCCAAGGGTCGCCTCCAGCAGATGGGCCAGGCGGGCGCCGTTGCGCTCCACCGGCAGCCCTGTGTTGTAGCGGGCATAAACCGCGCTGAGGCCGAGGTCGACCTGCGGCCACTGCTCGTCGCTGCCGCCCAGCCCGTGCACGAAAACGGCAACGCGCGGTCCGGCGGCGCCCCGCGGATGCAGGGTCATGCGGATGGCCAGCGCGCTGCCGCGGGCCTCCAGCTCGTCCCCGATCACGCCGTTGAGGGCGCTGACCGCATAGCGCCCGGCGCGGCTGCGAGTGAGAGGCCGCGGTACGGGGACGGCGCTCGCCACCCGGGCGGCGCCGTGGAAGCCGCCGCGCAGGGCCAGCCGGACGCCGCTGTAGACGGCGCGCGAAACCCCGTCGTGAATCAGGCGAGTCGGAGCCCCGAGCGGACCCACGGCCCTGAACACCCGCGTGGCCACCGCCCGGTGCAGCGACTCGGCGGGCGTGAGGGCGAGCCGCTCCACGGCGTCCCCGGCGACCTCGACCAATGCGCTCAGCTCGTCCACTCTGTACAGAACCCTTACCCGTCGATGAGGATCAGCGGCGAATCGGGCGGCTGAATGAAAGCATGAAGGCAGCCAACCCGCGGCTCGGATTCCTGCTGGGCGTGGCCCTGCTGGCGGCCTGCGCCGGGCCCACCACCGGCGGCGCGGCCGTATCGCCGACCCCGGCGGCCGGCATCCACAAGATCCAGCACGTGATCGTGGTCATGCAGGAGAACCGCAGCTTCGACAGCTACTTCGGAACCTTCCCCGGCGCCGACGGATTGCCCCGCCAGAACGGCCAGTTCACCGTCTGCGTCCCGGATCCCGCGACCGGCTCCTGCGTCAAGCCCTACCACGACAGCTCCGACCTCAACTACGGCGGACCCCACGGCGCCACAGACGCCGCGGCGGACATCAACGGCGGCAAGATGGACGGCTTCATCGCCGAGGCGCTGAAGGGTCAGAAGGTCGCCTGCACGTCGCCAGACGACCCGCGCTGCGGCGGCAACGGCCGCTCCGGTGGCAGCGACGTCATGGGCTACCACGACGCGCGCGAGATCCCCAACTACTGGAGCTACGCGCAGAACTTCGTGCTCCAGGACCGCATGTTCGAGCCCAACGCGTCCTGGTCGCTGCCCGAGCACCTGTTCATGGTCAGCGAGTGGTCGGCGCGCTGCAGCCAGGCCGGCGACCCCATGAGCTGCGTCAACGAGCTGCAGTCACCGCAGCAGACCGGCGGCAAGAGAAAGGCCGGCGCCGCCGATCCCAACTACGCCTGGACCGACATGACCTACCTGCTGCACAAGGACCAGGTGAGCTGGAAGTACTACGTGGCCGAGGGCAGCCAGCCCGACTGCGAGGACGACGCGGCCACCTGCAATCCTGGTCCGCAGACGGTCGGCACGCCCGAGATCTGGAACCCGCTGCCCTGGTTCACGACCGTCAAACAGGACGGTCAGCTGGGCAACATCCAGACCATCGACCACTTTTATGCGGACGCCAAGGCCGGGCAGCTGCCGGCGGTGTCCTGGGTGGTCCCCAACAGCAAGGTCAGCGAGCACCCGACGGCGCTGGTCAGCGACGGCCAGGCCTACGTGACGTCGCTCGTCAACGCGGTCATGCGCAGTTCAGATTGGAGCTCGACGGCCATCTTCCTGTCCTGGGACGACTGGGGCGGCTTCTACGACCACGTGGCGCCGCCTAACGTCGACCAGAACGGCTACGGCCTCCGGGTGCCGGGCATCCTGATCAGCCCCTACGCCCGGCACGGCCTGGTCGATCACCAGGTCCTGAGCTTCGACGCCTACGACAAGTTCATCGAGGACGACTTCCTGGGCGGCCGGCGGCTGGATCCCAAAACCGACGGCCGGCCCGACCCGCGCCCTGATGTGCGCGAGAACGCGACCATCCTGGGTGACCTCACGCGCGACTTCGACTTCAGCCAAGCGCCGCGACCGCCCGTGCTGCTGGATCCCACGCCGAAGCCCGGCCCGGCCTCGACCGTATGAGGTGGAGCGCGCCGGGCGGGAGTCACTTACCGGTCAGCGTGGTCGAGGCGGGCCGCCCACATCTGCCGGTAGGGCTCCAGCCAGGCGTCCAGGTCGCGTAGCGACTCCGGGCGCACCCGGTAGAGCCGCCGCTGCGCGTCCACGCGGGCTTCGACCAACCCCGCGTCGCGCAGGACCCGCAGGTGCTTGGACACTGCCGGCTGGCTGAGCCGGAGCCGCGCCACCAAGTCGCCGACGGGCAGCTCGTCGCCACGCAGCTGGTCGAGGATCCGGCGCCGATTGGGCTCAGACAGCACGCCCAGGGCCATCACGGGCTATATATATCATGATTGGCATATAGCCTTCCAGGCATATTTGCCGTGATGGTGAGCGGAGCACTCGGGACCACGGTCCCGCTCATGGGTCACCTGACACATTGACGGTGGCACCTGGAAACCTAGGTTTTGCAGCGCCGTGACGCTGATCAGGGGTGGGTTCTTCCGGCGCGGCGCAGCCCTTGCCATCGACCTCGTGGTTCTCTTCGCCGCCAACGTCAGCCTCACCCTGCTGGTCGCGCTGATCGCGCCCGACATCCCGATTGGGCGGGTAGCCCCCGTCTGGCTCTCGATCGCCTGGGCCTATTTCGCCCTGATGGAGAGCTCACCCGCCCAGGCCTCGGTGGGCAAGGTGGCCATGGGCCTGAAGGTGGTCGATCGCGACGGCGCCCCCATCAGCTTTCGCCGGGCCAGCTACCGCCAGACGCTCAAGCTGCTGTCGACCGGTCTGTTCCTCGTGGGTCTGCTGCTCGCCGCCATCCCGCCCGCCAAACGTGCCCTGCACGACCTCCTGGCGGGCACGATGGTGGTCCGTAGCCTGCCCCCGCAACCCAAGGCTCGCCACTGGGACCCGATGGTGCTGGGTTTGCACGAGTACTGGGACGGGCAGCGGTGGGTCCGCAGCGAGCGCTGAGCTATGGGGACGTTTGTGCAGGACGCCCAGGAGCTTGTCCCGAGGCTCGGGACACCTGTCCCTCTTATCAGGCACCCCGGCATGGCTTGTAATCGGCGCCTCCAAAAATGCGTGTAGCAGTCCACTTCTCCGACGGTGAGGTCATCGACGGCTCCTCAGAAGCCATGTCGCTGTCGAAAATGGGTTTTCCTCTCGTGCCCGACGACGGCAACAACGAGCTGGTCTGGGTTTCTCTCTCGTCCATCAAGTACGTGTTGGTGTTCGCCGGCAACATGGAGACCGGCGAGCACAACGACCCCCGCGAAACGCGCGGCCTGCCGAAGGTCGTGATCCGGTTCCACGACGGCGAGGTGCTGCGCACCTACCGCGACGAAAACTGGGGCCAGGAGGCCGAGGGCTTCGCGCTCCGAATTTGGGATCGCAGCCGCCACCGCCTGGTGCGCGCGCTGGTCTCCTTGCACTCCGTCAAGGGCATCTTCTTCGTCAAGGAGTGGGACTCGCGCACGAGCGAAGAACGGCTCGAACAGACGCGCAAGCGGGTCGCCACTTCACCCGCAACACCCATGCCGGCTCCAGGCCCGGCCGCGGCCGAGGGGGTCGAGGAGAAGATCCTTCCGCTGGCGCAGACATACCGCCGCCGCCTGGCGCAGGTCCGCGACAAGCGGCTCGCGACGGGCACACCGACAGAGTTCGTGGAGGCCGTGCGCGACCATCTGCCGCGCCTCGTCCGCGAGGATCGCATCGACCTCAGCGCCGACGAGGCCCGGCGCCTGACCGACGAGATCCTGCGCAACGCGTTCGGCTACGGCCCCCTGGACCCGCTGCTGCTCGACCGCAGCGTGACCGAGATCCTCGTCAACGGCGCGGAGAACATCTACGTCGAGCGGCAGGGCCAGCTGCACCGAACCGACTATCGCTTCGAGAACGAAGCGCAGCTGCTGGAGGTCATCCGGAAGATGGCCGCCTCGGTCGGCCGTCGCGTCGATGAGGCCACGCCCATGGTCGACGCCCGCCTGCTCGACGGCAGCCGCCTCAACGCGATCATCCCGCCCGCCGCGGTGGACGGCCCGATGTTGACGGTGCGCAAGTTCCCGCACGTGCTCAACTCGCTGGTTGACCTCGTCAACGAGCGCACCCTCGGTCGCGGGATGGCGTACTTCCTGGAAGCCGCCGTCCTCGGCCGCGCCAACCTCCTGATCTCCGGAGGCACCGGTTCCGGTAAGACCACGACCCTCAACGTGCTCGGCTCGTTGGTGCCGCAGAACCAGCGCCTGGTCACCATCGAGGACACGGCCGAGCTCCAACTCGCGCATCCACACGTGGTGCGGCTCGAATACCGTCCGCCCTCCGTCGAAGGACGTGGGGAGCTGACGATCCGCCGGCTGCTGCGCAACAGCCTGCGCATGCGCCCGGACCGGATCATCGTCGGCGAGGCGCGCGGCCAGGAGGCGCTGGACATGCTCCAGGCCATGAACACCGGTCATGACGGCAGCATGTCGACCATCCACGCCAACTCCGCGCGGGATGCGGTTTCGCGCCTGGAGACCATGGTCCTCTCCGCGGCGATAGATCTGCCCCTCGACGCGGTGCGGGCCCAGATCCTGGCCGCGGTCGACCTGCTCGTGCACCAGGTCCGGCGGCCGGACGGCGCGCGGATCATGACGCAGATCTCAGAGCTGGTCGGCTTCGACGCCGACGGCCCAGTTCTGCGCGACGTTTTCGAATACACGAGCGACGGCGCTGCGGGCGCGGCCTTCCGGCCCACCGGCTTCGTGCCGCGCTGCTTGAAGAAACTCGACTTCTACGGCGTCAGCGTGGGAAGCGCCCTGTTCTCCGCGGACGCGCCCAAGGGGGTCGAAGAGGCCGCAGCACAGGCAGCAGCAGTGTGATCGGGACCATGCCCTCGGCACGCCCCGCGGCCTCTCCCTCCAAGCCACTTCTGCTGGTGCTGGGTGCGGTCATCACCCTGGCTTCCTTCATCGGCGCCTTCGCGGTCGGCATCCTGTCTTCCGAGCACGCCCACACCGACGGTCCGGTGCAGGTGATCGCAGCCCTGCACGACATCCAGGCTCGCGAGGTCCTGTCTGCCGGCGACGTGGGCATCGTCACGATGCCGCGGAGCGCGGTGCCGCCGGCGGTGCTGACAAAGCCTTCGCAGATCGACGGCGCCACGGCCCTGGTCACGATTCTCAAGGGCCAGGCGATCACCTCCAACATCACCACCCACGCGCCAGACCAGATGTCGGCTCCCGCGCCTGCGTATCTGCCGATTCCCCAAGGCTGGCTGGCGCTGACCATCCCGACCAACGAGCAGGAGGGCGTGGCCGGCTACATCGCTGCGGGCGACTACGTGAACGTGGTGGTCACCGTCAGCACCGGCACCTTCGGCGCCAATCCTCCCAAGACCGTCACCAAGACGATCCTGACCAAGGTTCACGTCATCCGTGTGGGCCCCCAAAGCGCCACCGTCGACAGCCGCGAGAGTCCCCAGCGTGCCGGTGTCTCCTCGAGCTTGACGATCGTCGTCCAGCAATGCGATGCCGCCTACCTGACCTGGTTCCTGGCCAACACGAGCCTGCGCTACGAGCTCGTCTCGCACGCCGACTACTCGGCCACCATCCCGGCCACCCAGCCCGCTTGCCCCGAGACCGACGCCGGAGTCGGGCCGGCGCAGGTGGAAGCCAGATATGGCTTTACCCGCATATAGGGTCGTCGGCAAGGTCGAGTCCAAGCCGCGTCGCCGGCGGCTGCGCTTCCTGGACCCGGAACCTGCCGAGCTGATCCGCCGGCTCGATGTCCTGGAGCGCGCGCCAATCTTCTTCACGCTGCCCGAGGGCGAGCTGCGGTCCCTGACGCGCCGGATGCGGTCGCTGACGGCGGAAGCGGGCGACGTCCTCATCGAGCAGGGCCGCGCCTCGGCAGCGCTCTTCTTCGTGGCTTCCGGGAGCTGCCAGCTGCGATCGGAGCCCATGCCGGGTCACTCGGTGGCGCTCTCCATCCTGCGTGCCGGTGACTTCTTCGGCGAGGCTGCGCTGTTCACCGATCAGCCCAGCCCCGTCAGCGTGGTCGCACGCGAGCACACGCAGCTGCTCGTCATCGACCGTCCCGACACAATCGCCGCCTTCCGCCTGAACACCGAGATGTACGGCGAGCTGCACAAGCTCTACCGGCAGCGGCAGGTCCTCCACCATGACATGGCCACGCAGGCCAACTGGGGCCAGCTCGCAGACAGCGGAGAGGTGATCGCCGTGTACTCGCCAAAGGGTGGCGCGGGCACGAGCACGTTGGCCCTGAACCTGGCCGCCGCGATCGCGCAGCGGCATCCGCGCGAGGTGCTTCTTCTCGACCTGGCCTTCCCCTACAACGCGGCCGCGCTCCTCTCCAACCTGGTGCCGACCGGATCGCTGGCAGCCGCCGGAGGGGTCGCCGACGAGGATTTCGAGGACGCCTTGCTGAGCGCCTCCCTGTACCACCCGGCCGGGCTGATGGTCCTGCCCGGCGGCATCCGGCCGGAGGACGCCGACACCGTCAGCGCGGACATGGTGGGCAGGGCGCTCGACGTTCTCCGCCGCACCTTCTCCTTCGTCGTGGTCGACCTGGCGGTCCAGCTCAGCGACGTCGCGCTCACCACCTTCGAGCAGGCACAGCAGGTGGTCATGGTCACCACGCCCGAAATCACGGCCGCCAAGGGCATCACCGACGCGATCGGGATCTTGGGCGCGCTGGGCGTCCCCGGCGACCGGATCGCGGTCATCGTCAATCACCGCAACCCGCGGTCCGCGATCAGCCTGCGGGCGCTCGAGCATCGTCTCGGGCGGTCAGTGCAGCTGGAAGTGAGGCACGACGGCGACCGGCCCGATCGTGCGGCACTGGCCGGGGCTCTGCTGGTGGCCACCGATCCCAAGAGCGAGCTCTCGCGCGGCGCACTCAGCCTCGCCGAGAACCTCGACGGCAGGGCGCGTCAGCGGCCGCACCACGTCGCTATGGCGGCGGTCTCGGCCGGCGAGGAATCCTAGTGAACAGCGGACCGGGGCTGATCGGCGGGGCGCGCAAGGCACTCGCCCGCAACCGTTTCCGCTGGCGGCTGGAAGCCGTCATCGCCGGCAGTGCCACCGCGGCGCCCCTGGAACCAGGCCTGGAGCCGGACGACCTGCTGGCCGCGCTGCTGGAGGCGGCCGTCTCGGCGAGCTCCGAGATGGGCGCCCGGCTCCGGCTCCTGAACGGCGTTGCTTCCGGGCCCCTGCGCGACCTGCTCTACCAGCGTTTCGGCGAAGACGAGCCGGCGCGGCGGGTGCCGGCGATGCAAATCGCCGGACTGCTCGGCATGGGCGAGTGCATCCCGCTCCTGGCCAGGGCCGCAGCCGGGACCGACGCGACGGTGCGAGAGGCGGCCGCGCGCGCGCTCGGCCGCATCGGCGGCGCGGGCGCCGCGGATGCCCTCGTCAGGGCCATCCGCTGGCGCCGGGAATCGGCCGTGCGCTTGACGCTGGAGCTGGCCCGCGCCGCCCCGGTGCTCTACCTGGAGCGCGCGCTGTTAGATCTCGAGTTCGCGCCCGTGCGCGGCTGGCTGGCCCTCGCGGCCGGGCTCCGGCGCCGGCCCAGCGCGGTCGCGTCGCTGGTCCACGTGCTGGCCACCGGTTCCCGCTTCGAGCGCATCGCCGCCTGCCGGGCGCTGGGCTGGATCGGCGATCCGAGCGTGCTGCCGGCGATCGGCTACCTCCTCAAGGATCCGGGCTGGCAGGTCCGCTGGGCGGCGGCCAGGGCTCTGGGGCAGATCGGCGAACCGGGCTGCCTGGCCGAGCTCGAGGAGAACCTCCAGGACCGCAACCTCAAGGTGCGGGTGGGCACCGCCGGCGCCATCGCGCGCTTGACCCAGGCCACCACTTCTGAGCCGCTCCAGGTGGCCGCGTGGCGCTGACCGAACGGCTCGCCGCACGGCGGGCGCTGCTGGGCGGCGACAACGAGTCGCCCGCGGCGGTTCCGGCGCTGCGCATGGTCCCGGAGCGGCCGGCGACCGAGCCGGCCGCCCAGTCTCCGCTCCGCATCACCGCCGAGGCCGACCTCTCCGCTGCCAGGGCCGAGATCCACTCTCTGCTGGTCGACCAGCACGCCAACGACCTGGACATCTCGGACCGCGAGGGCGTGCGCCAGAAGGTCAGCGCGGTCACCGAGGACTACGTCCGGCGCCGGGCGCTCAAGGTGTCCCAGCGCGAGCTCCGCATTCTCGTCGACGGCGTCTTCGACGAGGTCTGCGGCCTGGGACCGCTCCAGCCCCTGATCGACGACCCCGAGATCTCGGAGATCATGATCAACCACCCCCGCCAGGTGTTCATCGAACGCCATGGGCGCTTGATCCGCAGCGAGATCACCTTCGAAGGCGATCGCCAGCTCAAGCAGATCATCGACCGCATCGTCGCCAGCATCGGGCGCCGCGTCGACGAGAGCTCACCGATGTGCGACGCGCGCCTGCGCGACGGGTCGCGCGTGAACGTCGTGATCCCCCCGCTGGCGCTCGAAGGCCCCTGCATGACGATCCGCAAGTTCTCGCGCGAGAAGCTGGGACCCGGCGACCTGATGCGCCTGGGCGCGGCTTCCGAGCAGATGCTGGATTACCTGGGCGCAGCCGTCCGGACCAAGCTCAACGTGCTGGTCTCGGGGGGCACCTCCTCCGGCAAGACGACGCTGCTCAACGTTCTCTCCGGGTTCATCCCGGACCAGGAACGCGTGATCACGGTCGAGGATGCGGCCGAGCTGCAGCTGCGGCAGGCGCACGTGATCCGGATGGAGTCGCGGCCCCCGAACGTCGAGGGCGTGGGCGCGGTCGAAATTCGCGACCTGGTCCGCAACGCGCTGCGCATGCGCCCCGACCGCATCATCGTCGGCGAATGCCGCGGCGGCGAAGCGCTCGACATGCTGCAGGCGATGAACACCGGGCACGAAGGCTCGATGAGCACCGTGCACGCCAACAACCCCGCTGACGCCATCAGCAGGCTGGAGACCATGGTGCTCATGGCGGGGACCGACCTCCCTTCGCGCGCCATCATCAAGCAGATCGCAGCCGCCGTCGACGTCATCGTGCAGACACAGCGCGTACGCGGTGGCGCTCGCAAGATCGTCCGCATCTCTGAGGTGTGCGGTCTCAATGACGGCGAGGTCGAGCTGCGGGACCTCTTCGAGTACCGGCAGACAGGCGTGGACGACGAGGATCGCGCCGTCGGCCACCACACCGCCACCGGAATCCCCTCACACCGCATGGAACACTTCCGGGCGCGCGGGGCCAACCTCACTGAAGCCCTGTTCGTCCCGACCGGCGGGGCCTAGGCCATGCTGGTCGAGACTCTGATCTTCGGCGCCTTGGCGGCGGTCGGCGCCCTGGTGATCTTGGCCGCGCTGATGCCGCGGGAGGTGCCTGAAGAGGCCGTGCCCTGGGCTCGCGCGGACACCGCCCCCGCGCCGAGCGGTGTACGCGATCTCACGGCGCAGCCCTTCCAAGCGTTCGCCGACCGGCTGAGCGACTTCCGTGCTCGCAAAGGCAAGCTCACGCTTGCCGAAGAGCTGGCGCGCGCCGATCTCAAGCTGCGGACCTCTGAGTTCGTGATGATCCAGATGGCGTTGCTGGTGCTGTTCGCGCTGCTCGGTCTGCTGCGCTACGGGTTCGGACCTCAGTTCGTCAGTGCGGGCGTGGCCGGCTGCCTGATCCCGATGCGGTACGTCCGCCACCGGCAGCGGAAGCGGCTCAAGGCGTTCAACCAACGGCTGACCGACACCCTGACCATGCTGGCCAACGCGATGCGCGCCGGCTATTCGTTCCCGCAGGCCATCGACAGCGTCGCCAAGACGGCCAGCGCGCCGGTTTCGGAAGAGTTCGGGCGGGTGGTGCGCGAGATGAACCTGGGCGCGCCCATCGACCTCGCGCTCGCGAACCTGGTCAAGCGCGTCGCCAGCGACGACCTCGACCTGATCGTCACGGCGGCGCTGATCCACAACCAGGTCGGAGGCAACCTCGCGAAGATCCTCGACAGCATTTCGCACACGATCCGCGAGCGCGTCAAGGTGAAGGGCCAGATCTCCGCGCTCACCGCGCAGGCACGCGCGTCCGGCTGGATCATCACGCTGTTGCCGTTCGTGGTCGCCGGCTTCCTTTACCTGATCACGCCAGGCTATTTCGGGCTCATGCTGCACCGGCCCGCCGGCATCGTGATGCTCGCGGTCGCGGCGTTCTCCATCTTCATCGGCAACCTCATGATCCGGCGCCTGGTCGCCATCCGGGTTTGAGTCGATGAACCTGTCGCTCGTCGAGATCGGTTTCGCGGCCGCCGCGGCGACGGGCACGGCGATGCTCCTGGGCGCGCTGGCGCCGGCGGTCAAGAGCGACGTGGAGCTCGTCGATGAACGCCTGCGCACCTACGAAGGGCACGCGGTGCAGACGCTGGCCGAACTCGAGCTGCACGTCGGATTCGTGCCGCGCGTGCTGGTCCCGTTGCTGCACCGCATCTCCGCGTGGATCACCCGCAACCTGCCCGAGAACGTGCGCAGCGACCTCAACCTGAAGTTGACGTTGGCCGGCCGCCCCGGCGGGCTCACCGCGAGCGATTTCACCGCCATCCGTTATGGCTGCACGGGCTTCTTGGCGCTCGGCCTGCTGGCCCTCGGCGTGGCCCTTCAGAACGTCGCCCTGGCGGCTGTGTTGACGCTCCTCGGCGGGGCCATCGGACTTTACGGCCCCATCTTCTGGCTCAAGCACCGGATCTCCGTGCGCAAGCGCGAGATTCAGACCTCACTGCCGGACGCGCTCGATCTGATGATCGTGGCGGTCGAGGCCGGGCTCGGATTCGAAGCGGCCATGGGCCGGTACGCGGAGAAGGTCGAGAACGCGCTGGCCACCGAGTTCGCGCGGCTCCTCCGGGAGACGCGGCTGGGGCGGCCGCGGCTGGAGGCCCTGGAGGACCTCGGCAGGCGCTCCGGCGTCGAGGACGTCAACAACTTCGTGCAGGCCGTCATGCAGGCCGAGCAGCTGGGTTCCGGTATCACCAAGATCCTCAACCTGCAGGGCGAGGAGATCCGACGGCGGCGGGTGCAGCGAGCCCAGGAGCAGGGCGCCAAGGCGCCTCTCAAGATGCTGCTGCCGATGGTCGGGTGCATCTTCCCGACGCTCTGGATCATCCTGTTGGGACCCTCCGCACTACTGCTGATGGACGCGATGTCCAAGCGATGAGAAAGTGCCGGGCCGCGGGCCAGTCGACCATCGAGTTCGCGGCTTCCTCGCTGGTGCTCATCCTGATCTTCGTCGGCCTCGTCGACCTGGGCCGCGTCTTCTATTTCGACGTCGGCCTCACCGGCGCCACGCGCGAGGGGGCGCGCCAGGCCGCCTGGTTCGACCCTTCCACCGGCACCAACCCGCTCCTCGACGACGCCGACATCAAGGCCGCGGTGGACGGCATCCTGACCCGGTCGGGACTGCCGGCGTCGACGCTGATGAACGGGAGCATCACCTGCCCTGACCCGGCCGACGCCAACACCCTGCACAACCCTCCCTACACGGACACCGCCTATGCCACCGCCACGCCCAACCAGCCACTGCTCTTCATCTGCTACTCGAATCAGCCCGGACTGGACCTGGCGAGCCCACCCGCCGACAACGGCTACAAGGGGACCGACGTCAACGTCATCCTGGTCATGCAGTTCGGCTCGGTCACCGGACTGATGCAGGCGCAGTTCGGATCTCTGATCCGCATCGTCTCCAACACGCACATGACGGTCGGGGGCTATTGATGCGCGCCCTGAGCGGCAGGCGCGGCCAGCGGTCGCAGTCGATGGTGGAGTTCGCGTTGGTGGCGCCGGTGCTGCTGCTCCTGATCTTCGGGATCGTCGACTTCGGCCGCGTGATCTACGAGTACGTGACGATCAACCAGGCCGTCAACGAAGGCGCGCGCGTCGCGATCCGCGACTCGCCGGTGCTGCCCACCAACTCCGACGTGGAGACGGCGGTGCGCGTGCACGCGGTGGACGTCGTGCTTTCGAATCCCTGCCCCAACGGGCCCATCACGAACGCGGCGCCGCCGGCCAACTCGGGCTGGATCTTCATCACCGAGCCCTCGCCCCCGACCACCGTCGAGAGCCTGAGCCCGTCGCTTCAGAACGCGCCCGGCGGCCAGACCTGGGCCGTCAGCACCGGCAGCTGCAGCGCCACCGACCCGGCGCACGCTCACGCCCCCCTGCAGGTCACCATCCGCTACAGCTTCACGCCGATCACGCCCATGGTCGGCCAGCTGATCGGCGGCAGCCTGCTCATCTCGGCCAGCGCCGTCTACCGGACGGAGTATTGAGATGCGCCCCCGCGCCAGGAGCGTTTCGCAATCGGGCCAGGCCATCGTGCTGGTGGCGGTCTGCCTCGTCGTCCTCTTCGGGTTTCTGGGGCTGGCCATAGACGGCGGCCGGGCCTACCTGGACCGGCGCGAACTCCAGGCCGCGGTCGACGCCGCCGCGCTCGCGGCCGCCAACGACTACATGAACTCGAGCAACCTCAGCGAGGCCCAGCAAGCCGCGAGCACGGTTTACATGTCGAACGAGCAGCTGTACACGGGCATCGCCTGCGACAACCTGGGCACGGCCACGGCATCGTGTCCGTACGGCGGCCCGACTCTCCAGAGCCTGACGATCGCGAGCGCCGATCACTCAATTGCCGGCGTCAGCTTCACGACCACCGCGCAGCACTGGATTCCGGTCGCGATCATGCAGGTGTTCGGGGTCGGACCGACGATCAAAATCTCCGCCACCGCTACCGCGGTCGCGCGGCGGGCGGGCACCAGCGGGGCCGCCATCCTGACCCTCAGCCAGGCCGGCTGCGGCGGCGGAGGGGGCGGCGGCGGCTCGCTGACCGTCTCCGGGACCTCGAACACCGTGGTCACCGGAGACGTCTGGAGCAATGGCAGCATCACGGTGAACGGCGGTGCGACCGCCAGCGTGGCCGGCAACGTCGTCGACATCTGCCCGTCGGTGCCGCCCGCTCTCTCCGGCTTCACCCTGGTCTGCAGCGACCCGGCGCGCTCGACGCCGCCTTGTCCCACAGGCTATTCGTCCGGGAGCGAGGTCAACGGGTGGGCGCAGCCCGATCCTGGTTATGCGAGCCCGACGCTGAACGCGACGCCCCGCACCTTCAGCGCCTCCACGGTGTTGATGCAGCCCGGCACCTTCGCGGCCAACCCGAGGCTCAGCGGCGGCGCCGGCTGCTACTTCATGGCAGCCGGCGCGTACGACTGGTCCGCCGGCCTGACCGTCAACGGCGGCTTCATGAGCAACGAGCTCCGGCCGCCCGACGAACCCGTCTTCAACGACAACAAGACCCGGGCTGCAACGCAGTTCTGGAACGCCAACGGCGTCGGCTGCGCGGGTTCGTTCCAGCCCTATCCCAACGGCTCCGACTCCAGCAACTCACCGGTGACGCCACAGACCTATGGGGTCGAGGTGACCGCGGTGCGCTGGGAGCCATACGGCGTCGCCAGCTGCACGGGCCCGCAGTCGAGCTCGTGCTTCCTGCGCGAAAGCGCGCCGTCGATGTGCCGCCTGGTCGACATCGCGGCCTCTGAGGTCTTCAAGGTCTGGCTCAGCAACGTGCCGGGCGCCGACTACTACAACGTCTATGCCGACCCCACCGGCACCTGCAGCGGCCCCTTCGGCTTCGTGACCCAGTTCTCGAACACCGCCAGCGAGGGCAACGGCCACGTTTCCGGCTGCGCGCCGGCGCTCACGCGGAACCAGGCGCCGCCGAACCCTTTCAACAACTGCGACCTCGGCTCCGCCAGCGTCACGGTCAACGGATCGAAGATGCCCAGCGGGTGGGCGCCGAGCTCCACCGCTGCACCCGGCACGGCGGGCGCCTATCCCCCCAACGGCGAAGGCGCGCCCATCGCTTCCGGTCTCCCCAACAGCGACCCGCCGCCGGGCACCTGGCCCGCCGGCGACCGAGCCAACGAAAACTACTGCGTCGGCGCTCTCGGCAGCCCCGCCACCTGTCCCGCCGCGGGCAGCCCGGGCGCGATCCTCAACTACGTCCCGGGCGGGGGCGCCACCTCGGTCTGCTTGAACCTGCAAGGCGGAGGGGATGTCTACGAATACTCCGGCGAGCAGTTCCAGCGGGTCCTCCTCTTCGAGCCGGGCCCGCTGCAGGCGCCGCCCGCCAACACCTGCCCCAACAACGTGAACGGCCACGGGCTCACCAGCCTGCTGGGGATCTTCTATCTCCCGGCGGCCTCGGCCACCATCACGGGAAACAGCGGGTATTTCGCGACCATCGCCGGGGGCGTGATCGCATACACGGCCACCATCAGAGGCAACGGCGCCGTGGCCATCACCGCGGATCCGACGCTGCGTCCCTGGCCGTCCGCTGTGCATCTGACCAATTGATCTGGAGAACCTGCAGATGATCGCCACCGACTCCGCCAGCCTCGCCAAGTACTACCCGCGTCTGGGGCCGATTGGGGAATTCGTCGCGCGCGACGACGTCACCGAGGTCATGGTGCTCGGCGCCGGCGACATCTACATCGAGGTCGGAGGCAAGATCCACCTGACCGGGGCGCGCTTCCGCGACGAAGACGAGCTGCTGCACCTGATCCGCTACATCGTGGAATCGGTGGGCCGCAAGATCGACGAGCAGACGCCGCTGTGCGATGCGCGTTTGCGCGACGGCTCCCGCGTGCATGCGGCCATCCGGCCGGTGGCGGTGGATGGCCCGATGCTCACCATCCGCAAGTTCGCGCGCACCCCCCTCACGGTGGCGGACCTGATCGCGCTCGGCAGCTGCACCGACACCGGCTTCGCCTTCATGGAAGCCTGCGTGCAAGCTCGGGCCAACATCCTGGTGAGCGGCGGCACGGGTTCGGGCAAGACCACCCTGCTCAACGTGCTCTCGGGCTTCATCCCAGACGACGAGCGGATCGTGACCATCGAGGACGCCGCCGAGCTGCAGCTGCGGCAGCGCCACGTGGCGCGTCTGGAGTCACGGCCCGCCTCGGCCGAGGGCACCGACCACATCACCATCCGCCATCTGGTGATCAGCTCCCTGCGCATGCGCCCCGACCGGCTGGTGGTCGGTGAGGTGCGCGGCCCGGAAGCCCTCGACATGCTGCAGGCGATGAACACGGGGCACGAAGGCTCGATGACCACCGTGCACGCCAACCGATCCCGCGACGCGCTGTCCAGGCTGGAGACGCTGGTCATGATGTCGGGCGTCGAGCTGCCCTCGCGCCCGATCCGCCAGCAGATCGCCAGCGCCTTCCACATCATCGTGCACCTCAGCCGCGACACAGACGGCTCGCGCCGGGTGACTCAGATCAGCGAGATCACCGGCATGGAGGAGGACACGATCACCATGCAGGACATCTTCAGCTTCCGGCGGACGGGGTCCACGCCCGACGGGAAGAGCACGGGCGTTTTCGAACCGACCGGCCTGAGGCCGCGAATGCTCGATCGCCTGGCCGCGTCGGGCACGGGCGTCCCGCCCGCGCTGGCGCACCTCTTCCCGCTCTACCGCTGAGGTCGGGGCCGGTTCGCCCCTGCGCCGTTACGACTGGTATTCGGCCAGCAGCTTGGCCAGCTCGCGGGCGTTGGTGGTGCCGTAGTTGGAGAAGCAGTTGTTGAAGACGGCGTGCGTCTCCTTGGCCTTGCGCGCCACGGCGCTGATCTGCGGCACCCAGTCGCCCAGCTGGTCCTCGTCGTACAGGTAGCGGAAGCGCTCCGACGGCGGGATGCCCTTCTTCTCCCAGTTCTCGGCGTTGCGGCCGTGGAAGCGAAAGACCGCCAGGTCCGGCGAAGTCTCCACGACCACCGGCGGCACCGACGACTTGAAACCCTGCGGCTCGTCGACGGCTACGTAGGGAATCTTGTTGTCCTGCAGGAAGCGCACCGTGCGCTCGGCGTTCTTCTCGTTGAACCAGGACCCGTGCCGGAACTCGACCGCCACCGGCAGCCCCAGCTTCTCGCGGTTCTCCAGGATCAGGTCCCGGGCCTCGTTGGAGGGGAAGACCCACTTCGGGAACTGCAGGAAGACCGCCCCCAGCTTGCCCGCTTCGATCACCGGCCGCAGCCCCTCCTGGAAGCCCTCGTAGACGGCGTCCATCAGCTCCTCGGGCAGGTCCTTGCCGTAGATCCGCTTCTTGTCCTTCTGGGCGGCGGGCAGCTCCTCGCGGATCGGCTTGGGCAGTCGCGCCACCTCGGTCGGCTGGCCGGTCATCAGTGCGTGCGCCTTGACGTCGAACCTGAAGCCGGGTGGCGTCCGCTCCACCCAGGCTTCGGCCATCCGCTTGTAGGGCAGCGCGTAGTAGGTGGCGTCGACCTCGACCAGCGGGAACTGCGCGGCGTAGTGGCGGAGGCGCTCCTCGGCGCTCTCGGCGCCTTTGGGATAGAAGACGCCGGGCGCCGTCATGGTGGGGTCGGTCCAGCTCGCGGTGCCGGAGCGCACGACGCCCTGGCCGAGCCGATGGGGCTCGCGCGCCGACTCGGCCGCCGCCTCGCCGCGGCGCCCCGCCACCTCCGGGCCGGGGTCGTGCTCCGCCACGGTGTCTACTTTGCTGCATGCCAGCACCCAACCGACATCTCGCCGCCCCGCCCGGGCTGGCCCCCGGCCCGGGCTACAGCCACGTCGTCACCGGTAGCGGCCGCCTGGTCTACGTATCGGGCCAGGTCGCGCTCGACGAGCAGGGCAACCTGGTCGGCGGCGCCGACATCGCCGCCCAGACCGAGCAGGTCTTCAGCAACCTGCGGCGGGCCCTGGAAGCCGCCGGGGCGAGCTTCGACCAGGTGGTCAAGCTGAACTACTACCTGGCCGACATCGGCGGCCTGGCCGCGGTGCGCGGGGTCCGCGACCGCTACCTGGGCGCGGAGCGCCCGGCCAGCACGCTGGTCGAG
>DASUVY010000181.1:0-4775 GCA_036378695.1 Candidatus Dormiibacterota bacterium
CCGGAGGCGGCGCTGGCGGAGCTGGACGAGATCGCGCCGGAGCTCGACGGCTACCACCTGCTGCACGCCACCCGGGCGGTGATGCTGCGGGCGCTGGGCCGCGAGGAGGAGGCCGCCGCGGCCGACCGGCGGGCCCTGGAGCTGACCAGCAATCCCGCCGAGCGCGCCCTAATCTCGCGGAGGCTGGAAGGACTGCCCTAACCTCTGCCTGGTGGGGCTGCGGGCGGAGGTGCGCGCCTTTTTGGCCGAGGAGCTGGCCGCGGGCGGCTTCGAGCCCCACTGCGATGCCTGGCTCTCCGGCCACTCGCCCGAGTTCAGCCGCCGCCTGGCCGAGCATGGCTGGGTGGGCATGACCTGGCCCCGACGGTACGGCGGCCACGAGCGCAGCCAGCTCGAGCGCTATGCGGTCCTGGAAGAGCTGCTGGCCGCCGGCGCCCCGGTCGCCGCGCACTGGATCGCCGACCGTCAGACCGGTCCGCTTTTGCTCCGCTACGGCACCGAGGAGCAGCGCCAGGAGTTTCTGCCGGCCATTGCCCGCGGCGAGTGCTACTTCGGGATCGGGATGTCCGAGCCCGACGCCGGCTCCGACCTGGCCAGCGTGCGCACCAGCGCGCGCCCGGTGGAAGGCGGGTGGGTGCTGAACGGCACCAAGGTCTGGACCAGCCACGCGCACCGCTCGCATTTCATGATCACGCTGGTCCGCACGGCTCCCCTGGGCGAGGACCGCCACCAGGGCTTGAGCCAGCTGATCGTCGACCTGCACGGCGAGGGCGTGAAGGTGCGGCCTATCGAGCTGCTGACCGGCGAGCCGCACTTCAACGAGGTCGTCTTCCAGGACGCCTTCGTACCCGCCGACCGCCTGGTCGGGGCCGAGGGCGACGGCTGGCGCCAGGTCACCTCCGAGCTGGCCTACGAGCGCAGCGGACCCGAGCGTTTCCTCTCCACCTTCCCGCTCCTGGTGGAGACCGTGCGCGAGCTGGGCGACGACCCCGGCGAGTCGGGCGCGCGCGCCCTCGGCGGGCTCTGCGCGCGCCTGGCCGCGCTGCGCCGGCTGTCGATGGGGATGGCCCGCCGCCTGGAGGCGGGCGAGGCCCCCAATGTCGACGCGGCGCTGGTCAAGGACCTGGGCACCCGCTTCGAGCGCGAGGTCGTGGAGACCGCGCGCCTGCTGGTCACGCCGGTCGCGGCGGGTGAGCGTTTTCAGCGCCTCTACCAGGAGGCGCTGGCCCACGCCCCCGGCTTCACGCTGCGCGGCGGCACCAACGAGATCCTGCGCGGAATCGTGGCCAGGGGACTGGCGGCGCCAGGGGGGCGGGCGGGGGGAAGGGCTACGCCCGGCCCGCCCGAGGGGGGAGTCCCCCCACGGTGAGCGCGGAGCGCGACCTGCTCCTGGAGACGGCTCACCGGGTCTTCGGTCGGGAGTCGGCCGATGCCTGGGCCGAGGTCGAAAAGTCCGGCCTGGCCGACCTGGGTGAGGAGGCGCCGCTGGCCGACGTGGCCGAGGTCATCAGGGCCTCCGCCTACCACGGCACCGAGATCGATTTCGCCGAGAAGGTGATGCCCGAGGTCGGAGACGCCCAGCGCCGGGGCGCCCTGATGCGCTCGATCCAGATGCTGGGCGCGCTGGAGCGGGTGCGCGACCTCACGGTAACCTACGCCGCCGAGCGCCGGCAGTTCGGCCAGGCCCTCAATCGCTTCCAGGCGGTGCAGCAGCAGCTGGCGGAGCTGGCGGGCGAGGTGGCTCTGGCCGCCGCCGCGGTGGAGGCCGCGGTCGAAGACCCCCTGGCGCCCAGGCAGGTGGCAACCGCCAAGATCGTGGCCGGCAGCGCCGCGGGCAGGGCGGCGGCCATCGCCCACCAGGTGCACGGGGCCATCGGCTTCACCCACGAGCACCAGCTGCACCGCTGGACGACCCGGCTCTGGGCCTGGCGGGACGAGTTCGGGACCGAGTCGGCGTGGTCGGAAGCTCTGGGCGACCTCGTCGCCCGCACCGGCGGCGACCGCCTGTGGGAGCTGATCACCGGCGAATGACCGAGGTCCTCTACGCGGTCGCCGAGGGCGTCGCCACCATCACGCTGAACGCCCCCGAGCGCCGCAACGCCTTCACCGCGCCGATGGTGCGGGAGCTGATCGAAGCCTGCGCGGCGGCCGACGCCGACGAATCGGTGGGCGCCGTGGTGGTGCGGGCCGAGGGCGAGTCCTTCTGCGCCGGCGCCCACCGCGACACCCTGGCCGAGGCCGGCCGCGACCCCGCCCGGCCCGACAACTTCCGCGGCCTGGGCCTGACCTACAACGCCTTCGTGCGCGTGGGTGAGCTGCTGGCCCCCAGCATCGCGGCGGTGCGCGGCCACGCGGTCGGCGCGGGCGTCAACCTCATGCTGGCCACGGACGTCCGCATCGTGGCCGAGACCGCGCGCGTCATGACGGGCTTTCTACGCATCGGCATTCACCCCGGCGGCGGCCACTTCGCGCTGCTCGGGCGCCTGGCCGGCCGGGAGGCGGCGGCCGCCATGTCGCTCTTCGGGGAGGAGGTCAGCGGCCGCCGGGCGGCCGAGCTGGGGCTGGCCTGGGCGGCGGTCCCGGAGGCGGAGGTCGAAGACCGGGCGCTGGAGCTGGCGCGACGGGCCGCTCGCGACCCCGAGCTGGCGCGCGCCGCCGCTCGATCGATGCGGCTGGAGCTCGGGCCGCCGGCCGTGTCCTGGCCGGCCGCGCTGGAGCTGGAGAAGGCCGTCCAGATGTGGTCGCTGCGCCGGAAGTCGCCCGAATAGCGGACGTTTTCATGAAATGTGGCCCCCCAACCGCGCGGGAGAGCGCCGCTTTCATGAAAGGGCACCCTTTTCAGCCGACCGCCCCGGCCGCCCGCAGCTCCGCGATCCGCGCGGCGTCGTAGCCCAGCACCTCGCGCAGGACCTCCTCTGTGTGCTGGCCCAGAACCGGAGCGGCGCGCAGTGGTTCCCGCGGATGAGCCCCGAAGCGCAGGACCCGGCCGGTGGTGGGCACCCGGCCCAGCCGGGCGTGCTCGACCTCCGTCACCATCTCGCGCGCCAGCACCTGGGGATGGGTGAGCACCTGGCTGACCTTGTGCACGGGCGCGTGGGGAACGTCCTCAGCTTCGAAGATTCGCTCCCACTCCGCCGTCGTGCGCTTGCGCGTCTCCGCGTTGACCAGCTCGTCTACCTCCTGCCGGCGCAGCACCCGGTCGGGGTTGGTGCGGAAGCGGGGGTCGGAACCCAGCTCCGGGCGACCCAGCGCGCGGGCGATCTTGGGCCAGAAGCCCTCGCCCAGGTTGGCGATCACGATGTGGCCGTCGGCGGTCTCGTAGCTGCCATAGGGGGAGACGGAAGGATGGCCGGCGCCGACTGGAGGCACGTCCTCCCCGGTCATGAAGTAGCGGCCGGCGTACTGCGTGAGCAGCCCGACCATGGCGTCCATCATGGAGACGTCCAGGAACTGGCCCTGGCCGGTGCGCTGGCGCTCCACGACGGCGGCCAGGATGCCGACGGTCGCGAACAGGCCCGTGCTGAGGTCGGCCATGGGCAGGCCCATGCGCATCGGCCGGCCGTCGGGCTCTCCGGTCACGCCCATCGCCCCGCCCATGGCCTGGATGGCCACGTCGAAGGCGCTGCGCCCCGCGTAAGGGCCGGTCTGGCCGTAGGCCGAGATCGAGCAGTACACGATGTCAGGCCGGACGGCGCGCACCGCCTCGTAGTCGAGGCCGAGGCGCTGGATGACGCCGGGCCGGAAGTTCTCGATGCAGACCTCGGAAACGCGCGCCAGGTCGAGCACCACCTGGCGGCCCGCGGGCTGCTTCAGGTCGACCACGATCCCGCGCTTGCTGCGGTTGACGGTCAGGAAGTAGTGGCTCTCGCCCTCGCGAATCGGCGCCATGTGGCGGGTCTCGTCGCCGTCGCCCGGCCGCTCGACCTTGATCACGTCGGCTCCCAGGTCGCCGAGCAGCGAGGTGGCGAACGGTCCGGCCAGGACGCGGGTCAGGTCCAGCACCCGGATGCCCGCCAGAGGCCCACTCATGGCCACGAGGTTAAGCTCGCGGGCGGTTTGGACTTCGCGCTCACCGATCTCCAGCAATCCCTGCGCGAGGAGGTGCTGGCGCTCGGCCGGCGCTTCCCGCTGGAGTGGTGGGCGGAGCGGGACCGCGCCGGCGAGTACCCCTGGGACTTCGTGCGGGCGTGCGCGGAGCGCGGCTGGTTGGGGCTGGTGGTACCCGAGGCCTACGGCGGCGCCGGACTCGGCGTCAGCGAGGCCGCGGTGCTGCTGCACGCGGTCGGGGAGACCGGCGCCGGGCTTTCGGGCGCCTCGGCCGTGCACTTCTACGTCTTCCCGATCACGCCGGTGATCCGCCACGGCTCCGAGGCCATGAAGCAGGACGTCCTGCCGCGGGTGGCGCGGGGCGAGCTGCTGACCGCCTTCGGCGTCACCGAGCCCAGCGCGGGCACCGACACCTCCCGCATCCAGACGCGCGCCGAGAGACAAGGCGGGCGCTGGCTCATCAACGGCCAGAAGGTCTGGACGACCAACGCCCAGAACGCGACCAAGATCCTGCTTTTGACGCGCACCTCGCCGCGCGATGACGCAAAGCCTTACGAGGGCATGACGCTGTTCCTGGCCGACCTCGACCGCGCCGCCTGCGAGGTGCGCCGCATCGAGAAGCTGGGCCGCGCGGCGGTGGACTCCAACGAGGTCTTCATCCACGACCTGGCGGCCACCGACGAGCAGGTCGTGGGCGAGGTGGGCAAGGGCTTCCAGCACCTGCTGGA
>DASUVY010000182.1:0-2518 GCA_036378695.1 Candidatus Dormiibacterota bacterium
CTTGTCCCGGTCGTGAAGGTGATCAACGACAGCTTCGGCGTGGAGAAGGGCATGATGACCACGGTCCACGCCTACACCGCCGACCAGAAGCTGCAGGACCTGCCCCACAAGGACCTGCGCCGTGCCCGCGCCGCGGCCGACAACATCATCCCGACCTCCACCGGCGCCAACCGCGCCGTCACCGAGGTGCTGCCGGAGCTGAAGGGCCGCTTCCAGGGCATGGCCTTCCGGGTGCCGCTGCTGGACGTAAGCGTGATCGACCTCACGGTGCAGCTGGGCAGGACCACCACCGTCGAGGAGATCAACGCCGCCTTCGAGGAGGCGGCCAGCGGCTCGCTGCGCGGGATCCTCGCGGTCAGCCACGAGGAGCTCGTCTCCAGCGACTTCAAGAACGACCCCCACTCGTCGATCGTCGACGCGCCGCTGACGATCATGCAGGGCGAGGACTGGGCCAAGGTCGTCAGCTGGTACGACAACGAGTGGGGCTTCAGCTGCCGCATGGTCGACCTGATCACGTTGATGGGCTCGACTCTTTAAATCCCGCTCGTGAAAGCCTCGATCCGCGACGTGGACGTCGCGGGTAAGCGGGTCCTGGTGCGCGAGGACCTGAACGTTCCGCTCAAGGACGGCCGGGTGGCGGACGCCACCCGGATCGAGGCGGCGGCGCCCACCCTGCAGGAGCTGGCCGGCCGCGGGGCGCGGGTGGTGGTGACCTCGCATTTGGGCCGGCCGAAGGGGGCGCCAGATCCCCAGTTCTCTCTGGAACCGGTGGCGCGGCTGCTGGCGGACAAGCTGGGCCTGCCCGTCGGCTTCGCCCGCGACTGCGTCGGTGCTCCCGCCGAGCAGGCGGTCGGCGAGCTTCAGCCAGGCGGGCTGGTGCTGCTGGAGAACGTGCGCTTCCACGCCGAAGAAGAGGCGAACGACCCCGGCTTCGCCCGCGCCCTGGCCGGGCTGGCCGAGATCTACTGCAACGACGCCTTCGCGGCCTCTCACCGCGCGCACGCGTCGGTGGTCGGGGTCGCCGACTACCTGCCCGCCTACGCGGGCGACCTGATGCTGGCCGAACTGCACGCCCTGCACCGGGCGCTGGACGAGCCGCGGCGGCCGCTGGTCGCGATCGTGGGCGGGGCCAAGGTTTCCACCAAGGCCGGCGTGCTGCGCCACCTGCTGCCGCGGGTCGACACCCTGATCGTGTGCGGGGCCATGGCCAACACCTTTTTCGCGGCCCGCGGCGTCGAGATGGGCACCAGCCTGGTCGAGCCGGACGCCTTCGACGACGCGCGGGACGTGGAGAAGCAGGCCGGCGAGAAGCTGGTGCTGCCGGTCGACGGCGTGGTGGCGCGGGAGGCGGAGCCCGGCCAGGAGACGCGTACCGTCGCCATGGATGCGGTGGAGGCGGGGTGGAAGGTGCTGGACATCGGTCCCAAGACCTGTGAGCTCTACGCCGAGCGCGTGCGCGACGCGGGCACCATCGTCTGGAACGGGCCGCCCGGTATGTTCGAAATTCCCGAGTTTGCGGCGGGGACGCGGGCGCTGGGCGACGCCATCTCGGCCACCGCCGCCTACTCGCTGGTGGGCGGCGGCGACACCGCAGCGGCGGTCGAAAAGCTGGGACTGGGACCGTTCTCCCACGTCTCCACTGGCGGTGGTGCCACCCTCGAATACATGGAAGGCAAGGAACTGCCGGGCGTCGCCGTACTGAAGGACAAGAGCTGATGGGCGTGCATCTGGAAGGAGCCAAGTCGCTGCTGGCGGCGAACTGGAAGATGAACCCCGCCAGCGCCTCCGACGCCGCCGATCTGGTGCGCGGCATCCTCGGCCCCTACCAGGCGCACGCCGATCGGGTTGAGCTCGCGCTTTGCCCGCCCTTCCCCTGGCTGCTCGGCGTGGCCGAGCTGATCGAGAACACAGGTATCGAGCTGGGCGCCCAGGACTGCTACTGGGAGAAATCGGGCGCCTACACCGGCGAGGTCTCGGCGGCCATGCTGGCCGGCTGGTGCCAGTGGGTCATCGTCGGCCACTCCGAGCGCCGCGTGCGTTTCCACGAGACCGACGAAGACGTCGCCCGCAAGGCGGCCGCGGCCATCGCCGAAGGCCTGCACGTGATCCTCTGCGTGGGCGAGCTCGACGAGCACTACACGGCGGGCCAGACGGAGCCCGTCGTGGACGCTCAGGTCCGGGCCGGACTGGCCCAGTTGGCCGCCGACGATTCGCCGCGGCTGGTGATCGCCTATGAGCCGGTGTGGGCAATCGGCAGCGGCAAGAACGCCGAGCCCGAGCACGCGTACAAGACCATGCGCCTGATCCGCCAGACCGTGGGCGAGGTGATCGGGCAGGGCGCCGCCCGCAAAGTGCGGGTCCTGTACGGTGGAAGCGTCAACGCCGCCAACATCGAGTCCTACGTGGAGCTGCCGCTCTGCGACGGCTGCCTGGTCGGTGGAGCAAGCCTCAAGGCGGACGAGTTCTCAAAGATGATCGAGACCGTGGCCGAGGTCTACGGCCACGTCAGTTCCAAGAC
>DASUVY010000183.1:0-9483 GCA_036378695.1 Candidatus Dormiibacterota bacterium
TGCGCAAGACGCGCATCGTGTGCACCCTCGGCCCCTCCTCGGTCGAGGTGCCCACCCTCCGCCGCCTCTTCGCCGCGGGCATGGACGTGGCGCGCCTCAACTTCTCGCACGGGGACGAGGCGACGCACCGGGCGACGGTCAAGGCGGTTCGCCAGGTCGCGAAGGAGACCGGTCGTTACGTCGCCTTGCTCCAGGACCTGCAGGGCCCCAAGATCCGCACCGGCTCGCTGTCGGAGCCGTTGGTCCGGCTCTCCCGGGGACGCGAGGTCACGCTCACCGCCCGGCAGGTCCGGGGCGACGACAAGACGATCCCGGTCAGCCACCAGGAGATCATCTCGGCGGCCCAGCCGGGCGACCGGGTGCTCCTGGCCGACGGCCAGATCGAGCTCAAAGTTCGGGGTGAGCACCGCAACGGCCAGGTCACCTGCTCGGTCGTGCGGGGCGGCCTCCTGGGCGAGCGCAAGGGGGTGGCGATCCCCGGCCGCCCGCTGACGATGCCGGCCCTGACGGCCAAGGACAAGCAGGACCTGGCCCTGGGCGCGGAGCTGCAGTTCGACTACGTCGCCATCTCCTTCGTCCGCAGTCCCGACGACGTCCAGGCTTGCCGGGACGAGATGGTGCGCCTGGGCTGGCGGGCGCCGGTGGTCGCCAAGCTGGAGAAGCTGCAGGCGATCCGCAACTTGCGCGAGATCATCGCCTGCTCGGACGCGGTCATGGTGGCGCGCGGCGACCTGGGCGTGGAGATGGCGCTGGGCGAGGTGCCCGCGGTGCAGAAGGACATCATCACGCGGGCCAACCGCGCCGGCGTGCCCGTGATCACCGCGACCGAGATGCTGGAGTCGATGGTCACCAGCAACCGGCCGACGCGCGCCGAGGCCTCCGACGTGGCCAACGCGATCTGGGACGGCACCGATGCGGTGATGCTCTCGCAGGAGACCTCGACCGGCGCCCACCCGGTGGAGGCGGTGCGCGCCATGTCGCGGATCTGCCTGGCGGCCGAGAACCACCCCGCCTACCTGCGCGAGCGGCCGGTTTGGAAGGAGAACTCGCTGTCCAGCGCCATCGCGCACGCCTCGGCGCAGGTGGCGACCGAGGTCAACGCGCGCTACATCATCGCCTTCACGGAGTCGGGCGCCACGGCCTTGCGGGTGAGCAAGGCACGGCCGCCGGTGCCCGTGATCGCGGCCAGCCCGTACAGCGCGGTCCTGCGGCGGACGGCTTTGTATGCCGGTGTCATCCCGCTCGAGGTCGGAATGGGTAAGGACACCGACGACATGATCGACAAGGCCGTGCGGGCGGCGCGGGCCCAGGGGATCGTGCGGACCGGCGACCGCGTTCTCTTCATCGCGGGGGTGCCCGTGGGCAAACCCGGACAGACGAACATGCTCAAGGTGGAAACGATTCGTGAATGAGGCGGGCAGCCCCTACCTGGAGCTGATCTCGGTCATCGGGCACGAGCTGCGCCGGCCGCTGACCGTGATCCGTGGCGCCGCGACCTTGATGCTGGACATGGACGGGAAGATGCCGGCGCAGAGCGCGCTGGACATGCTTCGGATGATCGACGTCAACGTCGAGGACATGTCCGACCTGATCGAGGACCTGCTGCTTATGGTCCACCTGGAAGCGCACGACCTCCAGCTCTTCAGCGAGCCCGTCGAGGTCGCCGACCTGGTGGCCGGCGCGGTGGACGGCGAGCGCCGCCATCTGGCCGAGCACCCGGTCACCGTGCTGGGCGCGGCGCCGGGCGTGGTGGTCGAGGCCGACCGCGGCCGCGCGGTGCGCGCGCTCCGCTGCCTGCTCGGCAACGCGGCGCGCTTTTCGCCGCCGGGGTCGCCGGTCGAGGTCTCGGTGCAGCAGCGGGATGGGAAGGTGCGGTTCGAGGTCCTCGACCGCGGTCCCGGGATCCCTGCCGCGGAGCGGGAGACGGCCTTCGAGCGCTTTCGCCGGTCCGGAGACCACGCCGGCCTCGGCCTCGGCCTATACCTGGCGCGCGGCTTGGCCCAAGCGATGGGCGGGGAGGCCGGGGCGGGGGCCCGCAAGGGCGGCGGCGCCGCGGTCTGGTTTACGCTCAACCGGCGTGGCTGAGGAGAACAAGGAGCCGGAACCAGTCCGGCGGGTCCTGGTGGTATCGGCCCATCCCGACGATCCCGAGTTCGGCTTCGGCGCGACCGTGGCCAAGTTCACGCGCGAGGGCGCCGAGGTCTTCTACTGCGTGGTCACCGACGGCTCGCAGGGTGGGGAGGATCCCCACGTCGCGGACGAGGACGTGACCGCCACCCGCTACCAGGAGCAGCGCTGCGCGGCCGCCAAGCTGGGCGTCAGCGACATCACCTTCCTGGGCTTTCGCGACGGCTACCTGGAGCCCAACGTGGACCTGCGCAGGGCGATCACGGCCGACATCCGCCGCCGCAAGCCCGACCTGGTCCTGACCCACGCGCCGGTGCGCATGCTGGTCAAGCAGGGCATCGGCGGCTTCCACCCCGACCACTTGGCGGTGGGCGAGGCCACGTTGTCGGCGGTCTATCCCGACGCCCGCAATCCGCGCGCCTACCGCGAGCTGCTGGCCGAGGGCCTGGAGCCGCACAAGGTGCGCGAGGTATGGCTGCCCGGCTTCACGGAATCAGACCACTTCATCGAGGTCACGCCGGAGCTGCTGGACCTGAAGATCGAGGCCATCATGTGCCACAAGAGCCAGTTCGAGAAGCCCGGCATCGAGGACGGCGCTCCCGCCAAGTGGATCCGCGAGCGCGCCAAGGCCGTGGGGGAGAAGGCAGGCTACGAGTACGCCGAGGGCTTCCGGAGGCTGGAAACCGCCTAGTTCGGGACCTTTTCATGAAATCGGGGCTCCCAACCCCGGTGTATCGGGCCGCTTTCATGAAATCGACCGCCTAACCGCCCGGCTAGCCGCGGACGAAGGCCGTTCTGTCGGGGCCCGCGCCCACGACCTGAATCTCCGAGGGAGCCGGGGTCCGGGTGGGATGCAGGCCGGCCTCGGCCGCCAGCTGGGCGAAGACGCCGGCGTCCCGCACCGCGCAGCAGCGGTGGTCGTTGTTGAAGAAGGCAAACACGTCGGCACCCGATGGCCAGAGCTCGGCGATCCGTTCGACCCAGGTCTCCAGCATCTGCTCCCCATAGCAGGGCCGCGGCCGCGCCACCCCCTCGTGCAGGCGCACGAAACCCCAATCCGCCGTACGCCAGAGCGGCGTGTGGCGGTTGCGGCGGTCGGCCAGGACGAGAGCCGCGCCGCGCCGCTCGAGGATCCCCCGGACCTCGTCGGTGTACCAGGAGTCGTCGCGAAACTCCACCGCCACCCGCACGTCGGAGTCGAACAGGGACAGGGTCTCCTCCAAACGTTCAGGCGCCGCCTCGAACCGCGGCGGCAGCTGGACCAAGACTGGGCCCAGCTTCCGCCCCAGCTTGCGAGCCCGGGTCATGAACCGCCGTACCGGCTCCTCGGGGTCCAGCAGCCGCTTCAGGTGGGTCAGGAACCGGCTCATCTTCACGGCCACCACGAAGTCCGCCGGCGTCTCCCGCTCCCACTTGGCGAAGGTCGAGGCCTCGGGCAGGTGGTAGAAGGTGTTGTTCACCTCGACCACGTCGAAGTTCGCGCAGTAGTGCTCAAGCCAGCGCGCCTGCGCCAGCCTCTCCGGATAGAAGGCGCCGCGCCAGTCGCGGTATTGCCAGCCAGAGGTCCCGACGTAGAGCACTACGTCCTTCTATTTACGTGCCGGCCAGCCGCTCCAGCACGGGCAGGAAGGCCGCGCGCGAGCGCGGCCGCACCATCACGTAGGAGATGTCGAAGCGCTCGCGCAGCATCTGGAGCTTCTCGCACAGCTGGTCGCGGCTGCCGATGAAGGTGTGCGGTGAGGCGAGGAAGTCGTCCTCGCTCATCTCCATGCCGCCCCAGGCGCTCCGCAGCTGGTCCATCCAGCGCCTGGCTTCCGGTCGCGCCTGGTCGGTCACCACCACGGGGGCGCCCACCTCGTACGTGTTCAGCTCGATTTCCCGGTAGCGCTCGCCCGCCGCCTCGCGCACCCAGCCCACCTTCTCCTCCAACGCGTCGAGCGTCATCGATCGAGTGTCGGGCGTGTCATGGCGCGGCAGGCGCGGCGCGAACCCCACGATGTCGGCCTGGCGGCCGGCCAGCGACAGCAGGCGGCGGCCGCCGCCGCCGATAAGCAGGGGCGGGTGCGGCCTCTGGAAGGGCTTGGGCAGGCCGTCCATGGCCTCGATCCGGTAGTGCTTGCCGTCGAAGCTGAACCTGCCGTCGGCGAAGAGTCCCTTCAGCACGGCCAGGCTCTCTTCGAGGCGCTCGATGCGGCGGCCTGCCGGCTCGAAGTCGCGCCCGATGGCCGTGTACTCGGGTTGGTTCCAGCCGGCGCCCAGCCCCAGCTCCAGGCGGCCGTTGCTGATCAGGTCCACGGTCGCGGCTTCCTGGGCCAGCACCGCCGGGTGGCGGAGGTCGTTGTTGAGCACGAAGGTTCCGAGGCGCAGCCGCTCGGTGAGAGCGGCCGCCGCGGCCAGAGCGGGCAGGGGCGCTGCCTGGTCCAGGGTGAGGTGGTCGGGGATCAGCAGTGTCGACCAGCCCTCGGTCTCGATCGCCTTCGCGTCCGTTGCAAACGTGGCCGGATCGACGCTGAAGAGGCCGAGACCGAACCGGAACGGCCGCTTGGTCACGCGGCGGTCCAGGGGTCGCGCACCTGGTCCCAGATCGCGTCCGCCCAGGCGGCGTACTGGACGTTGCCCGGGTGCAGCCCGTCGAGCGCCAGCCAGCCGTGCTCGCCCAACCGCGACCGGCTGAGCTCGCTGACGTCGATCCAGAGGAAGCCCCGCGCCGCCGCCTCGCTCCGCGCCAGCGCGTTGAAGCCGTCGATGACCAGCCGCAGCTGCTCCGGGCGGCCGAAGCGCGCCGCCGCCGGCACCGCCGACCAGTCGGGAATGGAGATCGCGGCGACCCAGGTCGGCGCCAGGCCGCGCGCCGCGATGGCGTCGTAGATCCACACCAGCGAGCCCTGGTACTCGGCCCGCGAGCGGCCGCGGGCCACGTCGTTGGCGCCGATCAGGACGCTGACGTAGTCGGGCGCCACCTGGTCCAGCTGGTCGAGCTCGTCCCGGATCAGGTCGTCCGTGGTGTAGCCGTCGACGGCGGGGTTGGCCAGCCGGATCAGGCGGCCCTTGGCGGCCGACAGCTTGCGCGAGAGGAGGGTCGGGAAGTTGTGGTGCTCGCCGGAGGCGCCGACGCCGATCGTGTAGGAGTCACCCAGGGCCAGGTAGCGGAGCGGATCGGCGGCGGCCATCGCTTAGCGTTCGATATCGCCCAACGATCCCCAGACCTCGATCTTGGTCTTGACCGCCCGGATCACCTCCTGGGTGAAGTCGGTGGTGGTGGCATGGCCGCCCAGGTCGGCGGTCTTGACGCCTTCGGCGACGGTCTCCAGCGTGGCCTCGTAGATGGCGCGCGAGGCGGTGTGCTGCTGTGTGCCGGGCATGTACCCCAGCAGCGAAGCCACGGCCAGGATCATCGCCATGGGGTTGGCCACGTTCTTCCCGCGCAGCGCCGGCGCCGTGCCATGCGGAGCCTCGGTCATGACCACGGCGACGTTGAGCTCGTCGTCGAACCCCAGCAGCGTCGACTCGGCGGCGGCGATGGTCCCGAACATCTGCATGACCAGGTCGGAGAGGGTGTCGCCGTCGCGGTTGAGCGCCGGGATGACCAGCGCCTCGCCGGTGGTCGCCAGCAGCAGCGCGTAGGTCGCGTCGATGAGCTGGGGCTCGTACCGGACGTCGGGGTTGCGCGCCGCGGCCGCGTCCAGCTCCTCCTTGAAGATCCCCTCGAAGACCGGGCTGACCGTGAACTTCGGGCCCCCGAAGACCTTGGCGCCCAGCCGGCGGGCGTGCCGGAAGGCGTAGTCGGCCACGATCCGGGAGGTGCGGCGGCTGATCTTCTCGGTGCGGAAGGCCCACTCGTCGAGGCCCTCGCCCTCGCGCCACTCCTTGGCGCCGTAGGCCTCGTCGACCGCCATCCTGATCACGCTGATCGGCGCATAGACGGCGGCGATCGGGCGCACGCTGGGGATGCGCCGGCCAGTGCGCACGATGACCCGGCCGTCAACCGCCTTGCGCAGGATGGCGTTGGGGCTGCCCACGTCGCCGGCGCCCTCGGGCGTGATGGTGGCGGCCTTGATGCCGTAGCCGGCGGCCTTCAGCGCCAGGGCCGCGTCGAGGACGACCTGGTTGCGGGTCTCGCGGCGGTTGTCCAGGGAGAGGTCGAAGTGCTGGACCTGGAGGGCGATCCCCGTGACGTCGGCGGCCAGGACCTTGAGCGCCTCCCTGAGCAGCTCCTCGCCGGTCTGGTCGCCGTGGAGGACGACCACGGTCTTGGGCTCGGGCGCCACGAGGCTAGATGGTAGGCGGGGTTTCCGGCGCTCCGCCCGGTGGTACTATTGACAAGGCCTAGGAACCCTAGGCTTCTTTTTTGCCCCAACAGCCGGACGAATTATGGAAACGATCATCACCCTGCAGTGCCCCGAGTGCAAACGGCGCAACTACACCACGGTCAAGAACAAGAAGAACGACCCTGACCGGATGGAGCTGCGCAAGTACTGCCGTTGGTGCCGCAAGCACACGGCTCACCGGGAGACCAAGTAGTCAGTGGCCGTAACCGCGCGCCGGACCGACCAGCAGGAGGAGTTCGCCCTCGCCCGCTTCATGCGGGAGGTCATCGACGAGCTCCGCAAGGTGGTCTGGCCGACCGCCGGCGAGCTGTGGCGCTACACGATGGTCGTGGTGATGACGGTGGTCGTTCTGGCCGTCTTCATCGGTGGCGTCGACCTGGTCGTGGGCGAGGCGGTGAAACGGTGGGTTTACAGCGGGATAGCGCACTGAGATATGGCAACTGAGAGCACCAGGGTAGAAACGGCCGTCGACGCCGACGTGCAGTGGTACGTCGTGCACGCCTACAGCGGGCACGAAGAGAAGGTCAAGAAAAACCTCGAGAAGCGCATCGAGTCGATGGACATGCACGATCGCATCCTCGAGGTCCTCGTCCCCATGGAGGACGAGATCGAGATCAAGGACGGCAAGCGCCGGCATGTGCAGAAGCGCATCTTCCCCGGCTACATCCTGGTCAAGATGAAGATGTCGGACGAGTCCTGGTACGTCGTCCGCAACACCCCCGGCGTCACCTCCTTCGTGGGCAGCGGCAACAAGCCGGTGCCGCTCCAGGAGAAAGAGGTGCGGGCGATCCTCAAGCAGATGAAGCAGGAAGCGCCCAAGATCCGGGTGGAGTTCCAGGTCGGCGAGAGCGTGCGGGTGGTGGACGGTCCGTTCACCGACTTCCACGGCAAGGTCGACGAGATCAATCCCGAGAAGGGCAAGCTCAAGGTGCTGGTCAACATGTTCGGCCGCGAGACGCCGGTCGAGCTCGACCTTCTCCAAGTGGAGAAAGTTCACTAAGTCATGGGCAAGAAGAAAGTCCGCGCGATCTTGAAGATCGAGCTCCAGGCCGGCAAGGCCACGCCGGCGCCGCCCGTGGGCACCGCGCTGGGCCCGCACGGCATCAACATCATGGAGTTCACCAAGGCCTACAACGAGCGCACCGCGCAGCAGGCCGGTGACGTGGTGCCGGCCGAGATCACGATCTACGAGGACCGCAGCTTCACCTTCGTCCTCAAGACGCCGCCGACGGTCAACATGCTCAAGAAGGCCGCCGGCATCGAGAAGGGCTCGGCCAAGCCCAACCGCGAGAAGGTGGGCAAGGTCTCGCGCCAGCAGCTGGTGACCATCGCCCAGGCCAAGGCCAAGGACCTCAACTCCTACGACGTCGACGCCGCCATGAAGATGGTCGAGGGCACGGCGCGCTCGATGGGAATCGAGGTCAGTGGCTAAGCACGGCAAGCGCTACGAGGAGGCGCTCAAGAAGATCGAGGCCGCGCTCGCCGAGAGCGGCAACGGCGGCCTGGAGCCGATGAAGGCGGCCGAGGTCGTCAAGGACACCTCGCACGTCAAGTTCGACGCCTCGGTCGAGGCGCACGTCCGGCTCGGAGTCGACCCCAAGCACGCCGACCAGATGGTCCGCGGCTCGGTGGTGCTGCCCAACGGCACCGGCAAGCAGGTCCGGGTGCTGGCTTTCGTGGGCGCTGACAAGGCCAAGGAGGCCACCGAGGCGGGCGCCGACTTCGTGGGCGGCGACGACCTGGTGGCGCGAATCCAGGGCGGCTGGACCGACTTCGACGTGGCGGTCGCTACCCCGGACATGATGCCCAAGGTGGGGCCGCTGGGCCGCATCCTCGGCCCGCGCGGCCTGATGCCCAACCCCAAGGCAGGCACGGTCACCTTCGACATCGGGCGGGCGGTCCGCGAGGTCAAGGGCGGCCGGGTCGAGTTCCGCACCGACAAGTTCGGGATCGTTCATGTGCCCATCGGCAAGGTGTCCTTCCAACCCGACCAGCTGCACGGCAACCTGGCCGCGCTGGTGGAGGCGCTGGTGCGCAACAAGCCGTCGAGCTCGAAGGGCCAGTACCTGCGCTCGCTCTACCTGGCCTCGACCATGGGTCCTTCGGTACCGGTCGACGTCAAGGAAGCCGCCAAGCTCTCGACCTCGTAGGGGAGGGGCTCGCCCCTCCCGCTATAATCCGGCGGTTCGCCCCAGACAGCTGGCGACGCGTTAGCGCGTCTTAATTTCCAGCCCAGGCGCACGATCCGGGCCTCGAGCCTCCGTGCCTGTCTGCGGCGCGGAGGATTTTTTATGGCGAGACCCGAGAAGGAAGAGCAGGTCGAACTGCTCACCGACAAGCTGAGCAGGGCCAAGGTGGCGGTGCTGACCGACTACCGCGGCCTGACCGTCAGCCAGATCCAGGACCTGCGCGGCCGCCTACGCGGCGGCGAGGTCGAGTACCGCGTGGTCAAGAACACGCTCGCCCGCCGGGCGGCGGTGGCCTCGGGCCACGACGACTTCCAGGCCGTGCTCCTGGGACCGGTCGGCATCGCGTTCGGCTACGACGACCTGGCCACGCCGATCAAGCTGGTCAACGACTTCGTGCGCAGCACGCGGCTAAAGCTCGACATCGTGGGCGGGCTGGTCGAAGGCCGCGTCATGAGCGCCGACCAGCTCAAGCAGCTGGCCGACCTGCCGCCCAAGGAAGTCCTGCTCTCGCAGCTGGCGGGCACCGTGCTCTCGCCGCTCGCGAGCCTGGCCGCGGCGCTCAACACCCCGCTCGCGCAACTGGCGAGCGCTCTCGAAGTACACAAGAACAACCTGGAGGCAGCGTAAGAACCATGGCAGCTACCAAAGTCACCCCCAAGGACTTCGTCGAGGCCCTGAAGACCTGGAGCGTCCTCGATGTGAAGGAGGCCCTCGACATCCTGGAGAGCGAGCTCGGCATCAAGCCGGCCGCCGCCGTCGCCGCCGCGCCGGCGGCCGCGGGTCCCGCCGCAGGCGCCGCTGAAGAGGCCCCGGCTGAGGAGAAGACCGAGTTCACGGTC
>DASUVY010000184.1:0-5824 GCA_036378695.1 Candidatus Dormiibacterota bacterium
ACGGTCCAGCCCGTCGCGCTCGATGAGCGCCTTGAGGGCGCCGGACAGGAAGGCCGCATCACCGCCCGTATCCACGAGGAAGAAGCGGTCGACGAGGCGGGTGCCGAAGAGCGCGCTCTCGGCCACGCTGGGCACCCAGTAGCGCTCCATCCCCGGCTCCCGATAGGTGTTGACGACCGCCACCTTGGTGCCCGCCTTCTTGGCGTAGTGCAGGTACTTGGTCGCGACCGGCTGGTTGTTGGCCACGTTGGCGCCGATGAACACCACCAGGTCGGTGCCGATCCAATCCGCGTAGGAGCAGGTGGTGGCCGCCACCCCCAGCGCCTGCTTGAGGGCGCTGGTGCTGGGCGAGTGGCAGACGCGGGCGGCGTTGTCGATCGAGTTGGTGCCCAGCGCGCGCACCGCCTTCTGGACCGCGTAGTAGGTCTCGTTGGGCATGCCGCGGCTGGTCAGGTAGAAGGCGAGGCGCTCGGGCTCGGAGCTCCGGATTTTTCGAAAAATCAGGTCGTGGGCGGCCTCCCAGGCGATGGGCGCAAAGCCGGCATCACCCGGTCCCCGCAGCATGGGCTGGCCGAGACGGCCGAGGCCGCGAAGCTCGCGCGAGTTCAGCTTCTCCAGCGCGGAGGCGTCCGCCAGCCGCGCCGGGTCGAGCGTGGGTTGGGTGTTGAGGCGCAGCAGGCGCAGCCGCACGTTGCAGAGGTGCACGCCCTTGAGCGTCCAGTCGCGCAGGCCGTCCGTGCCCAGGGCGCAGCCGTCGCAGACGCCCTGACGCAGGATCCGCCAGGCGTAGCCGGGCCGGTCGCGGTTCTCCCAGGCGGCGCGCGCGATCTCCAGGTAGTTGTTGGGCCGCTGCTCGCCGATGCCGAAGGGCTTCCAGCTCGCCCACAGGCGCGGGGTGAGGCCCATGTCCTCAGCTCTCAGATCAAGTAGTCGTAGAGCAGCTCCTCGCTGCTCAGGCGGCGGCAGTTGAGCTGCGCCTCGCGCATCCGCTCCAGCAGCGGCGCCAGGTCGGCCTTGTCGCGCAGCTCCACGCCGACCAACGCGGCGCCCCGCTCCTTGTTGGTCTTCTTCATGTACTCGAAGCGCACGATGTCGTCGGTCGGCCCCAGGGCGCGGTCGACGAACTTGCGCAGCTGCCCGGGCTTCTGCGCGAACTCCACGATGAAATAGTGCTTGCGGCCCTGGTGGACCAGGCTGCGCTCCATGATCTCGGGGTAGCGCAGGATGTCATTGTTGCCGCCGCTGAGCACGCAGACCACGGTGCGCCCGCGCAGCTGCTCGGGTGGCAGCAGCTCCAGCCCTGCCACCGAGAGGGCGCCCGCGGGCTCGGCGATGATCCCCTCATTCTGGTAGAGCTCGATCAGGGTCGTGCAGACCTGGCCTTCGGGCACCAGCAGCACCTCGTCGACGTGGCGCCGGCAGACCTCGAAGGTGAGGTCGCCCACCCGCTTGACGGCGGCGCCGTCGACGAAGGTGTCGATGCTCTCCAGGTAGACGACCTCGCCCGCCCGCAGCGCGGCCGTGAGCGAGGGCGCGCCCGCGGGCTCGGCGCCCACCACCCGGCTCGAAGCCCCCTCTGACTTGAGGTAGCCGGCCAGGCCCGAGATCAGGCCGCCGCCGCCCACTGCGGCCAGCACCAGGTCGGGCGCGGCGCCCAGCTCGGCCACCACCTCGCGGGCGATCGTGCCCTGGCCGGCGATGGTGAGCGGGTCGTCGAAGGGGTGCACGAAAACCGCGCCCCGCTGCCTGCAGTGCTCGCGCGCGGCCTGGCTGGCGTCGTCGTAGGTGTCGCCCACCAGGTGGACCGCCACCCGGTCCTTGCCGAAGTGCTGCACCCGCTCGATCTTCTGGAGCGGCGTCACCGCCGGCATGAAGACCGTGGCCTCGATTCCGAGCGTGGCGCACGCGTAAGCGACGCCCTGGGCGTGGTTGCCGGCGCTGGCGCAGACCACGCCGCGCGCCGCCTCCTCCGCGCTCAGGCGCGAAATCTTGTTGTAAGCGCCGCGGATCTTGAAGGAGCGGACTTCCTGCAGGTCCTCGCGCTTCAGGAGCACGCGCGCGCCGAAGCGCTCGGACAGCCGCTTGCAGGGCTCCAGGGGCGTCCTGGCCAGCACCGGCACCAGGCGCTGGGCGGCGTCGTCGACGGCCTCCCGCCAGTCGATGGCGCCCGTCTTCAGGTCGATTCCAGGTCCTCGCGCAGCCGTTCCAGCGCGTAGTGGAAGAGGCGCAGGGCGACCGTCTCGTCGCTCTCCAGGGCGCGGAACTGGTCGGCGCTGGCCACGTAGGCGCGGATCGGAGTCTTGGACACGACCGTCCCGATGGCCGGGCGCCCGTCGAGCATGCTGGTGGCGCCGAAGAACTGGCCGCGCTCGATCTTGCGCTTCTTCTGGCCGATGCTCATCTCGGCCTCGCCCTCGAGCACGATCCAGAAGGCGTCGTTGCGGTGGCCCTCACGGATCAACGTCTCGCCGGCCGGAACCCTCACCTCGTCCAGGTTGGCTGCCAGCACCTCCAGCACCCGCTTGGGGACGTTGTGGAAGAGCGGCACCCGGGACAGCTCTTCGACTTTGGGGTTGGGATGCCGCAGCCGGAACCGTCCTTTCATGCGCGCGACTCTAGCGTGATCAGGACAGCGTGATCAGGACGCCGTTCGGGCTTCGGAGACCTCCTCTCCCAGCTCGCCCGCGGCGCGCAGCCGGTAGCGGCATCCGGCCTGGCCCCAGGGCCCGACGCTGTCGACGACCTTGCCTGCCGGCACCAAGAGGCCTTCGAGCAGCCCGGCGTGGAACTCGCAGACCACCCTCGCGCTGTCGCAGGCCTCGCGGAACAGGCAGTTGCCGCAGCTGAGCTCGCCGTCGCGGCCGAGGTCGTAGCGCCCGCCCAGGGCCTCCAGGGGTCGCAGGCAGGCGGCGGGGCTCAGCTCTCGCGGGGGCTCCGGGTCGAGGGTCCGCGCCAAGGCCCGGCCGGCGCGCCGGCCGGCCGCGCGGCCGGCGGGGCCGAATTCCTCCAGCGCCTCCGCCAGGTGCTGGGCCAGCAGCCCGAACTGGCGCGGCGGATGGCTGACGGTGATCGGGCCCTGGGCCAGCCGGTAAAGCTTGGCCGGCTTGCCCGGAAAGCCCCGCCGGCGCTCGGTCTGCAGATAGCCGAGGGCCACCAGACGCTCCAGGTGGTCGAACGCTACTGAGCGGTGGATGCCCGCCGAACGCGCCACCTCGACCGCCGTGCGGGCGGCGGGATCGGCGTAGAAGCGGTAGAGGATGTCCCGGCGCGTGAGATCCTGGAGCGCGGAGACCGCGCGCTCCATGGGGGTGTCCATCCGGTGCGCAGACTACCAGGTATGTCGGGGCAAGGACCACAAAACCGCGGACAGATTGTCGGCGAGCTGTCGCAGGTTTGACGGGAGCCGGGGAAGGTGATGTGCTGAACACTCGGATCAGGTCAGCCTGACTATGTCCAAAATCACCCGGGGGATCCGTCTGAGCCTGGCCGTGGCCATGACCGGCGCCTGCCTGGCGGTCCCCGGCGCGGCCATGGCGGCCAGCCCGCTGCCGGTGGCGGTGCCTACGCCCAACCTGCCGCCCTTGCCGGTCGCGGTGCCGACGCCGACGCTCCCACCTCTGCCGGTGCCTACGCCGACCTTGCCGGTGCCGACGCCAACGCTCCCCCTCCCTACGCCCACCCTCCCGGTGCCCACGCCCAGCCTGCCTGTGCTGGGCCCCACGCCCACGCCATCGCCTTCAGGCGTCTCAGCTCCGGGCCCGACCCCGCCGGTGGGCGGGGTGCCTGCGCCGCCCAGCCCGGCCGCGACGCCGCCTGGTCCGCCGGCGCCGCCGGTGCTGCACAGCGCACCGCGTGGCTACCAGGCCAAGGCCCCGAACGGCGGCGCCGGCGGCAGCACCCCGCAAGGCATCGTGCTGGTGCCGTCGGTGACGCTTCCGCCGGGCCCGCTGGGCGTCGCCCTGGCGGTGGCGCTGGCGGCGCTCCCGCTGCTGCTGGCCATGGGCCTGCTGCTGCTGGGCCGCCTCTGGGGTGAGGCCCGCCGCATGCGCAGCGCCAGCCTGCGTATGGCGCTGGCCGCCGAGCTCGAGCTGCAGCCGCGCGAGCTCGCCCAGCTCTCGCCGGCCGGGCTGCTCAAGCTTCGCGACCAGGTCGCCTTCGACGAGCTGACCGGCGTCCTTCGCCGAGCTGCCGGTATCGCCTCGGTGGAGCGTGAGATCGCGCGCGCCCGCCGCGCCCACACCCCGCTGGTGGCCGTTTTCGTCGACGTCGACGGCTTGAAGCGCATCAACGACGGCGAGGGGCACGCGGCCGGCGACCGGCTGCTGCGGGGCGTCTCCGGCCTCCTTAGCAGCGGCCTCCGCAAGCAGGACCTGGTCTTCCGCTACGGCGGCGACGAGTTCGTCTGCCTGCTGCCGGGGATCGCCGAGGACGGCGCCGAGGACAAGCTGCGGGGCCTGCGTGGCCGCGGCCTGGAGACCGGGCTGGCCTTCAGCTACGGCGTCGCCGAGCTGCGCGAAGAGGACGACCTGGTCAGCTTCCTGGGCCGGGCCGACCAGCGCCTCTACGACGCACGCGCCCAGCGCGCCGGCGACGTCAGCCGGGCCAGCGTAGTGCCGCTCCGCGCGCCCGATGGCCGGGCCAGTGGGCGGCGGCGTCCTCGAAACGCCATCTAGCCCTCAACCCGCTGGCCGACAGAAAACTTGACAGCGGCGCTGTGCTGGTCAATACTGCGGGTTAAAACCCGACAAACAAGGAGGGCTGGGCGGTGCTGCTGCGGCGGCTGGCGATCACCTCGGTACCGGCGACCCACACGCGCCTGCCCGGCGCGCTTAACGGTTATTAGGCCATTTCCCCCTCCACAACGTGGCGGCCGGTCACCCCACCGGCCGTCACATCTCTCCCCCTCGGCCGAGCTCTGGATGCACTCGGCCGAAGGGGTGCTGCGCACCCTGGCGGCTGAAGTCGAGGCCGAGGACTCACACACGACCGCCCACACCGACCGGGTGGCGCAGGTCGCCCGGCACCTGGCGCGTCGGTTCAAGCTGCCGGCCGACGAGGAGGACCTGGCCTGGCGCGGGGGCACCATGCACGACATCGGGAAGCTGGGGATCCCGCACACCATCCTCCAGAAGCGGGGCCCGCTGGCGGCCGACGAGTGGGCGGTGATCCGCCAGCACCCGCTGATCGGGGAGAACATGGTCCGGCCGCTGCGCACGGCCCAGAAGCTGCTGCCGATCATCCGCCACCACCACGAGCGCTGGGACGGCACCGGCTATCCCGACGGCCTGAAGGGCGAGCAGATCCCGCTGCTGGCGCGAATCGTGGCCACCTGCGACGCCTATGACTCGATGGTCACCGACCGGCCCTACCGGCCCGGCCGGCCCCACCCCACCGCGGTCGCCATCCTCAAGAGCGGCAAGGGGTCGCAGTGGGACCCGCACCTGGTCGACATGCTGATCCAGGAGGTCCCGGTCCTGGCCGACCTCTGGGCCGCCTAGCCCAGCCGTTTGTATACAAGACCGCGCGCCGGGGCCGCCCTCGGCCCGTCGTTTGTATACAAACGGCGCTCTGGCCGCCTAGCGCAGCAGCCGGCGCGGTGACCACGGGCTGACGTCGACCGGCGGCGCCTGGCCGGTCGCCAGCGCGGCCGCGATCTCGCCCACCGCGGGCGCGTGCTTGAAGCCGTGGCCGGAGAAGCCGCCCAGCACCGTGACCTCCGGGCGGGCCGGCGGCGAGCCGATGATGAAGTCGCCGTCCGGGCTGTTGTCGTAGAGGCAGACGGTGAAGTCGCTGGGCTCGGCCAGCACGCCGTCGAGCAGGCCGT
>DASUVY010000185.1:0-39220 GCA_036378695.1 Candidatus Dormiibacterota bacterium
GCGCGAAGTCCGCAAGTCCCTCGGGGTTCTCGGTCGGATCGATGATCAACGCCTGGCCTGTGCTGCCGTCGTCGACGAGGTAGGTGTTCGTCCGATACCGCCCATGCGTAATGGTGCGCACGTTCATCGGGGAGTCTCACAGATATAGCACCGTTGACTCAAGGTGTGAGACGAGACTGCGCACCGTCGCCGCATCTCGCGATCTGATGCAGACTTCCCACTTGGCCAACTGGCCAAGTGCGTTGGTGAGTTAAGTGTGTTCAAGCGTGCATTTTTCGACCGCGACACTTGACTGGAAGCCATGTGCACTTTTTGCGTTCGAAAATGCTAAAGTTCGCGAACAATCCATCCCGCGGGTGAAGGCCCGTCCCCCAGCCAAGTGCGCTGCCGGGCTACGCTACTCCCCGATCCAGCGGCCCAGTCTACCCGGTCAGTCCGAATACGGCCTGATCTCGGCGGAACCGCCTCGGAGCCGGAGCGGCGTCTGACCGGAAAGTAGCCCCGAAAGGCCCGCGTTAATTGCGTTTGGGCCTTTCCACGACCTCACACACGTCATGCCCGGATGCTGCGGGAGTGGGCTCGAGCGCAGGGCCTCCTGGTTGGCCACGGGACACCGAGGAGGCCCCATTCGTCGGGTCAGAGTCGCCAGCCACCGACGGGCGGGTGTGGCGGCCAGTTCGAGCTCTCGGATTCAGGCCGATGAATCTCGATGACGTGCAGCAGCACCCAAGCGACCAGCGCACTCCAAGATGGCGCCTCTCCCCCCCGCAGCCAACGATCCTGAATCGTTGGCATATCGCCTCCCCAACCCAAGGCCGCAAGCACGGCCGGAGAGCGCAGTGTAAGTGGAGTCCGGGTGCAGACGATCCCCTTAAGTACGAATGAGTTGAAAAGGCTTGGGCCGCGTTGGCGGCGGCGCTCCAGAAGGCCGGCCGCAGCGAGCGCTCTGCCGGGCCCGCGGAGATCGTCGGCAGCCCCGAGGCGCACTGACAGGTGGCGTTACGTGCTCGCGTTATCGACCCCTAGGGAGCGGGGATCAGATGCGGCGCCTCCACCATCGCCGCCGGCGCTCGAAACCCTCGAGCATTGCTTCGAGCTTCGCGCGGTCCTCCAGATCGCTGCTGGCGAGCAGGTTGCGGACGGCGGTCGAGAGGTCCTTGTAGACGACCACCCAATGCAACGCGTCCTCAACGGTGGGCTGGTCCGGCCGCTCGCCCGGCAAGCGGCCCTCCCTCGCGGCCGCGGTTTCGCGACTCATCAGGTGGAGCGTAGGCCTTCGGGGCCAGGTAACGGGAAGGCCTCCGTCTGGGGATTCGACCAGGAAGGTGAGCTGAGAGAGTCGGAAGCGTCACCACCTCCCGTCCGAAGTACGCCAGTGTCCCCCGAAGCCTCGCCTCCGGACTGCGGCGCAGCGACCAACGTCACCCGGACCTGGTGGGCCTTTTGCCTGGCGGCGCTTGATAACCGGCAATGAGCTGCCAGGAGCCCACGCCGCCCCCGGCCTCGGCGAGCATCGCTGCGTCATTGCCGCCTACCGCCGCGGAAGGGCATCGCGGCGGCCTGCTTCATCCACGAGGCCGCCACCCGCTGGTCGAGATCATCCACGGCTTTCAGTTCGACGCCCCGTGTGGACCTGCCCATCCCGACGGGAGTCACCGGCGGTACAGGATCGAGCTCGGTGCCGCGTATGAACATCAGTTTCACATGGCCGTCGAAGGCGCCAGACGAGAAGCACCAGCCCCCTTCCACGCCGTAGTACGCCATACCCCACTTCACCGAACGCCGGAGGTCTGATAGGTGCTCGGCGGCCAGGGCATCGATGCGCTCTGCGATGGCGCGCTGTGGCTGCGGCAAACTGGCGATGTAGGCGAACACAGGCCGGTCGCCTTCCGCCGCCCTCGCGGGGCCTGCCTTGCCCGTCATGGCGACATTAGCTTCGCACCGGACTTGGCGTCGGCCGTCTTTGCATTGGTCATGTCAGCCCTCCTTCAGGTACGGCAGGATCGATATGCAACCCATGACTGACCGAATCCCTGGAACTAATCGGTTCCCACGAGGTTGAAGACCTGGCCGGGCCCGTTCAATGCGAATCGGAGCCGCATGATTCGCGAACTGCCCGCGGCCGAGGAATTCCCGACAGCTGGAAGCAGGCCAGGCGCTGGCAGCGAGGGCATGGCCGAGACTCCGGCGCGGGCGCCCTGGTGATGCTGTTGCTCGACACCCAGCACTACGGGCGTTGTCCGATTTGGCCCGTGGCCATTCGTCTCTGTGAGCAAGAGCCGGGCCCGCCCGGCCATGACAAGAAGGACGGGTATGGAGGCAGCGAAATGAAATACATGCTCCTGATCACGCAGGGCGATTGGTTTGCCAACGGCAGCGAGGAGGAGCGCGGCGAGACCATGGAGAAGGTCGTCGACTGGTGGGGACAGGCTTTCGCCAGCGGCAAGATGGTCGCCGGCCACCAGCTCCAGTCGCCGGATACCGCGACCACGGTCGTCTTCGAGCGCGGCAAGCACGTCCTGCTCGACCGGCCGTTGCTGGAGGCGAAGGAGGCGATCGGTGGCTTCGGGATCGTCGAAGCAGCCGATCTCGAGGAGGCGCTGGCGTTCGTCAAAACGATGCCTCAGCCCGACGGCAAGGTGGAGGTGCGGCCAATCCTTGATCGTGGCCGCTGAAACCGAGCCGTATCGGGTCCTGGAGCGGGTCTTCCGCGAGGAGGCGGGCCGGCTCACCGCGAGCTTGGTCCGCCTCCTGGGCGACTTCGACCTGGCTGAAGAGTTCGTTTCAGCGGCGATGGTGGAGGCGCTCGAGCACTGGCCGCGCGACGGCATCCCCGAGCGGCCCGCGTCCTGGCTGCTGACCACGGCGCGGCGCAAGGGTCTCGACCAGCTGCGCCGGGCGTCGGTCTATCGAAAGAAGCTGGAGCTGGTGGCGGCCATCCCGGACCTGCCGGCAAGCGAGGCGGACGATCGCCTGCGCTTGATCTTCACATGCTGCCACCCTGCGCTCAGCCGCGAAGCGCAGATCGCCCTCACGCTCCGGGCGGTCGCCGGTCTGACGACGCGAGAGATCGCTCGCGCATTTCTCACCCCGGAGGGCACCATCGTCAGGCGGATATCCCGCGCCAAAAGGAAGATCGGCGGTGCGGGCATCCCATATCGCCTGCCCGACCCAGCTGATCTCAAGCCTCGCTTGCAGGAGGCGCTGACCGTGATCTACCTCGTGTTCAACGAGGGCTACTTGACCACGGCCGGCGACGAACCAGTCCGGCGCGACCTCGTCCGCGACGCCGAGTGGCTGGCGGCGCTGTTGACTCGCCTGCTCCCGACGGAGCCGGAGCCGCTCGGGCTGCTCGCGCTGATCCGGCTCCACCTGGCGCGCTGGCGTAGCCGGCTGGATGCCGCCGGCGGATTGGTGCTGCTGGAGGACCAGGACCGCTCGCTGTGGGACCGTGACGCCATCGCGGCGGCCGCCCGGCTGATCGAGCAAGCGGCATCCATTGGCCCGCCAGGTCCATTTCTGATCGAGGCCGCCATCGCCGCAGTCCACAGCGAGGCTGCGAGCTGGGAGGCAACCGACTGGCCGCAGGTGCTCGCGCTGTATGACGCCTTTCTGGCGCTGGATCCGTCGCCGGTGATTGCGCTCAGCAGGGCGATCGCCCAGCGCCACGTGGACGGTGCGGAGGCGGCGCTGGCGCAGGTCGATCGTCTCTCCGAGGCGCTCAGCGGGTATCACCTCTTCCACGCCACCCGGGCCAGGCTGCTGCGCGATTTGGGCCGCACCGGTGATGCGGTCGCAGCCGACCGCCGTGCCCTCGAGCTTGTGACCAACCGCGCCGAACGCGCGCTTATCGAGGGCCGCTTGACTGAGCTTGAGGTATCTGGGCGAAGTAATGCCCCGCCTCCAGGTCGGCGATGAGCCCTGGTTGGGCCGGTCGCCAGCTCAGCAAGTCCTGAGTTTTCGCGCTTGACGCCGGCTGGTCTCCAGCCAGCACCAGGCCGAGGAAGCCGAACTGGTCGGGCGGAGCCGAGACCGTCGGCAGGTTCAGCTGACGGCCGATCACCTCCGCGATCTGGCGTGTCGGTATGGCCTCGTCGCCAACGGCGTGCAGCACGGATCCGGCTGGGGCATTCTCCAGGGCCAACCGAAACAGGTGGGCGGCGTCGAGCACGTGCACCGCGGGCCAGCGGCTGGTTCCGTCGCCGACGTAACCGGAGACGCCCTTGTCTCGCGCGATCGCGATGAGTCGCGGGATGAACCCATGCACCTCACCCTCTCCATGCACCGAACGGGGCAGACGCACGACCGCCGAGCGGACGCCGCGTGCAGCCAGAGCCAGGGCCGCCTGGGCGTTCGCACCCCGGAGGGCTGCGGGCCCGACTGCTCCAGCCTCATCACTCTCGGTCGCCACCCTTCCAGGCACTGCCGGCGTGCCCGAGGCGATGACAAGTGGCCGGCGGGAGCCGGTCAGCGCCTCCCCTAAGGCTTCGATCGCTTGGCGTTCCGAGGACGCTGCCGTCGCGAAGCCGTCCGGCGAAAACGCAATCTCGTGCTTGAAGGCCAGATGGATCACCCCGTCCGACTCCCTGGCTCCCGTCCGCAGTAGTTCTTGGTCGTCGAGGTCGCCACGCAGCACGGCGACTCCACAGGCCTCCAGGTGCGCGGCCGCCCGATCCGAGCGAGCGAGGCCGACGACCTGGTGGCCGGCCTTACCCAGCTCGGCAACGACGGCCGAGCCGATCCAACCAGACGCACCGGTGACGAATACGCGCATTTGATGCCTCCTGAGCAGTGATGACACTCGGTGACCTCACTGTACCATGTGATGGCACTTGGTGTCATTGAAGCTAGACTGCTCTCGTGCCCAGGTGGCAGCCGGATGCGCGGGCGAGACTCGAGGAGGCGGCCCTGGCCCTGTACTCGGAGCGCGGCTTCGACCAGACCACCGTCGAGGAGATAGCCGCACGCGCGGGCCTGACCAAACGCACCTTCTTCCGCCACTTCGTCGACAAGCGCGAGGTTCTCTTTGGGGGTGGCGACATCGAAGGCGTCGTCGTGCGCGCAATCCAGTCGGCTCCCCCAGCGGAGGGTGCGCTGGAGTCAGTCAGTCGTGGGCTCGAAGCGCTGGGTGCCGTCCTTGATGAACAGGGCGAGCCGGCCGCCCGCCGGATCCGAATCGTGCGCGCCAGCCCCGAGCTATGGGAGCGTCAGTTGATCAAGTTCGCGTCCCTGGCCCAAGCGGTGGCGCGGGCGCTACGAGCAAGAGGCGTGGGCGACCCCGCAGCCATTCTCGCCGCCGAGTCGGGCATCACGGCTTTGCGCGTTGCCTCCGACCGCTGGATCGAAGACACGAAGACCCAATCGCTCCAGCGCCTTGTCACGGAGTCGATTGCCGAGTTGCGGGCGATCGCATCCCCCCGCGCCGGGCGCGCAAGAACGCGCAGGTAAGACTACAGTCGGAAGGCGCTATGGGCCCTCCTCTGTCCGGCATTCCGGAGTACATGCTCGTGCAAGAGCGATTCGCCCTCGCCGAGCAGGCCTATGCCGCGGTGAAGGCGGCACATCGACGCGGCAACTACTCTGGTCCCGAGCGCGACCACCTGCGGCGGGCGGTGAACGGGGTTCGCGAGGCGGCCCGAGCCTTCCGCCAAGTGCGCGCACTCGAAGACCATTCCGGCCTCGTTGACGGCGTCCGTTAGGCTTCGCACTCCTCCGAGGTCGGCGCGGACGTTCCGGAACCATCGGCCATCGCCCGCTTGATCACCTCTCCTGCGACGTCCCGCCCGAGCTTGAGACCGACAGCGATATCCGTTGGATAGTGAATGCCGGCCCAGAGCCGGGAATTGGCGAACTCGTCGCCGGTGGCCCTGATGGAATCCGCATCGCGGGGGAAGAGGTACGCGAGCATCTCGGAGTAGGCCCCTGACCCACCGCCGTGAGCCGCGGGATAGCTCGGGTGATTCGGAGTCGGGAAGAGGGTCGTGAAGCCAGGCGAAGCCTGGAACGGCCGAATCTGCCAGAAGGTGAACTTGGCGTCCCAGGTGGCGACCAGGGCATCGAACTCAGCCACCGAAAGCAGCGCGTACGCGCGGGCGGCGCGAGGTGGGTTGTCCGCCCAACGCTCTTCGAAGAGCCGCTGCGACGCGGTCCGGTACCAGATCGAGGTGACGCCCTCGTCGGTCTGCGCCTGGAACGCCTTGGCCTTCTGGGCAAAGGTCGGGTGGAATGTGACGACCTCGTTGAGCTCGGCCTCGAACTGAGGGCCGGTGCTCGTGCCACGCCGCGGGGGGGTGGCAGGGCGAAGTTGGTCGCCCGAGGTCAGGACCCACGGCGTCCACTTGCCGGCGGCCGGCGTCACGGGGTTCGTTCCTGTCCAAAAGTACGGTTGCCCCGAGGGGATGACCCCGTCCCACGCCGCAGTGTGGTTGTCGTTCTGACCGTGCTCCACGGCCTTGAGGCCGACCTGCCGGCCAAGGTCGAGGCCCGCCGCCACATCGCTCGGATAGTTCACCCCGGCCTGAACGCGTGTCTGTGCTCCGTCAGCGGCGCGCTGACGAAAAGCCGCGGCGTCCGCAGGGTAGAGATAGGCCAGCACCTCGGCCGCCGCGCGACCTGCGGCCGCGTGTTCGCTTGGGTACGACGGACTGTTGGGAGTCGCGACCGCCGTCGACAGCTCGGAATCGGTCTCTGAAGGACGCCGCCGGTTGTACACGTACTTCCAGTGCCAGGTCGCGATGATGGCGTCGTAGATGGCCACCATCACCAGGGCCAGCTGCCGGGAACCGTCGGGTCCGCGGCGGCCGAGCGGGGTCGCCGGTCCGATGATGTACGGAACCGCATAGTCGACCCATCGATAGCTGGGCGAGCCCGCGTCCCAGAAGTGGATGGCGTCGACGATGCCGGCGCTGCGCGCACCGGCCAGGGCTTTCAGCTGTTGCAGCTCGTCCCTCGTTGCTTCTTCACCGGGAGGCGGCGGAACACCGATCGCGGAGCCGTTGGCGATCACCCACGTCTTCCACGAACCGGCGCCGGGTTCTACCTGCCCGCACCGCTTGCCGTCTCGCTCGGAAGCAAGGACGGGGCGCGCGCCCTCCAACAGGAAGCCGCCCGCCAGACCGGCGGCGGTCCCGGCCATGCCGAGGCGGAGCAAGTCGCGCCGCGACGGAGCGTTGGGAGCCAGATCGAGCGTAGGAGCCATGGCAACCCTCCCTGCCTGATGGCAGCGCCGAAGGCCGACCCGCGACGCCCCCACAGCCGATCAGCGCCGCCTTCCCCTCGGCGCCGTCAGTCTAGGAGCCAGCCGACGCCCTGACAAGGGACCGTTTTGGTGGTTGCGGCTATGAGCCCCAGCCCGGGGTCAGGCGCCTCTGGTGCCGCTCTCCGGATCACCGTTGGCGTCCACCGTGCGCTGCTTGAGCTGCGCGTCCAACGGGGAGCCGTCGCCGGGGTACACGATCACCGGCACCCCCACGCTCGCCCACGCATAGAGCTGCGTTTCGGCGGCCAGTGGCAGGTGGACACAGCCATGGCTGGCGTCGGGGCCGGTGTTGGAGCCCGGCCCATAAGGCCCCGTCTGCCACGAGGCGTCGTGCATACCCTCGCCGGTGCTGGTGAACCAGACCACCATCTGCACCTTGGTGTCCGGGTACCAGTTGGGCGAGCCCTTGGGCCAGGGCGAGTGCATCGTCCACGGCGCGTCTTTGCGGAGGACGGCCATCGGCCCGATGTCGGTGGCCAGGTCCGGAAGCTTGCCCGAGGTGATCGGGGTGTCGATCACCGGCTTGCCGCCGTCGTACGCGGTGAGCTGCTGTGCATGGATGGAGATGACGATCGCCTTGGCGGGCATGCCCGCCAGCAGCTGCTTGTGCAGCCGGTCCGCATAGAAGGCGACGCCCGCGGCTGCCTCCGCCACCTGCGCGCGGTCGGTCGCCTGCAGGCCCTGGGCGGAGTGCTCTAAAGCTCGATAAGACGGACCGACGCCGTTTTCGTTGAGCCACGTCGCGACCACCGCCTGATCGCGCCCCGAGGCGAGCGCGGCTTGACCGTCGGCACGGATCGCGTCTGTGCTCTTGGCTCCGGCGCTCAGCTGAGTCGCCGACTGGTGAATCGCCGACTGGTCGACGCTATATTGATTGCCGAGGGCGTCAGCGCGGCTGCCGATGGCGTTCGCCTCCGCCGCCACCGCCTGCTCGTCGCGCGTGCTCTTAGCCGCGCGCTGGTGGGCGGCGACGCCGGCCAGCTGAGTCTGCAGCGGGGCCAGGTCCTCGCTATCCACGCCCATCCGCTGGTCGCGGGCGACGGCCTGCTGGGCGCCCCCGAGCTCAGCCTCGGCGCTCTGCCGAGCCTGCTGATAGGCCAAGGCCTCGAAGACCGGGGTGCGGCTCCCCACCACTACCAGCAAAACCAAGGCGGCCGTCAGCGCCAGCGCGAGTGGAAATGCGAGCTGCGACAACGCCGGAACTGGAACCTGCCGCCTCTGCGGCAACTCCATGTACCGAAGATTATAGCAGCGCTATCAGATTAGGTACTAGCTCGAAGGCTAGAAAGGCCTTCCGATACCAAGGTGGGTTCTAGACGTGCGCGGGGTGTGGCGCGGTGGTTGCGAACGCGCCGGCAGTCAGCTTCACCACGTAGAAGCCCCAGAAGCCGTCTGAGTACCAGACCTCGTTGGCGGCGGGGTCAAAGGCCGGTGCGCTCATGGCGAAGTTGCCACCGTTGACGCCCGTGTAGGCGGGGCTGGGCGGCGTCGAGGGAGCGTTGAAGTACGCCATCTCGTACGGGCTGTGCACGTTCTGGATGTTGAACACACGGAGCCCGCTCAAGATGAAGCTGCACGCGACGTAAGTAGGATCGGTCTCTGTCGGCACGTTGCAGTAGTGGCCGGCGTAGCCCTGGACGGGGCTCTGGGCGCCGTAGTCGTTCTGCTGGTCGCCCGCGCGGGCCGACGTCTGGTTGACCGCCAGCCGCATGTTGGAGACCACGAACGGCTGGGCGTCGTTCTGGATGTCGATGATGCGCGCCGCGCCGACCTTGGCATTGGGGTCATAGGTGACGCTCCGGTTGGTCGAGCTCGTGTACTCGTCGACCTCGACCAGGTAGTGATGGCCGTGCTGGCTGAACGGAATCGCGTTCTGAGGGATGCTGACCTCGGGCCACGTCAATTGGCTGACCACAGGCACCGCGGGGTTCAGCTGATGAGCGTTGATCTTGCTGACGTCGAGAATGGTCAGCCCGGGCAGCCCGATGTCGGCGACGTAGAGGCGGTTGCCGTCGTCGCTGACGCTCATCCCGTGCGCGTCGTAAGCGGTCGTGGTCCAGAGGAGGGTCGGAAGCTTCGGATTGGTCAGGTCGACGGCGGACAGCGTGTGGCCGCCGGTGGAGCTGACATAGAAAACCGTCCCGTCGGGGGAGAACGCGCTCTCATGTCCCAGGATGCCCATCGGAGTCGAGGAATCGAGCACCGGGTGGCGGCAATCCTTGGAAACGTCATACACGTCGACGAAGCCGGGGTTGAAAGTGGGATAGCCCATGTCGGCGGCCAGCAGGCCGCGCTTCTGGTTCAGGCGCAATGACTCGTGCGGCGAGAGCATGGCCGGCGTGCTGAGAGTCGCGGTGTGCACCGGGTGCGAGTGGTCGGTCATGTCCAGGGCGTAGACGCCGAGCCCCTCCTGCGTGTTGTTGCGCGCGTTGGTCGGGAAGAGCAGCGTGGTGTCGTAGTACGCACATTCGTGGCCGGCCGCGTCCACATACCGCTCCACGCGGAAGCCGCCCGAATCGCCGAAGGTGCCGACCTGGGCCGTGTTGCAGCGATAACCCTTGGCGGCGCGCCCGCTATCGACCTCCGAGCGGGGGACGCGTCCCTGCGTGCCCGTCTCCGGCAGCGATTGGCTATCGCAGGCCAGCTGCGGGGTGGACCCGGCGTAGAGGGCCGCAGCGGCGTTGCCGGGCGTGCTCAGGACCAGCAGCAAACCAGCCACAAGGGGCCAGGGGGCCCAGAGGTGTGGGGCACGCAATCGCATTGCCTTCGAAAGTACGACGGCGTACCGAGGCTGGCAACTGCCTAACTCGCAGATGAGCGCCGGCGGGCCCGGTGCTCGCGCACCTTCATCAGGTTCCCGCAGTAGTTGAGCTGGCACCAGCGGCGGCTGAGGTTGAGGGTCTCGTCATAGAAAAGCCAGCTGCAGTTGGGGTTGGCGCACTCCTTGATCCGCCTCACCTCCCCGCTCCCGGCGACCTGCACGGCCGAGCTGACGATGCCCGCCACAGCCCAGGCCCAGCCCTCGCGCGCGGGCGCGACCTCTAAGCGGCCGTCGGTCCCGACGCTGTAGACGAAGGGCGCGCCCGCCAGCAGCTCATCGAAATAGCGCAGGTCGCCAGGGGTGGGCCGGCGGCCGGCGGCAGCGCGCTTCAGGAAGCGCCGCACGCGGTCGCGCAGCTCGACCAGGCGGCGCAGGTCGGCGGGCTGCGCAGGCACTGGCGCCCGCCAACCCCAGTGCCGCAGGAAGGCCGACTGCCAGCCCGGCATGGCCAGGCGGTCGAACACCAGGGGCTTGCCCGTGTGTTCGCGGAATCGGCTGTTGATGAGGTCGAAGCAGGGAAAGGCGTTCCAGATCATGGGCTCCGGTGAGTGCGGCTGTAAGACCTCGAACGCCATTACGTCTGTTACCCTCGGCGACATTCAACACCTTTCATGAACAGGGGGTTCCAGATGAGAGTCAGGTGGAAGCAGGGCGCGCTGATGCTGGCCGCAGCGCTGGCCGCGGTGGCCTGCGGCGGTGGCGGCGGCACGGCGAGCGGCTCCAGCAAGGGCACCATCGTGATCGCCAGCGACTATCCCGCGTCGGGTGGCGAGGCCAGCACCGGCATCCCCGAGCAGCAGGCGGTGGCCTTCGCGGTCTCGCAGCACCCGACCATCAAGGGCTTCAACATCCAGTACAAGCCCTTCGACGACGCCATCAACGGCGTTCACGACCCCCAGAAGGGCGCCCAGAACGCGACCTCGATCGTGGGCGACAGCACCATCCTGGGCATGGTCGGGCCCAACAACTCCAACGTGGCCAAGGCCATCATCCCCATCATCGCGCCCGCCAGCCTGGTCACCATCAGTCCGGCCAACACCAACGAGTGCCTGACCAAGTCCTTCCCCTACTGCAACCCCAGCCCGTCCGAGCTGCGCAAGGGCGCCCAGAACAGCTACTACCGGATCGCGGGGACCGATGACGTGCAGGGTCCGGCCATGGCCGACTACGCGTACAAGACGCTGAAGTTCACCAAGGTCGCCGTGTTCAGCGACAACGAGACCTTCGGCAAGGGCGTGGCCGACAACTTCCAGAAGCGGTGGACCAGCCTCGGCGGCACCATCGTGGTCCGCAACGACTACGACGCCAAGAACACCTCAGACTTCAAGACCTACATCAACTCGGCCAAGTCCGGGGGCGCCCAGGCGGTCTACATCGGCGCCACCACCGGCAACAAGCCCTGCATCTTCAAGGCGCAGATGAAGGGCATCCTGGACGTCCCGCTGCTGGGCCCCGACGGCTTCGCCCTCGACCCGCAATGCATCAAGGACGCCGGTGACAACGCCGCCAACATCTACGGCACCACCGCCGGCTCCGATCCGGTGGCCGGCAACGATCCCAACGCCAAGCCGACCATCGACGCGTACAAGAAGGTCTACAGCAAGGACTCGGACATCGCGACCTACACCTTCCAGTCCTACGACTGCGCGCTGATCCTGCTGGACGCCATCGGCCGCGCCATCGACGCCGCCGGCGGCAACAAGCCGACGCGCGCGCAGGTCCGCGACGCCGTCGGTCAGACCAAGAACTTCAAGGGTGTCACCGGGACCTGGACATTCGACCAGAACGGCGACATCACGACCCCCGTCTTCTCCTACTACCAGTCCGACCCCGGCAACGCCGCCACCGGCGGTTGGAAGTACCTGTCCTCGCAGGGGGTCAGCAGCAGCTAAGCGGTTCCCCCGTGGCTGGAGGCTCGGGCCCGCGCCCGGGCCTCCACCAGCACGGGCGGTGGCGTGCTCACCAGGGGCAGGATCCGCGAGCCGGCGAAGACCAGCGGCCGGATGGCGGCCGCCACCAGCGGATGGACCGAGACTCCGTACATGCGCTGGTAGGCCCTCGGCATGATGGCCGTGGCCGCCCGGATGGCGACCGGCCAGTGCGGCGGAGGATCCGGCGGATGCCAAAGGGTCTGCACGGCATCCCGCGCGGCATCGGTGAGCAGGAGCTCGCCCTGCATGGAGTCGAAGTACGCCCGCAGCGCCCGCTCGGTCGCCGGCACCCGGTCGCTGGGAGTTTCGGCCAGCGCCGCCTGGCGGACCATCTCCGTCAGGTAGCGGTCGGCGTCGCTCTCTGAGAGCGGGCCCACGTAGGCCCGGTAGGCGGCGAGGAAGGAATCGACCAGGCAGTTGTGCACCCAGACCAGCAGGTCGGGGTCCTCGGCGGCGTAGGGGCGGCCGGTCACAGCATCGATGCCGCGGATGTAGCGGTGGACATGGCGCACCTTGCGGCCCGCGGCCTCGGCCTGCGCGGTCGTGCCGAAGACGGTCACCGTCACGTAGTCGGCCGAGCGGTTGAAGCGGCCCCAGACGTCGTTGCGGTAATTGCTGTGGTTGGCCACCCCGGCCATGGCGAGCGGGTGCAGGGCCTGGATCATGAGGGCCCGCAGCCCGCCCACCAGCATGGCCGGGTGGCGGTGCAGCCGCCAGGCCATGCTGCCGGGGCCGAAGAGCCCGACGTCGCTCACGTTCGCCGAGTGTAGGGTCTGCTGCTGATGGACCTGATCCGAGATACAGTCCGGCGTTTCGCCGAAAGGGAGGTGCTCCCGCACCTCGAGGAATGGGAACGCCGCGGCGAGGTGCCGCGGGAGCTGCACCGCAAGGCGGCGGCCGTCGGCCTCATGGACACCGACCTGCTCACAGGCATGACGGTGACCGAGGAGATGATCCGCGCCGGCGCCTCCTCAGGGCTGTGCGCGGCCCTCTTCACCCATGGCATCGCCATCCCCCACATCCGCGCCGCCGGCGATCCCGAACAGATCGCGCGCTGGGTGACGCCGACGCTGGCCGGCGAGAAGATCGGCGCGCTGGCGGTGACGGAGCCGGACGCCGGCTCCGACGTCGCCCGTCTACGCACGCGCGCCGTCCGCGAGGGCGACCACTACGTGGTCAACGGCGCCAAGACCTTCATCACCTCGGGCTGCCGCGCTGACTTCGTGACCACCGCCGTGCGCACCGGCGGTGACGGCTACGAGGGCGTGTCGCTGCTGGTGATCGAGAAGGGCACGCCGGGCTTCACGGTCAGCCGCCGGCTGCAGAAGATGGGATGGCTCTGCTCGGACACCGCGGAGCTCGCATTCGCGGACGCTCGCGTGCCTGTCGAAAACCTGGTCGGTGCGGAAGGCACCGGCTTCCTGCAGCTGATGCGCAACTTCCAATCGGAACGGATCGGCCTGGCCGTGAGCGCCTATGCCACCGCGCTGCGCTGCGTCGAGCTGGCCATCGATTGGGCGCGGCAGCGTGAGACCTTCGGCCGCAAGCTGGCCGAGCGCCAGGTCATCCGCCACAAGCTGGCCGAGATGGCGCGGCGCGCCGACGTGGCGCGTGAGTACACGCTGGCCATCGCCAATCGTCTGGACGCCGGCGAGGACGTCACGCTCCAGGTCTCGATGGCCAAGAACACCGCCGTGGAGGCGGCCGAGCACTGCGCCTACCAGGCCCTGCAGATCTTCGGCGGCGCGGGATACATGCGCGAGTCGGAGATCGAGCGCCACTACCGCGACGTGCGCATCCTGGCCATCGGGGGCGGGACCACCGAGATCATGAACGAGGTGATCGCGGCCCGCCTCGGCCTATAGCTCGAAAACCAGCTCCATGGCCGCCCACCACTCATCCGGTCCTGCCTCGGGCACCCGCTCCTGCATCGTCCGCATGAGTTCGTCCCACGCGCGGTAGCGCGGGTTCTCCAGCGCCCGTGGGAAGTCCCGCGCCGGGTCGAATCCGTCCTCCGCCTCCATGCACATGAAGAGCCGGCGGCCGAGCAGGTAGATGCGCATGCTGCGGATCCCGATCTCGCGCAGGCGCGCCGTGACCTCCGGCCAGACCTCGCGGTGGTGGCGCCGGTACTCGGAGATCAGCCGCGGATCGTCATGCAGCAGGAGCGTCAGCCCGTAGGCGCGCATCTCAGTCCAGCCCGTAGACCCGGCGCGCGTTGGCGGCGAAGACGCGCTCGTCGGCGACCAGGCTGCGCGCCGCCTCCAACACCTGCTGGTAGCTGCCCGCCAGGGTGCAAACCGGCCAGTCCGAGCCGAAGATCAGCCGCTCGGGGCCGAACCAGCCCAGCGCGCGCTCGACATAGGGACCGAGGTCTTCCAAAGTCCAATCGGACCAGCGCGCTTCGGTGACCAAACCGGACAGCTTGCAGAAGACGTTGGGCAGGTCTGCCAGCGCCGCCAGGCCGCGCTCCCACTCGAGGTCCCGCGGTCCGTCCGCGATCCGCGGCTTGGCCAGGTGGTCGACCACGAAGGTCAGTTCGGGCCGCAGTGAGGCCACCTTGAGGGCAGCCGGCAGCTGTGGCGCTCGCACCAGGAGGTCGTACGGGAGGCCGGCCGCCGCCACCGCTCCCAGGCCCCGGATGACGTCCGGCCGCAGCAGCCAATTGGGGTCCGGCTCGTCGTGGACCTGGTGGCGCACCCCCACCAGGCCGTCCAGCTGCTCGCCCAGGTCGGGTGAGGTGAGGTCGGCCCAGCCGATCACCCCGGCCACGAAGCCGGACTCCGCCGCCAGCTCCAGGAACCACCGCGTCTCCTCCAGGCTGGAGCGGGTCTGGACCAGCAACGTGCGTTCGACGCCGGCCGCCGCCAGCAGCGGGCGCAGGTCGTCGGGCAGGAAGGAACGCTCCAAGCCCGGGATGTCGATGCTCCGCCAGAAGTGCTGGTGGGCGTCGATCAAGGCGTCGGCACCTCGGCCCCCAGAAGGCCCTCGGCCTTGAGCTCCGACCACAACCCCGGCGGCACCGGGTGCGCGAGCAGAGCCAGATTCTCCTCGAGCTGAGCCACCGAGCGGCAGCCGAGCAGCACGCTCGCCACCGCGGGATGCCCGTAGGGAAACTGGAGCGCGGCCGCCTTCAACGGCACCCCATGACGGGCGCAGGTCGCCTCCAGCGCTTGCGCGCGCTCCAGCAGCCGCGCCGGCGCGGGCCGGTAGTTGTAGGTCGCGCCGCCGGCCAATAGACCGCTGTTGAAGACGCCGCCCACCATTACCTGGATCCCGCGCTCGACGCAGAGTGGGAGCAGCTCAGGCAGCGCCGGCTGCTCCAGCAGCGTGTGGCGGCCCGCCACCAGGAAGACGTCGAAGTCGCCCTCGCGCGCGAAGCGGGCCAGCGCCTCGGCCTGGTTCATGCCGGCGCCGATCGCGCGTACCACGCCCTGCTCGCGCAGCTCGTGCAGCGCGCGGTAGGCGCCGCCCAGGGCCTCGGCGTGGTGGTCGTCGGGGTCGTGGATGAGGGCGATGTCGACGCGGTTGAGGCGCAGTCGGTCCAGGCTCTCCTCCAAGGACCGCCGCGCGCCCTCGTAGCTGAAGTCCCAGACCGGCCCCACGTGGTCGGCGATCACGAAGTCACCCGGCTCCGGGCGGGCGCGAGGTCGCACCAGGCGACCGACCTTGGTCGAGAGCAAAAAGGAGTCCCTCGGCTGCGCGGACAGCAGCGCACCCAGGCGGCGCTCCGCCAGGCCGTAGCCGTAGAGCGGAGCGGTGTCGAAGAGCCGGATGCCGGCGGTCCAGGCCCGCTCGACGAGCGCCCTGGCCTCTGACTCCGGCACGGCGGAGAAGAGATTGCCGAGGGGGGCTGTGCCCAGCCCGACCCTCGGCAGCTCCAGGGCTACGCCTTCTGCGCCCTCAGGTCCCAGCTTTCGGTGACCGCCTCGCCCTTGGTGCCGGTCGGCGATTGGGGCACGTAGGTGAAGGTGATCTTTCCGAAGTTGAGGCTGACCGCGTCCATGGGCCGGTCATCCGTCCCCGCGTGGCTCCCGGCCTCGCTGTAGGAGCTGATCAGGACGTGCTCCATCTTGATCGTCAGGAAGTCGGGAGCCCCGCCCTCGTTGGCGACGCCCTTGCGCGCCGACAGGGTGGCTGAGTTGAGGATGGTGCCCTTGACGCAGTCGATGAACATCTTGGGCGAAGCCTTGCTCGTGGCGGCCGTGAAATGGAAGTCCTCGAAGGACGGCCGGCCCGCACGAGCCGCGCCGCCGGCCGTGCTGATGGTGTCGTGCACTCCCCAGCTGAACGATTCGAGGTCTATGGAACCCTTGTGCTGGAAGTCGGTCGACTCGCCCTCGATCGAGTCGAACTTCAAGAAGTAATCAACGGCCATTGGTTTCCTCCCCGAGCCTCAAGTCGAATTTGAACCTGGCGGTGCCGGCGCCGCCGGTTTCCAGCGGCTCCTGGACGGCCAGGTAGCTGCCGGTCGCGCCCTGGTAGCGCCCACTGCCGCCGACGATCGTGAACGCGCTCTCCAGGTCCGGGCGGGCGGCGCCGATGCCGACCAAAGTCCCCTCCGGAAGCGTGAAGTTGTGTATCTCCATGACCGCGCCGCTGACGGCGGTGTCGAGATAGATGGAGGTCGCGTGGAACTCGCCCTCGGGCAGGAGCCGGCCGTAAACCGTCACCCGATCGCCCGGCTTGGGCGGCCGGCCGCGGGCCAGGTCGGCGGCCTGCAGGTGCCAGTCGGCGCCCTCCAAAACCATGGGCAGCGCGGGCGGCGACTTGATCCGCTCTCCCACCGTGAGCGCGCCCAGCGCTCCCGCCAGGCTGCCGAGCATCAAGGCACCGCGACCCAGCACCGAGCGCCGGGTGGCGCGGTCGTTGGAAACCATGGCCATACCTCCTCTCCCCCGCCCCGGATGGGGCGCGCTGGGGCATTGTAGAGCCTCTTGGTCACGCTGGACGTGGGCACTGTCGCCGAGCTGCGGGAGGCGCTGAGCGCGCGCCATTACGAGGTCGAGCAGGTGCGCGCGGCGCTGCGCGCGGGCCGTGAGCTGGCGTCCAGCCGGACCGACCTGCCGGTGCACCTGAGACGCCTGCCCGAGGACGCGCCGCTGGGCACCCTGATCCGACTCTTCCTGCTCGGGCGCACGGTTTCCAGCGCGCGCGCCGCCGCCGCGCTGGCGCCGGTCGCTCTCGCGCGGCTGGAGGGAATCGGCGTGCTGGAGAGCACGGACCAGGGCGTGCGGGCGCGGGTCCGGATCGTGCCCCACGGCCGCCTGCTGATCACCTGCGACCGCGACCCCGCGCTCGATGCGAGCCCGCCGGACCCCTCGTACGTGACCGGGCTCAACGGCCCGGCGGTGCTGCTGGCGCGGCTCACCGTGCGCCGGCGGGCGGCGGCCGCCCTCGACGTGGGCACAGGCAACGGCATCCAGGCCCTGCTGGCGGCCGAGCACTCAGAGCGGGTCACCGCGCTGGATATCAATCCGCGCGCCATCGCCTACGCGCGCTTCAACGCCGGCCTCAACGGCTACGACAACATCGACTTCGAGGTCGGCGACCTCTTCGAGCCCGTGCGCGGCCGCCGCTTCGACCTCATCACCTGCAACCCGCCCTATGTGATCTCGCCGGACAGCGCGTTCACCTACCGGGACAGCGGCGAGCTGACCGACAGCCTGTGCCGGCGCATCGTGGGGCTGATGCCCGAGCATCTCACCGACGGCGGCTTCGGGCAGCTCCTGCTCAGCTGGGTCGCGGGAGCGCAGCCGGTGACAGGTTGGTTCGAGGGTCGGGGGTGCGACGCCTGGCTGCTCCACTACCGCAGCGAGGATCCCCTCACCCACGCTGCGAAGTGGCTGCGGCCCACCAATCTCGACGGCCTGGCGGCGTACCCCGAGGCGCTCGATCGCTGGCTCGAGTACTACCGAAGCCATGGCGTGCAGGAGATCGCCTTCGGCGCGCTCACCCTGCGCCGCCGCAGGGCCGGCAAGAGGTCGAACTGGACACGGGTGGACGAGCTCCGGGCCGGCGAAAGCTCGGCTTCGGAGCAGGTCCAACGCGTCTTCGCCGCCCACGACTTCCTGACGCAGCACCCGGACCCGGAAGCGCTGCTAGATCGCCGGCTGATGCTGGTCCCGGAGCACCGGCTCGACCAGTCGCTGCACGCGTTCGGCGGCGAGTGGCAGATGACAGCCAGCACGCTGACTCTGACTGAGGGGGTGACCTTTTCGGGGTCGCTCGACTACGGCGCCGCGCAGTTGGTGGGCAGGCTCGACGGCACGCGCACGCTGCGGGAGGCGATGGACCCAGAAGCCTCCGTCGAGGAGGCGGTCACGATGACGCGCCGCCTCCTCGAACTTGGCTTTCTAGAGCTGCGTTAGCCCCCTAGGGTGAACGTCCAGATGCCGCGCCCGTGGGTGCCGGCAACCACGGTCTGGCCGTCGGGGGCGAGGTGGATGTTGTCGGCCGAGACGTTGGGCAGGTTGCTGCCCAGCCGGGACCAGGCGGTGCTGCCCACAGTTGCGGTGAAGACGCCCACGTCGGTGGCCACCACCAGGGTGGAGCCGGCCATGACGAGCGCGTTACCCAGGCCGTCCGGCAGGTTGCCGGTCATGTTTGTCCAGCTCACACCGCCGTTTTGGGTCTCCCAGACGGTGCCGTCGCCGCCGTCCGGCTGCCACTTTCGGTTGTAGCCGTTGAAGACCGCGTACACGTGCGCGGGGTTGTTCGGGTCGATGGTGACGCCAGCGATGTAGCGCTTGGGCAGGCCGGTCATGTTGATCTGGTGCCAGGTCCCGCCGAAGTTGGTGGCCAGGCCGACGCTGACGTCATGGCTACCGATCCGCGGGTTGCCGGAGCCGTTGATGTAGCCGGCCCAGGCGACGCCGCCGCTCTTGGCGACCGCGGTAGCGCCCGCGGCCGGACCCAGGTCGAAGACTGGCTTCCAGTCGCAGCTCGTGGTGGTGCAGCGGGTGGCGAAGCCCGCGTCTGTAATCCAGACGAACTCACCGCCGCCGATCCAGCTGTTGATGTTCTGGGAGTCGCTGGCGAAGGGAGACCAGAAGCGCGCGTTGTTGTCGCAGTCGGCGCGCGGCGTGGTGTAGATCGACTGCCCGAAGCAGGAGGGGCTGGCGGTCTGGAACGAGTGGCCGCCGTCGGTGGTGATGTAGGTCGCGAGGTCGGTGTAAGAGCCGACGGCGCGGTTGGCGTTGTTGGGATCGACGATGACATCGAAGCCGTCACCGCCGGCGGGCTCGATCATCTGCGCCGCGCCGGGCTGCAGGAACCCGGAGCCGTTGTCCTGCATGCCGCCCCAGAACGCGTTCTTGCCGTTCAGCAGCCCGGCGCGCGCGTCGTAGAACTGCAGGCTGTGCAGGGTGGCGTTGGTGTCCGTCCAGTCGCCCAGGCCGGTGACGCTGGTCGGCCGCATGTACACGCCGCCGTCGTTGCCGCTGATGAGGTTGCCATTCATGAAGGCCAGCGCGTGCTGGTCGGGGTGGGTGGTGTTGGGGCAGTTGGGATTGCAGGCCAGCCCGAAGTTCCAGTAGGGCGAGGCGACCTGCCAGGTGTTGCCGCCGTCGTTGGTCTGGAAGACCTCCTCCAGGCCGACGTAGAGCTGGTTGGGGTCGATGGGGTTGACGGCGAGCACGTTGTTGTACCAGGCCTGCACGCCGACCGGGAAACCGATGGCTTCGCTCAGCGCGGAGCCCGAGTTCTGCAGCGTCTTTTCGTCGGCGATGAGCTTCCAGGGTCCCTTGGCGGTGCCCGTGCTGGAGACGAAGACACCACGCAGGACCGAGAGGCTGCCGGAGATCAGTAGGTTGGCCGACTCGACCACCGCGTACAGGCGGCCGTCCGAGGCGTAGGCCATCGACACCCGGCCGATGTCCGATTGCGCAAGGTTGCCGGTGGGCGCGACCTCGGTGAAGTGGGCGCCGGCGTCGGTCGACTCGTAGATCCCATTGAAGGCGAGCGAGCCGCCGCTGCCGCCGCGCCAGCCGTCGACGGTGATCACGTGCTGGCCGCCCGAGTTGGGATCGACCACCACTGTCGTCATGTGGTTGGTGTAGGGCGGGAAGGACTGCGTCACGTCCGGCATCAGGGCCACTGACCAGGCGCCGGTGCCGCTGGCGTCGGTCTTGAAGAGACCCTGGTTGGTGGCGGCGTAGACGCCACCGATGCCGTCGAAGGTCAGCTGGTAGAGGTTGCGGCTGACCAGCGCGTTGCCCCCCACCTGGGTGAACGTTCCGTCAGAGCCCATGCGGTACACGCCCGTGCCCTGCAGCGAGTCGAAGTTGGTGTTGGCCTCGCCGGTGCCCACCCAGAGCGAGCCGTCGGCGGGGTTGATGGCGAGAGCGCCGATGGAGAGGGTGGCCAGCTGGTCCGTCAGCGGCTGCCACGCGCTGCTGCCCGCGGCCAGCCTCCACACACCGCCGTCGGCGGTTCCGGCGTAGATCGTGCCGCGGTCGGCGGCGAAGGCCGTGACCCGGCCGCCGACGAGGGAGAAGCCGGCCCCCGGCGCGGGGATGGCGTTCGACCAGACCGGGTCCGTGTAGCCGGCCGGCTCGGCGTTGTAGGGCTGGGTGGTCTGCTCGTGCCACTTACCGCCCGTGGCGGCGATGGCGGAGGCCTGCGTGCGCAAGGCGGCAAAGGCGCCGTTGGGAACAGCGGCCCCCGGGAAGGCGCGCATCTCCTCGTACTGCGCTTCGCGCAGCCCGACGTCCGACAGGGGCGCACCGGTGCTTTTCTTGGCGGCCATTGTCGTCGGCGCCGTGCCCGCCGTGAAAACCGTGACCGCCAGGGCGGCCAGCAAGACGTAGACGCGTCTTGGAGTCATCCCCCAACCTCCCCGCTGAAATCCTGTCTCTTCGCGTCGCCGTCTCCCCGGACGGCGATTCTTGATGCGGCAACATAACCGGTCATGCTGCCGGCTGACAAGTCGGGATCTGCGCCGCTGGTGGTCGGAGTGGACCGCTGGGCCGGGCGCTGGGTGGCGGTCGCGCTGCGGGGCGGCGCCTTCGCGTGCGCTTCGGTGTTCGCCGCCATGCCGGCGCTGCTCGACGCTTTTGCGGATGCTGCGGCGATCGGTGTGGACATCCCGATCGGCCTGCCGCTCAGCGGCCGCCGGGCCTGCGACGTGGCCGCGGCACGGCTGCTCGGCCCGCGCCGCTCCAGCGTGTTCGCGACGCCGGCGCGGGAGATCCTGGACCAGCCCTTTCGGGCCGGGCTGGGCGTGAGCGCGCAGGCGCACGCGCTGCGAGGGGCCATCACCGAGGTCGCGCCGCTGGCCGCGGCGGCGGCCGGGCGCGTGTTCGAGGTGCACCCGGAGGTCAGCTTCCTGAGCATGGCCGGCGCGCCACTGCCGCACCGCAAGAAGTCGTGGAGCGGGATGTGGCAGCGGCTGCGGCTGCTGGACGCCGAGGGGATCCGGCTACCGCGCCGGCTGGGCGAGGCCGGGCTGGCGGCCGCGGACGACCTCCTGGACGCCGCGGCCGCCGCCTGGACGGCCGCCCGCTACGCGCGCGGCGAGGCCCGCTGCCTGCCCGACGGCGCGACCGGCGGCGAGCCGGTCATCTGGTACTGACAGGTCGGGCACCAGTACGTCAGGCGCGCGTGCGTGCCCTGCGCGCGCACGCTGATCGGGGTCGCGCAGCGAGGGCAGTTACGGCCGCCGCGTCCGTGCACGGCGCTGCGCCGGTAGGGACCGCGCAGGTGGGAGCTCATCTCCTTATGCACCCACGCGAACAGCGCGCGCAGATCCTCGTCGGTGAGTGAAGCGATGCCGCGCCAAGGGCTGACGCGCTGCATCCAGAGCGCTTCGTTGCGCCAGATGTTGCCGATGCCGGCCGTCACCCGCTGGTCCAGCAGCAGCTCGCCGATGGGAACGTCGCCCAGCGAGCGCGCGCGGCGCAGGACGCGGTCGATGTCCAGATCGGCGGCCAGGATGTCGGGGCCCAGGTGGGACGTGTGGTCGTCGGTTCCGGTCAGCTCCACCTGCGGCGCGTTGAAGAGCACGGCGACCGCGCCCTCGACCTCCAGCACGGCGCGCGCCAGGCGCTCGGGGCGGCGCCACGGCTCGCCCGGCAGATAGGTGTGCCAGACGCCGGTCATGCGCATGTGCGTATGCAGCGACAGTCCACTGTCGAAGCGCACGAAGAGGTGCTTGCCGTGGGTGTCGATCGCGGTGACGGTGGCACCCGCCAGCCGCGCCAGCGGCGCCGGGCGCGCGGCCAGCACGCGCTTGCCGACCAGCCGCGGCCGCAGCCGCGCGGCCGCACGCCAGATGGTGTCGCCCTCAGGCACTGGCGCGCGGGGCCTTGGGCCAGAAGACCATGCCCCGGGGAGAGCTCCCGAACCCGGCCTCACGCAGGCGCGGTGCCAGCGCGGACGCATTCACGTCCACTCCGTCCACCCGTTGGATCTCCACCTTGACCTGCTTCAGGACGCCCATCAACGCGGCCACGTGCCCGACGTCCACCTGGCCGAAGGTGAGCAGCGAGCGCCCCCCGCGCTCCAGATAGAGCTTCACCTCGCCGTCCTCCAGCACGACGTAGGCGCCCGCCGCGCGCGCGGGCCGGCCGGCGGTCTCGGGCCAGCCCAGCAGCGTCCCATAGGGGTTGGCGGGATCCGTCGCCGCCAGGGCCAGGATGCGGCCCTCGGGCTCGCGCGCCCCGCGCAGCCGGTCGACGGCGCCGGGCAGCGCGAACTGGGAGCCGCCCAGGCCCTGCACGAAGTACCCGCGCCGGATCTTGCCCGCCTCCTCCATGGCCCGCAGCACCGGATAGAGCGCCGCGAAGCCGCCCGCCCAGCCCTCGCCGACCACCGCCTCCCGCGTGAGCACGCCGTGGCGCTGCAGGAGCACGCCGGCCTCGGCGTGCAGGCGCTCGGTGGGCGCTGCGCCCTCGCCGACCAGGTCGCGGACCAATGACCAGCGACCCGCCGCCCGAGGCTGCGTCAGGGTCGGCAGCCGCGGCCGCCGGCCCGGGCCGCTGCGGCGCGGGGCCGGGCCCAGGGTGCGCAGCGGGCTGAAGACGTCGTTGGTCACCTCACCGGCCCAGACCAGGTCCCAAAGTGCGTCCAACACCGTCTCCTGGTCCCCGCCGCCGGCGGCCGCGTAGAGGTCGCGGAAGAACGCGGCCCCGCGGGCCAGCCGCTCGCGCAGTGCCCGGTGCACCGGCTCTGACGGCACCTCCTCGGGGAGGGTCAGCAGCCGGGGCGCCTCGCCGCGCAGGTAAAGGGCGACCCGCCCGTCACCGGGGCCGAGGGCGCCCCGACCGGCCCAGACCACCTCGCCCATCGAGATCAGCTCGTCCAGCTGGTGCGGCGCGTAGCTGGCGACCCGCGCCGCCAGCACGTCGCGCTCCAGCACCGAGGCCGGGATGGCGACGCCCTGCAGTGTGAAGACGACCTCCAGCAAACGGTCGAGGCCGCGCGCCTCGGCGCCGATCCCGTGCCACTGGGGAAGGAAACGGGCCAGGACCACCGGCTCCACGGGCTCGGTCTCGCGGCGCAATGCGGCCAGCGAGCGGCGGCGAATCGTGCGCAGCACCTCGGGGTGGCAAAACTCTCGCCCGGCGCCTCCGGGATGGAACTCGCCAGACAACAGCTCGCCGCGCGCCACCAACCGGGAAAGCGCCGCCTCCACCTCGGTCACCGGCAGCTTCCAGCGCCGAATGGGGTCGGCCGCGATGAAGGGCACGTGCGTGCGCGCGTACCGGCGCAGCAGCGACTCCAGCGCCTGCTCCACCGGCTCCAGCAGCGAAAGCGGCAGGCCGGGTGGGATGGCGACGGCGAGGGCGTCGCGATAGCGGGCGGCGTCCTCGGCGGCGAAGAAACGCCACTCGCCGGCCACGCGCGCTCGCACCGCCCGCCGCTGCCGCGTCAGCTCCTCCAGCCACTCGCCCGAGATGCCGCGCGCGGCTGCCTCGTCCGCGGTCAGGTCGCCCAGCCGCACCAGGAGGTCATGGGCCTCGTCGGGGTCGCGCGGGAATCGCTCGGGGAGCAGGCCCTGCAGCTCCAGCTCGGTGTGCTGGATGGCATCGGGGTCGAGCAGCTCGCGGAGCTCCTCGGCGCCCAGCAACTCGGCCAGCAGCTCCCGGTCGAGAGTCAGGGCCTGGGCCCGCCGCTCCGCCAGCGGCGCGTCGCCCTCGTACAGGAACTGGCCCACGTAGTCGAACAGCAGCGAGCCCGCGAAGGGGCTGGCGCGGTCGGTGTCGGCCTCCACCACGCGGACCTCGCGCGCGCGCACGCGCGCCAGCAGCTCCTGCAGGGCGTCCAGGTCGAACTCGTCGGACAGGCATTCGCGGAAGGCCTCGGCCAGGATCGGAAAGTCCGGGAACTGGCCCGCGACCTGGAGCAGCGACGCCGAGCGCTGCCGCTGCTGCCAGAGCGGCGTGCGCTGGCCCGGCTTGCGCTTGGGCAGGAGCAGCGCCCGGGCCGCGCTCTCCCGGAAATGAGACGCGAACATGGCGGAGCCGGGCAGCTGGGCCGTGACCAGCTCGCGGACCTCCTCGGGGTCCAGCACTAGGTCGTCCAGCGACACCGGCTCGTCGGCGTCCGGGAAGCGCAGCGCCAGCCCGTCGTCCGTGTACAGAGACTGCACCTCGCCGAAGCGCTCCGAGAGCTTCCACTGCAGGGCCAGTGCCCAGGGCGCGTGCACGCGCCCGCCGTAAGGCGTGAGGATGCAGACCCGCCAGTCGCCCACCTCGTCGCGGAAGCGCTCGACCACGATCGTGCGGTCGTCGGGCACGGCGCCGGTGGCAGCCGCCTGGTCCGTCAGGTAGGCGAGCAGGTTCTTGGCGGCGCGCTCGTCAAAGCCGGCATTCTCCATCAGCCGGGTGGTGGCGGCTTCCGCGCCGGCGCCCACCAGCTCCCGCGTCATGCGGCCGAGGCGGCGCCCGACCTCGACCGGCCGGGCCAGGGCGTCGGCCTTCCAGAAAGCGATCTTCCCGGGCTCGCCGGGCGCCGGCACCACCAGCACCTGGTTGGGCGTGATGTCCGCGATCTTCCAGGTGCTGGCGCCCAGCACGAAGGTTTCGCCCGGTCGCGTCTCGAAAACCATCTCCTCGTCCAGCTCCCCCACCCGTCGGCCGTCCTCGAGCAGGTTCACGGTGTAAAGGCCGCGGTCGGGGATGGTGCCCGCGTTGGTGACCGCCAGCCGCTGCGCGCCGGCGCGTCCGCGGATCATGCCGTTGACGCGGTCCCAGACCACGCGCGGGCGCAGCTCGGCGAAGTCGTCGCTGGGATAGCGGCCGGCCAGCATGTCGAGCACCGCCTCGAAGGCGCGGTCGCCCAGCGACTCGAAGCTGTAGGTGCGGCGCACCAGCGCCTTCAGGTCGTCGACCTTCCACTCGTCGAGCGCGGTCATGGCCACGATCTGCTGGGCCAGCACGTCGATCGGGTTGCGCAGGACCCGCGTGGTCTCGATCTCGCCCGCCAGCATCCCCTCGACGACCGCCGCCGATTCCAGGAGGTCGCCGCGGTACTTGGGGAAGATCGTCCCCCGCGAGATCTCGTTGACCGAATGGCCGGAGCGGCCGATGCGCTGCATGCCGGCGGCCACGCTGGGCGGCGCCTCGACCTGGATCACGAGGTCGACCGCGCCCATGTCGATGCCCAGCTCGAGGCTGCTGGTGGCGACGATGCCCCTGAGCTGCCCGGCCTTGAGCGCGTCCTCGATCTGCTGGCGCTGCTCCTTGGCGATGGAGCCGTGGTGCGCCTTGACCAGGTCCTCTTCGGCCAGCTCGTTGAGGCGCGTGGCCAGACGCTCGGCCAGGCGGCGGGAGTTGACGAAGACGATGGTGCTGCGGTGGCGCTGGATCAGCTCCAGCAGCCGGGGATGGATGGCGGGCCAGATCGACTTGCGCGGGATGATCTCGTCGGTCACCACCTGGGCCGCGCTCTTCTCGAGGTCGCCCATGTCCTCGACCGGGACCTCGACCGTGATTTCCAGCGTCTTGCGGCGGCCGGCGTCGACGATCTCCACCTCCCGCTCGGGCCCGACCAGGAACTTGCCCACCTCCTCGAGCGGGCGCTGGGTCGCGCTCAGCCCGATCCGCTGGGGGTCCTTGGCCGTGAGGGCGGAGAGGCGCTCCAGGCTCAGCGCCAGGTGGGCGCCGCGCTTGGTGGCGGCGACGGAGTGGATCTCGTCCACGATCACGGTCTCGACCGTGGCCAGGATGCGGCGGGCGGCGCTGGTCAGGAGCAGGAAGAGCGACTCCGGCGTCGTGATCAGGATGTCGGGCGGGTGGCGCTCGATCTGCCGCCGCTCCTGGCTCGGGGTGTCCCCGGAGCGGATGGCGACCGCGATCTCGGGCGGTTCCAGGCCCATCTGGACGGCCTGCCGGCGGATGCCCTGAAGGGGGGCGCGCAGGTTGCGCTCGACGTCGACGGCCAGCGCCTTGAGCGGCGAGATGTAGAGAACCCGAACACCGTCAGCGCGGCCCGTCGTGCTGAGCCGGTCCAGTGCGTAGAAGAAGGCGGCCAGCGTCTTGCCGCTGCCGGTCGGCGCGGTCATCAGCGTGTGCCGGCCGCCGGCGACCGCGCGCCAGCCCTTCTCCTGCACCTCGGTGGGCGCCTCGAAGGCGCCCTCGAACCAGGCTCGCGCGGGCGGGTTGAAGAGCTCGAGCACCGCACTCATCGGTCCCGCAGTGGGCTGGCGGAACGCCGACGGATCTTCGGGGCCCATGCGGCCCGTCTGCGTTGTCAGCTTCTGCGCTCCTCGCTCACGCAGCTCCGGCTGCGCTCCCTGCGGTGCTCGGCGCTTCCTAGCACCCGGACCACCTGGTCCCCGAACCCCTCGCCGCCGCTCCGCCATCCCCCTGCTAGTGTCGCAGCATGATCTCGACAGAACCCGTCCTGTATGGAGTCGCCGAGGGGGTGGCGACCATCACCCTCAACCGGCCCGACCGCCTCAACGCCTGGACGCGCGAGATGGGCGAGGGGTGGTCGTCGGCGCTGGAGCAGGCGGCGCGCGATCCCGAGGTGCGGGCGGTGGTGGTGACCGGCGCCGGCAAGGGCTTCTGCGCGGGGGCCGACATCTCACTGCTGGAGTCGATCGGCGGCGGCGCGGCGGTGGTCGGCGAGGAGCGCCGGGTGCTGCCGACCGAGGCCATCGAGGTGCCCAAGCCGGTGATCGCCGCGGTCAACGGCTCCTGCGCGGGGCTGGGGCTGGTGATCGCGCTTTGCTGCGACCTCCGCTTCGCCGCCTCCGGCGCCAAGTTCACGTCCGCCTTCGCGCGACGCGGCCTGATCGCCGAGTACGGCTCCTCCTGGCTGCTGCCGCGCCTGGTGGGGACGGCGCGGGCGCTGGACATCCTGCTCTCCGCGCGCGTCTTCCTGGCCGAGGAGGCGCTCGAGATGGGTCTGGTCAACCGCGTCGTCCCCGGCGACCAGGTCCTGGGGGCGGCGACCGCCTACGCGCGCGACCTGGCGGCCAACTGCCCGCCGGGTTCGATGGCGGTGATCAAGCGCCAGGTGTACGGGCACGCTTCGACCGACCTGCAGACGGCGGTTCGGGAGTCCATCAAGCTGATGGAGGAGTCGCTGGAGACCGAGGACTTCAAGGAAGGGGTGGCGTCCTACGTGGAGCAGCGCCCGCCTCGCTTTCGACCTCTGTCCTGAGCCTGCGGAACTCTTCGACCAGCGCCGGCAGCTGGTAATGGGCGTTGAGCCCGCTGGGGTTGGGCAGCACCCAGGTGCGCCCGTCCCGCTGCGGGCCCAGCCGGGCGCGAGGCTGCGCGAATGCTACGCGGTAGGCGCCGGCGCCCAGCACCGCCAGCCAGCGCGGCCGGTAGCGCTCGAGCTTTCCTTTGAGCGCTTCGGCGCCGGCCTTCAGCTCCCCGTCCGACAGCTCGTCGGCCCGCGCCGTGGTGCGGGCGACCAGGTTGGTGAGGCCGAGGCCGAGCCCCAGCAGCTCGCGCTGCTCGGAGGGTCGGAAGAGCCGCGGCGTGAAGCCCGAGAGATGGAGCGCCTTCCAGAAGCGGTTGCCCGGGCGGGCGAAGTGGTGGCCGGCCCAGGCGGTGTAGAGGCCGGGGTTGATGCCGCAGAAGACGACCCGGAGGCCGGGCGCCAGGACGTCGTCCAGCAGCAGGCCGCGCGCGGCTTCGAGGTCGGCTCGAGTCGGCGAGGATATGGTCATGAACCTACGCGAGCGGCTCCTCGCCCACGTCGCCCTCGGCCATTTCAGCCTCGCCGGGGTCGACCCGGACGGACGACTCGGTGTGAATCGCGGGCAGGCCGAGCGCGGGCTGGCCAAGGGCGCCAAGCGGCTGGCCGAGCTGCAAGACCGGCTGCACGCCGAGGGACGCCGGAGCCTGCTGGTCGTGCTGCAGGGGATGGACACCTCGGGCAAGGACGGCACGGTCAAGCACGTGATGGCGCAGATGAACCCGCAGGGTGTGGGCGTGGTCGGGTTTCGCGAGCCGACGCCGGAGGAGGCGAGGCGCGGTTTCCTCTGGCGCATCCGGCGGGCTTTGCCGCAGCCCGGAGAGATCGTGATCTTCAACCGCTCGCACTACGAGGACGTGCTGGTGCCGCGGGTCAAGAAGACCCTGGACGAGGGCGCGCTGGAGCGGCGCTACGGGCAGATCAACCGTTTCGAGAAAGAGCTCGTCGAAAAGCGCGCGATGACCGTCATCAAGATCTGCCTCCACATCTCCTACGAGGAGCAGCGCGAGCGCCTGATCGCGCGCTTGCGTGACCCCGGCAAGCGGTGGAAGTTCAGCGAGAACGACCTCGTCGAGCGAGGCCGCTGGGACGAGTACATGGCGGCCTACGACCTGGCCATCGCGCGCTGCGCGACGCCGTGGGCGCCCTGGTACGTGGTGCCGGCCAACCGCAAGTGGTTCCGCAACTGGGCCGTGGCGCAGATCCTCACCGGCACGCTGGAGGAGATGAACCCGGCCTACCCCCAGCCCAAGCTCGACGTGGAGGGCCTGGAAGCGCGCCTGCGGGGGAGCTGAGCAGGCCGTTTGTATACAAACGCGGGGGCTGGGCCCGACCCGACGCCTGGATCTGTATACAAACGGCGTCTGAGGCCCGCTCAGTCGGTGCGGATGCGGGCGATGGCCTGGCCGGGGGCGATCGGGCCCCCCACCTCGACCAGCAGCTCCTCCACCACGCCCGCATAGGGCGACTCGATCTCCGCGTTGACCTTGTCGGTCAGCGCCTCAGCCACCGGGTCACCGGCCTCCACGCGCTCCCCGGCCTGGCGCAGCCAGGCCCCCAGCGTGACATCGGTGGCGCCCTCCAACGGCGGCACCACGATCTCCCGCACCATGGGACCAATGATGGACCGCGACCGCATCGACCGCCGGCCCTGGACGCCCGCCCTGGTGCGCCTGATGGCCGGCCTGATGCTGTCCATGTTCGTGGCGGCCATGGACTCCACCGTGGTCGGCACCGCCCTGCCCTCGATCGCCCGCGAGCTGGGCCAGTTCTCCCTCTATCCGTGGGTCTTCAGCGGCTACCTGATCACCGCCACCACCAGCGTGCCGCTGTGGGGCCGGCTCGCCGACCTGCGCGGGCGCAAGCCGGTGCTGCTGGCGGGGATCGCGATCTTCGTGGTCGCCTCGGTGCTCTGCGCCGCCAGCCCCGGCATGGGCTGGCTGATCGCCTTCCGCACCGCCCAGGGCATCGGCGCCGGCTGCGTGCAGCCGCTGGTCTTCACGATCCTGGGCGACGTCTTCCCGATGGCGCAGCGGGCGCGGCTGAGCGGCTTCTTCAGCGCTATGTGGGCGATAGCGGCCATCGTCGGGCCCGCTTTGGGCGCGTTCTTCGTCTCGACCACCGGCTGGCGCTGGATCTTCCTCATCAACCTGCCGGTCGGTGTCATCGCCACCGCCCTGGTCATCGGCTATCGCGAGCAGCGCCCGGCTGCGGTGGGCGGCCGCCTCGACCTGCGCACCAGCGTGCTACTGACCGCCGGCATCGCGCTGCTGCTCTGGGGACTGGGTGCGGGCAGCGCCAGCGCGACTCCCAGTTGGCCCGTGCTGCTGCTCGCCCTGGCCGTGCTGGCGGTTTTCGGCGTGGTCGAAGCCCGCAGCCAGGAGCCGGTGCTGCCGCTGGACCTGTTGCGGGACCGCGTCATCGGCCCGGCGGTCCTGCTGGCGGCCGTGGGGGGAACCCTCCTGTTCGGCGTCACCGCCTACCTCCCGCTGGAGGTGCAGCGGGTCTATGGCGGCTCGGTCTACGCCGCCGGAGTCGCGGTGGGCGCGATGTCGATCGGCTGGCCGCTGGCCTCCACCACGGCCGGCTGGATCATGGTGCGGGTCGGCTACCACCGGCTGGTGCTCGCAGGCACAGCGCTCCTAGTGGTGTCAACGGCGATGCTGGCGCTGGGCCCCCGCGCGGGAGCCGGGGGCGTGGTCTGGGACGCCGCTGCCTCGCTGGTCATGGGCGCCGGCCTGGGCACCTTCTCGGCGCCGCTGCTGATCGTGATCCAGAACAGCGTGCCCTGGGCCCGCCGGGGCGCGGCCACGGCGATGAACCAGTTCGCACGCACGATCGGTGGCGCGGTGGGGGTTTCCCTGATGGGCGTGCTGGTCCAGGTGTACGTGCGCGGCGCCTCCGACCCGCTGGCCGCGCGGGCCCAGCTGGCCGCCGGCATCCATGCGATTTACGTGGTCCTGGTGGCGCTGGCGCTGGCCGCCTTCGGAATTGGATTGGGGATCCTCGCCAGCGGGTACGCTTCCAGACGAGATGTGGTTGTTCTCCCGACACAAGACCGAGATGCCGACTCCCGAGCAGGCGCTGCCGGGCCGTGACCAGCCGATTTACGTAGGGGAGCCGGTACCGGCCGGCGCCGAGGTCGCCGAATTCGCGCTGGGCTGCTTCTGGGGCGCCGAAAAGGCCTTCTGGCAGGTGCCGGGAGTGATCTCCACGGCCGTCGGCTACCAAGGCGGATACACGCCCAACCCGACCTACGAAGAGGTCTGTTCGGGAATGACCGGTCACACCGAAACCGTGCGCGTGGTCTACGACCCCCAGCAGGTGTCCTATGACGCGCTCTTGAAGGTGTTCTGGGAGTCGCACGATCCCACCCAGGGCATGCGCCAGGGCAACGACGTGGGCACGCAGTATCGCTCCGCCATCTTCACGCACAGCGACGCGCAGCTGGCCGCGGCGGTGCGGTCAATGGTGGCTTACCAGCCCGTCCTGGAGCGTGCCGGCTACGGCCCGATCACGACCTCCATCGAGCCGGCGCCGGAGTTCTACTTCGCCGAGGACTACCGCCAGCAGTACCTGCGGAAGAACCCCAACGGCTACTGCGGGTTGGGCGGCACCGGCGTCAGCTGCCCCGTCGGCGTGGCGGCGGTCGAGAGCTGACCGGAGAAGAATTTTTCGACCGTTAGCGACCACTTTTCCGCCGGCCCGCGTTGAATTGGGCACGATGGAATCCCCCGTCGAAGGTGACACGGTGAGCGCACGGCCCTATGCTGCGCGCTCGGTGAACCGTCTCCGCAAGGGCCAGTCAGGCCAGGGCATGGTCGAGTACGCCCTGATCCTGGTGATGGTGTCGGTCGTGGTGATCGTGGTTTTGATCACGACCGGGGCCCAGATCAAGAACATGTTCTCCGACATCGCCTGCACCGTCGCCTGGGGCAGCAACGCCTGCTCGTAAGCAGGCTCTGAGCTCGCGTCCGGCTCCGGTCTCGGCACCTTAGTCGAACACGTTCAAAAACCATTGACTTCTCCAGCGGGCCTGTCTATCCTCTGAAATTGAACACGTTCAATAAATCGGCTGGAGGTGCGACGGCGATGGATCTCAGATTGGTTCTTTACCTGGTCTACGTGGTGACCAGCGTGGCGATGACCGTGTACGTGGGGCGCACGCTTCATAAGAACGGGCGTCGCTTCCTGGTCGATGTGATGGCGGACGAGGAGCTGGGCGACTCGGTCAACCACCTGCTGCTGGTCGGCTTCTACCTGGTCAACCTGGGCGCGGTGGCGCTGCTCATCAACGCCGCCGGCATGCCCACGACGGTCGCCGACATGGTGCAGACGCTGGTGACCATGCTGGGGCTGGTCCTGCTCATCCTGGGCGCGCTGCATTTCGGCAACCTTTTCGTCCTGCATCGCGTGCGGCGGTCCACGCAGGCGCGGCGATACGCGGAGCAGTACTACCGCCAGCAGGCGGCCCAGTCCGCGCAGTCCGCGCCCTCGAGCTGAGCTTGGCCGTCACCAGCAAGGGCGAAGCCACCAGGGCGGCCATCTTCCAGGCCGCCCTGGACCTGTTCCGGGTGCATGGATACGAGGCAACCACGATGCGCGCGATCGCGGATCGCGCGGGCGTTTCGCTGGGCAGCTCCTACCACTACTACCCGTCCAAAGAGCACCTCATCCTGGAGCTCTACAGCCACCTGCACGTCCTGCATCGCGAGGCCTGCGCGCCGGTGCTGGCGCGCGAGCACTCGCTGGCCGGCCGCCTGCGCGGCGTCCTGCGCGCGATCGTGATGACCTGCGAGCCCTTCCACGAGGTCGCCGGCTCGCTGTTCAGCACGGTCGCCGACCCCCGCAGCCCACTCAATCCCTTCGGCGCCGAGTCGACCGCGATGCGCAACCAGGTGATCGGGCTCTACGCCGAGGTGGTGCGCGACTCCGACGCCCGGCTGGCCGCGGACGTGGCCGCCGAGCTGCCCCGCCTGCTCTGGCTGTACCAGATGGGCGTCCTCTACTTCTGGATCATGGACGGCTCGCCGGGCCGCCTGCAGACGCTGGAGCTGATCGACGAAACGGCCGACCTGATCGTGCGCCTGGTCTCGCTGGCCAACCTGCCGATGCTCCGGCAGCCCCGCCGCCGCGCGCTGGCCCTGGTGCGCGCCATCGCGGGCGAGCCACCGGATAATTGACCCCACTGTGAGGCTGGCGCGGGCGGCGCTGCTTTCTGTTGTGACCTTCTGGCTCCTCGGCGCGAGCCCGGTGCTGGCCGCGACCAACCCGCCCGACCTCGCCGGCGTGCTGGTCGACCCGCCCAGCTCCGACTTCCAGGCGGTGCCCAACGGCGGCAGCAGCAACTTCGGGCCCCAGGACGCGAACGCCATCGCCAGCAACTCCAGCGACGCCAACGCGGCCCGCCAGCGCCTGACCAAGGACCAGTTCACGCGCGGCTACGAGAAGGGATGGGTGCAGCAGGCGACCGGGATGGTCCTGGTGGAGGGCGTCTACGAGTTCAAGCTCAACAGCGGCGCGCGCGACTACTTCGGCGCCAGCAAGACCGGCGACTCCTCCAACACGGACTTCAAGGGCTTCTTCGACACGCCCGGCCTGAACCCGGCCTACGGCGCCCACTTCAAGTCCTCCGACGGCTTCCCGTCGGACGCCGTCGTTTTCGTGAAAGGGAACCTCAACCTGGTCGTCGTCATGGGCAACCGCAACGGCGTGGACAGCAACCGCGTGCTCACCCAGGCCAAGGCCGAGTACACGTTCGCCCCGGCCAACACGCTGCCACAGTCGGGCGGCTCGAACTCCGGCTCGAGCCCGGCCATCAACCCGGCCCTGCTGGGCCTCTTCACCGGCATCGTCCTGGTGGTCGCCGTGCTGGCGGGCGTGATCGCGCTCTTCCTGCGCCGCCGCTCGCCGGCGCCGGCGGCGGCCGCGGCCGCGGCCGCGCCCTCGCTGACGCTCTCGGGCGATGGTCGCTACTGGTGGGACGGGGCCGGCTGGCACGACGCCGATACCTCCGTGCCGCCGGGAGCCCAGCGCTCGCCGGACGGCGCCTACTGGTACGACGGCTCGCGCTGGCGGACGGTCCCCGGCTGGCAGCCGCGCTAAGCGATCGCCAGCAGGCGCTGGCAGTGCGCGGCCAGCACCGCTCGCAGCTCATCCGGCCGCAGCACCCGGAAGGGAACGTCCAGGCCGGCCAGGAAGCGCGCGATCCAGTCCAGCTCTTCGGCGCCCAGGCGCAGAAGGACCCCGTCCGCTCTCTCCTCGAGCACGCCGACCGTGGGTGGGATGCGCCGGCGCGCCTGGCGCAGGCTGGTCTCCAGCAGGACCTCCGCCTCCCAGCGCCAGGGGGCCCGGGCGATCGCCTCCTGGACGTGGGCCCGCACGTCGAATCTCTTGGGCCGCCGGAAGCGCTCGGCGGTCACCTGGCACTGGACGATGCGGTCTAGGCGCAGCGTGCGCAGATCGCTGCGCAAGTGGTCCCAGCCCACCAGGTACCAGGCGCGGCTCTGGAAGGCGACCCCGTAGGGATCTAGCCGGCGATCGGTGACCTTCCCGTCAGCCGCCTTGTAGCGAAGCTGGACGCGCTGGCCGTCACCGGCCGCCGCGCTCAGCTGCAGCACCAGTGCGGGATCGGCGGTGCCGCGCGCCATCGCTTCCGGCAGCGCCAGGCTGCCCTGGGCCGCCCGCACGCGACCGCGGAGCTGGTCGGGCAGTACCCGGTCCAGCTTGGCCATGGCGCCCTCGACGGCCGCGCCCTGGGCGAGCAGTCCCAGGTGCTGGGCGGCCAGCAGTCCGAGCACCACCGCCAGCGCCTCCTCGTTGCTGAACATGAGCGGCGGCAGCCGGAAGCCGGGCCGTAGCCGGTAACCGCCGGCGGCGCCGCGTTCGCCCTCGACGGGGATGCCCATCTCCTGCAGCCCGGCCACGTAGCGGCGCACGGTGCGGACGTCGACCTCCAGGCGCTGCGCGATCTCCCGGGCGCTGAGCCGGCGGTAGGCCTGGAGCAGCTCGAGCAGCGTCAGCAGGCGCCCGAAAGAGTTGTCCAACGAGGTCATATTACGGGCAATGAGGGCGGAACCTGTCCTATTTGCCCGGTAGCCTGTCGACATGGTGATGAACGACGAGCTGTTGATGTACTTCGCGCGGGTGGAGCTGGCCGAGCGGGTGGCGAAAGCCGAGCAGCGGCGGCGCCTGCGCATCTTCGCGCCGGAGCCCGAGCCCGACGGCGCCGTGACCCGCTGATGGCCGCGCGCAGCGTCCATCTCTACGTCCTCGACACCTTCGCGGATTGGGAACCCAGCTACGCGGCGGCGCGCCTGAACGATCCCGCCTGGCAGCGGGACCCGGGCCGCTACCGCGTGCGCACGGTCGCCGACAACTGGGCCCGCGTGCGCAGCATGGGCGGGCTCTCAGTGGTGCCCGACCTCGTCGTCGAGGACCTCAACCCCGCCACCAGCGCCTTGCTGATCCTGCCCGGCGCCAACAGCTGGGAGGCGGGCGCCGGGGAGGCGGTTGTGGTCAAGGCGGCGGAGTTCCTGGCCGCCGGGGTGCCGGTGGCCGCCATCTGCGGGGCCACCTACGGGCTGGCCGCGGCCGGGCTGCTCGATGAACGCCGCCATACCAGCAACTCGCTCGAATTCCTGCAGGGCGCTCCGGGCTACGGCGGCGCCCGCCACTACGTCGAAGCCCGCGCGGTCGCCGACCGCGGGCTGATCACGGCCCCGGCGGTGGGCGCGGTCGAGTTCGCGGCCGCCATCTTCCAGGAGCTGGAGGTGTTCGAGCCGGAGCTGATCGAGGGCTGGGTGCGGCTGTTCGCCGCGCGAGAGCCGGTGGCTGCCGGCTAGCCCGCCGGAGGCTAGTCGCGACCCTCGGCGGCGGCGCGTGCCAGGTCGCGCATCGAGATCATCCCCACCAGCTGCTGGTCCTGAGCCACCGGCAGGTGTCGGAAGTGGTGCTCCAGCATCAGCCGGCGCGCCTCGTCGACCGCGGTTTCAGGCGTCACCGTGATCGGCTCCCGCGACATCCAGTCGGACACCGGCTCCTGCATGGCCAGCACGTCGTGGGAGACCGCGCGCACGATGTCCCGTTCCGTGAAGATGCCGAGCAGCTCGGACCCGCGCATCACCAGCACCGAGCCCACACGGCGCTGCGCCATCAGCGAGGCCGCCTCAGCCAGCCCGACGCTGGGTTCCACGACCAGGAGCTCCCGGCTCATGTAGTCGGCGACCGCAGCCAACGTGGCGACGCTAGCACCGATCGGCCGAGTGTGACCAGGCCGACATTGGGCGCGTCGCCGCCGGCATCGAGGAGGGCAGCGACCGGACCTAGCCTGGGCGCGTAGCTGGGAGCGCCCGCTTACCCCCCGGGCGCCCCAGCTTGGCCTGTTGTCGACCCGCCGGCGCGCTGCTACGCTCGCCTTCTTCTTCAGGATCCGTTCAGCGAACAGGGGGTGTGTGCATGAAACGACTGAAGTTGCTGCTGGCCGCAGTGGCCCTGGTCCCTGCCACCGCGCTGGCGCCGGCACCGGTCACGGCGGTGGCGGCACACAGCCACATCGACTGCGCCGAGAGCCGCAGTCTCTGCGCCGAGGTCGACGACCTCAGCGCCTTCCCCTACTACGTAGGCCACGACGAGCCTTCGGCGCTCTTCTATTCAAGCAAGGCGGGCAGCGGGAACCACATGCAGTGGACGCTGACGCTGCCCAGCGACCCGCCCGCGGCCGGCGGCGCCAGCTTCAACTTCCAGCTGCATCCTGCGTTCTGGTTCGGGATGGCGATGTGCGACACGCAGTCGGCTCCCAGGCCGCTGGGCGACCCGGCCAACCCGATCAACCCCGGCCTGACCTGCACGCCGGACAGCGACAGCAACATCCACGAGAACACAGATCCCAGCGCGCCCGACGCCATGGCCACCCACCCGGGGACGGCCTTCATGGAGATGCAGTTCTATCCGCCGGGGTGGGCTACCTGGCCGGCCGCCGTCAGCTGCGACTCCACCCAGTGGTGCGCGGCCTTCAACATCGACAGCCTGGAGCGTGACTACTTCCACGGGACGAACCTCAACCACAACTGCCAGGCCGCGGTCAGCATCGAGCCCGTGAACTTCGCCTTCATCACCAGGAGCGGGGTTCCGCACGCGCCGCCGAGCCCAGTGAACTCCACCCTGGCCACCTTCACGCCCAACCGTGACACCGACCTCTTCATGAGTTCGGGCGACACCGTAGTGGTGTCGATGCGCGACACCGCGCACGGGCTTCAGATCGTGCTCAACGACCTCACGAGCGGGCAGTCGGGCTCGATGACCTCGAGCGCCGCCAACGGTTTCGGACAGGTTCTCTATGACCCCAACGGCTCGACCTGCACCAACCTGCCCTACGACTTCCATCCCGAGTACAGCACGTCCTCAGAGCTGACGCGCGTGCCCTGGGCGGCCCACTCCTACAACATCGCTTTCGCCGACGAGATCGGCCATTTCGACTACTGCAGCAACGTGACCTCGTCCGGCGGCTGTAACCAGAACGAAGGCGCCGCCGGCGACGCCGAGGCGTCGGACAAGGACGACAACGTCTGCTTCCCAGCCTCGTCCTCGACGCTGGTGCAGGTGTCGGGGTGCATCGACACCAACAGCGGATTCGATGGCGTCCCCTACCTCGACGTCTGGCCCAATGGTTCGCCGGGCCGGCCGTCGCCGATCGTGTTCAGCAGCCCGCTCATAGGCTCGGGCGGGAGCAACTACGCCCGCATGGCGTTCGAGGCCGACCTGCCACGCATCGAAGCCCCAGACGTGAGCCCGGTCAACGGCTGTGACCGGAACACGGGCGTAAACTGCCGGCTGATCCCGCTCACCGATGACGCCGTGCCGGTGGACTTCTACCCCTTCTTCAGCAGCACCGGCGGCTACCAGTCCACGTGCGCCTGGATCATCGGCAACGATGTACCGGGACATACCGTCAGCGACTTCGGGAAGAACAACCAGTACGGCACGCTCCTTCCGCTGAACTACCTCATCTTCGGGGGGCAGGGAACCGCGTTCCACCGCTTCAACGATTTCCGGCAGGTGCTGTCCAGCAACCCCTGCCCGGCCTGAGCTAACTTGCGGGAGGGCCGCCGGCGTGGCGGCCCTCCCTCAGACATGACCTGGACCGGCGTCGGCGGCAAACGGGTGCTGATCACGGGCGCCACGCAGGGCATCGGCCTGGCGGCGGCGCGGGAGCTGGCGCGCCGCGGCGCACGGCTCACGATCAGCGCCCGCAGCGCCCAACGCGGCCGCACGGCCGCGGCCGCCATCGGCGGTGAGGTCGACGTGCTCGTCGCCGACCTTGCCTCCCAGGAGTCGGTGCGCAAACTCGCCGCCGACGCCCTGTCTCGGTACCCCCGCATCGACGTGCTGATCAACAACGCGGGCGCCGTCAACAGCCGGCGCCGGATGACGGCGGACGGCGTCGAGCTGACCTGGGCCGTCAACCACCTGGCGCCCTTCCTGCTGACCATGCTCCTGCTCGAGCGCCTGCGCGCGAGCGCGCCCGCGCGCGTCATCACCACCGCCTCGGAGGCGCACCAGGGCGCCTCCGGCATACCCTTCGACGACCTCGCGGGAGAGCGCGCGTACGGACCCTACGGGTTCCGGCGCTACGCGCAGACCAAGCTGGCCAACATCCTCTTCACGCGCGAGCTGGCCCGTCGCCTGGAGGGCAGCGGCGTGGAGGCGTTCTGCTTCCATCCCGGCCTGGTGGCCAGCGGCTTCAACCGCAACAACGGTGCCCTGATGCAGCTGGGCATGACGCTGGTGCGCCCGTTTTCACGCACCCCCGAGCAGGGCGCGGACACGCTGGTCTGGCTGGCCGACGCAGCCGAGCCCGAGGGCCAGAGCGGCGGCTATTTCGCTGACCGCCGGCGGGCGACGCCCTCCGCTGCGGCGCAGGACGACGCGGCCGCACGCCGGCTGTGGGAGGTGAGCGAAAGGCAGGTCCAGATTGAGCAGTTTTGAAGAAGGCGCCACGCCAGGCGCCACCTAGCATGGGGCGCATGCCGACCAAGAAGACGTTCAGCGACGAAGAAAGGGCCGCGATTGCGCAGCGCGCCCGGGAGGCCAAGGCCGGCGCCAGTCGAGCCGAAGGCGAAAGGGACGCGCTGGAGAAGATCGCCGAGATGCGACCCTCAGACCGCGCCCTGGCCGAGCGCATCCACGCGCTGATCGCAGCCAGCGCGCCCACCCTGGCGCCGAAGACCTGGTACGGGATGCCCGCCTACGCCAAGGCAGGCAAGGTCGTGTGCTGGTTCCAGCCGGCGGAGAAGTTCAAGACCAGGTATGCGACGTTCGGCTTCAACGATCCGGCCAACCTGGATGACGGCAACGTATGGCCGGTGACGTTCGCTTTGACGAAGCTGACCGCCGACGACGAAGCCAAGCTCGCCAAGCTCGTGAAGAAAGCGGCGCGCTGAGTGCCACCAGCTCGCGTAGATTCGCTATAGTCTTCTCTATTCATTGAGGAGGCCTCTAGCGATGCCAAAGACAGGGGACGTTCTGGACGAGGGTGCGGAGCAGATCGAATTC